>DATNAU010000148.1:0-27792 GCA_035572415.1 Acidobacteriaceae bacterium
CGCTACGCCCCGCTCCTATCATCGCGCTCACCGCCACTGCCACGCCCACCGTCCAGCGCGACATCGTGGCTCAGTTGCAACTCCAAAATCCCGCGCTCTTCATCCACGGTTTCCGCCGCGACAATCTCGCCATCGAAATCGTCGAAATGTCACGCCCGCAGCGCAATGACTTCACCGTCACCATGCTTCGCGATCCCGCCGCGCGCCCTGCCATCGTCTACGCGCCCTCTCGCAAAGCAGCCGAAGAGCTCGCTGCCGAACTCGGTCGTGCCTTCCCCGCCGCGGCCTACCATGCCGGCCTCGAACCCGCCGTCCGCGACCAGGTGCAGCGCGCCTTCCAATCCGGCAAGCTCGAAGTCGTCGTCGCAACCATCGCATTCGGTATGGGCATCGACAAGGCAAACGTCCGCACGGTCGTCCACACCGCGCTGCCCGCGTCGGTCGAGGCGTTCTATCAGGAGATCGGCCGCGCCGGACGCGACGGCCTCCCCGCGCGCACGGTTCTGCTGCACAGCTTCGCCGATCGCAGAATGCATGAGTTTTTCCTGGAGCGCGACTATCCGCCCACCTCCGATCTCACCCGCGCCGCACGCGCATTGCCGGAGGATGCATACCTTCCGCCGGAAGACATCGCCGAGCGCCTTCAGTTGGACCTCGAAACCTTCAACCGCATCGCGGACAAACTCGTAGCGCAAGGCGCAGCATGCATGGATGTCGCCGGGGATTTGCGCCGGATCGCCCACGCCTCGCCCGAATCCTGGCGCACAGCATACGAAGCGCAACATGCCTTCCGCCGCGCGCAGTTGGACAGCATGGTCGCATTCGCGCAGACGCAGCAATGCCGCATGCGCGCCCTCATCCGCCACTTCGGCGATACGGCGGACTCACACCGCCCCTGCGGCAAATGCGACTTCTGCTCTCCGTCTACCGCAAGCGCTCAGTGCTTCGCCGGCCCATCGCCGGCCCAGGCGCGCGACCTCCGCGCCATTCTCCGTGCCCTCGGCAACGCGCCTTCGCGCGCTACCGGAAAACTCTTCACCGACCTCGCACCCACTCTCGAGTCCGCGTTCGACCGCCGGCTCTTCGATGTTTTGCTCGATGCCCTCGCCCGCGCCGGCCTCATCACACTCGCCAGCGCGACCTTCACCAACGCCGAAGGCCGCGAGCTTTCCTATAGAAAAGCCGCGCTCACGCATGAGGGCCGCAGCGAGGATGCCTCGGATCTCGTAGGCGTCCTCCTGCCCTTGCCTTCAACGCACAGCCCCGCGGATCGGAAGCGAGACTCCTCTCGCAAGCCCTCGGCACGCAAGTCCGCGCCCGATCCAACACTCCGCTACTCCGCCGCCCAACAGCAGGTCGACGATGCGCTCCGCGCCTGGCGCAAGACCGAGGCCGGCAAGACCGGCAAGCCCGCGTTCATCGTGCTCAGCGATGCAGTCATCCGCAACCTCGCGATCGCTTCGCCGCGCTCCATCCCGGAACTCCTCAACGTAGCCGGCATCGGCCCTGACAAGGCAGACAGGTTCGGCACCAGCATCCTCGCCATCTGTAGCGCTTCGCGTTCCACCACCCCGCCCACATAGCTCACGATCATCTGCCGGGTGCCCCCTCCATACGCAAAGCGGACGGGTGGGGTGGAAGAACCCCGGGTGCACCATCCAAGCTTCGCTTGGGTGGGATCGCGCCACGACGCTTTATCGACAAGCCGTCATGATCGAACCTGTCATTCTGAGGCGTAGCCGAAGAATCCCCGCATTGGTCTTGCTTAAGGGCATGGCTGCAGAACTCGTAGACATCTCAGACTCCACGCCGAATCCCTCCGCCCAAACCTCCTCGGCTGAGGCTTGCCGCACGCTGTTTTTTCTCGTACTCTGAGCCTCATGGAAGTGCACTTCACACCCGAGCAGGAAGCAAAACTCGCCCAATCTGCCGCTGAACAGGGCCGCAACCCCGATGAGCTAGTGCAGCAGGTCGTGGCCCGGTACTTCGATGAGGAAAGCCGCTTCATCGACGCCGTCACACGCGGCGAGCATGCATTGCAGCGCGGCGAGTACCTCACCCACGAGCAGGTAGGCGAGCGCCTGAATCGGTTCCTCCAACAGTGATCGAAGTTCGCTGGTCGCTGCCCGCCGCTAACGATTTGGAACAAATCTGCGGTTGGATGGAACAGGACAACCCTGAAGCTGCCCGCAGGATTTCACAAACGATCTACCACGAGTGCGGCCGCTTGAAGAACTTTCCCCGTCTGGGTAGAGACAGCCGCCGTATGCCCGGACGGCGCGAACTTATCTTCGCGCCATTGCCCTACATTGTTGTCTACCAAGTGAAGCCGGATGCGATTGAGATTTCGCGCGTCTTCCACGGCGCTCAGGATTGGCCTTAAACGCGCACGGGTTCGGTGGCTGCAATTTCCGCAATGCCTGTCAAATTCTTTCTTCCAACCCACTCTACCCACACCACTTCCGAGCCAAAACTCCCGGCCCCAATCCGCTAAAATAGAAAGAGGAGACAACGGAGTGGGCTGTCGTCTTCTTGAGGAGTTCGCGGACGTATTGATAAGCCTATTATTTTCTAGATCTTGCCAAAAAGTCCTTTGGTTTCAAGGATCGCTTTCTCTAAGTAATTTGTTTTCTAGATCTTGAAGAAAAGGGATAGGGGGGTACCCCCCCCCACAGCGGAGTTGTTAAGCAGTTGGTAGACTTGAGAATTGGTACTATGGCAAACCCGGACCAGAATTCGCAGACTCTCCGCCTAAAGCTCGGCCTCGCCGAGATGCTCAAGGGCGGCGTCATCATGGACGTGATGAACGTGGCCCAGGCGGAGATCGCCGAAGAGGCCGGCGCCATCTCCGTCATGGCGCTGGAGCGCGTGCCCGCCATGATCCGCGCCGAGGGCGGCGTCGCGCGCATGGCGAATCCGAAGCTCATCAAGCAGATCATGGCCGCGGTCACCATCCCGGTAATGGCCAAGGCGCGCATCGGCCACTTCGCGGAAGCGCAGGTGCTCGAAGCCATCGGCGTCGACTTCATCGACGAGTCCGAGGTGCTGACGCCCGCCGACGAGACTCACCACATTGACAAGCACGCCTTCACGACGCCCTTCGTCTGCGGCGCGCGCAACCTGGGCGAGGCCCTGCGGCGCATCGCCGAAGGCGCCGCCATGATCCGCACCAAGGGCGAGGCCGGCACCGGCGACGTGGTCCACGCCGTGCAGCACATGCGCACCATCCAGCGCGAGATGCGCCAGCTGACGGTGATGGGCGACGACGAGCTGTACAACGCGGCGAAGATCCATGGTGCGCCGTATGAGCTGGTGCGCATGGTGGCGAAGTCCGGCAAGCTGCCCGTGCCCAACTTCTCCGCCGGCGGCATCGCCACGCCGGCCGACGCCGCGCTGATGATGCAGCTCGGCGCGGAGACCGTCTTCGTCGGCTCGGGAATCTTCATGAAGGAACGCGCCACGCCGCTCGATGTAGAGAACAATCCCACCGAGCGCGAAGAGGCCGTCTCCCGCGCCAAGGCCATCGTGCTCGCCACCACGCACTACAACGATCCCAAGGTCCTCGCCGAAGCCTCGGAGACCGTCACCGGCACCATGAAAGGCCTCGCCGCCGCCGCGATCGAGGAGCACGAACTGCTCCAGACGCGCGGCTGGTAACGGACTAGCAGCGCGCTTGAAAGGGTGCTGAAAAAGGCCTGATTTGAAAGGGCGCGACTTTAGTCGCGCCGTTAAGGAGCAAAAACGGGGCGGCTTTAGCCGCCGAGGGAATGCAAAACGGGCGGCGACTTTTTCAGCACCTTCTTTAGCGCGCGGTAGAAGGTGGAAAGAATTGATGCGGCTTTAGCCGCCGGGTGGAAGAATTACACGATGGATTAGTGCGCGGTGGAATGACCCGAAGCGGAAGCTAGCTTTTCTTCCGCCTCGCGCATCAGGATATTCGCGCGGTCGTACTGCTCGCCGTCGTCGCCCGCAGTCGACCACAGTTTCTCGCCCTCGGCAAGCTCTTCGCGGGCAGCGGTGGTGTCAATCTCTTCCGGATGCAATGCAGTTTCCGCGAGAATGGTCACGCGCTCCGGCAGCACCTCGACGAAGCCCCACGCGACAAAGAAGCGCTGTTCGCCCGCCGATCCGCCGTGCAGACGCACTTCGCCCGCGCCAAGTTCAGCCAGCAGCGGCGCCGCTCCATAAAGCGCCTCCATGTAGCCGGTCAGCGCGGGCAGCTCGACAGCCTCTGCGGTCGCATCGAGCAGTAATCGGTCCGGGCAAACTAGGCGGACCGTCAGCAGGTTCGAGTTGGAGGTGTCAGCCATTTGAGTTATGCGTTCGCCGCCTGCATCTTCTCGGCCGCCTTGAGGACGTCTTCGATACCGCCCTTGAGGTAGAAGGCCTGCTCGGGGATCGAGTCGTGCTTGCCCTCGATGATCTCCTTGAAGCTGCGGACGGTCTCCTCGATCTTGACGTATGCGCCGGGGATGCCGGTGAAAATTTCGGCGACGTGGAAGGGCTGGGAGAGGAAGCGCTGGACCTTTCTCGCCCGAGCCACTGTGGTTTTATCTTCCTCGGAGAGCTCGTCGATGCCGAGGATGGCGATGATGTCCTGAAGGTCCTTGTAGCGCTGCAGGATTCGCTTAACGCCCTGCGCAACGTCGTAGTGTTCCTGCCCGACGACCGCGGGCGTAAGAATGCGCGAGGTTGATGCCAGAGGATCGACGGCTGGATAGATGCCGAGCTCCGACAGCGGACGCGAGAGCACGGTGGTCGCGTCGAGGTGAGCGAAGGTCGTTGCAGGCGCGGGATCGGTGAGATCGTCGGCGGGAACGTAGACGGCCTGCACGGAGGTGACCGAGCCTTTCTTGGTCGATGTGATGCGCTCCTGCAACTCGCCCATTTCCGTGGCGAGGTTCGGCTGGTAGCCGACGGCGGAGGGCATACGGCCGAGCAGCGTCGAAACCTCGGAGCCGGCCTGCGTGAAGCGGAAGATATTGTCGATGAAGAGCAGCGTGTCGGCGCCTTCTTCGTCGCGGAAGTATTCGGCGACAGTGAGGCCCGTGAGGGCGACGCGCAGACGCGCTCCCGGCGGCTCGGTCATCTGGCCGTAAATCAGCGCGGCTTTGGACTTTGAGAAATCCTTGAGGTCGATGACGCCGGATTCCTGGAACTCCATCCAGAGGTCGTTGCCTTCGCGAGTGCGCTCGCCCACGCCGGCGAACACGGAGAAGCCGCCGTGCTTGGTCGCGACGTTGTTGATCAGTTCCTGGATGATGACGGTCTTGCCGACGCCGGCGCCGCCAAAGAGGCCGATCTTGCCGCCCTTCAAGAAGGGCTGGATCAGGTCAATGACCTTGATGCCGGTCTCGAACATCTCCTCCGACGTGGACTGCTCATCGAACGCAGGTGCGTGACGGTGAATCGGCTTATGCTCGGTGGCGTTCACCGGGCCAAGCTCGTCGACGGGCTGTCCGAGGACGTTGAGCACGCGGCCCAGCGTCGGACGGCCGACGGGCACCGAAATCGGCGCGCCGGTGTCGATGGCGTTCATGCCGCGAACGACGCCTTCGGTCGCCTCCATGGCGATAGTGCGCACGCGGCCTTCGCCGAGATGCTGCTGCACCTCGACAGTGATGTTGAGTGGCGTGGGGACGTTGAAGCCGTCGCTGACGATGCGCAGCGCCTGGTAGATCGGCGGCATTGCCTTCTCTTCAAACTGGATGTCAACGGCCGGGCCGCTGACGGAGATTACTTTTCCGATGTTGTCTGCCATAGTCGTTTCTCTAAACTCTCCGGGGCTAAAGCCCCGCGTGTTTCAATCCTTCGATTCCGCGGGCTGAAGCCCGCTGCTATTCCCTACAACGCGGCGGCGCCGCTGACAATCTCGATGATCTCCCGTGTAATGGCGGCCTGGCGCACGCGGTTCATGGTGAGCGTGAGCGAATCGATCAGATCTCCGGCATTTTTTGTAGCCGCGTCGGTCGCCGTCATGCGCGCAGCGTGCTCGGCCGCAGCGGACTCCAGCAGCGCGTGGAAGATCTGCGTGGTGACGTAACGCGGCATCAGGTGCCGGAAGAGCTTCTCGGGGGGCTGATCGTAGATATAGTCGACATCCGCGGTGCCAAACTTCTTCGCTTCCGCCTCCGCCTCGGTGTCTTCCGGCTCCTGAATGGGGACGCCGGAGGTCGCAGCCGCACGTGCCGCCGCTTCGCGCTGCTCCTCGCTCATCTCCTCAAACGAGGTGATCTCATGGGTACCGAGCTTCTGGATGGGCAGCAGCTTTTCGACAACCACGCGCTGCGAGATAACGGACTTGAATTCGTTGTAGACCAGATAGACCGAATCGATCTCGGCGCGCTCGTACCGTTCGATGATGCTGCGCGCGAGGTTGGAAACATCATCGATTTCGATCTTCAGCAGCATGCCCGGATGCTCGGCAACCACCTCAATCGGCTGAGCGCGATGCCGGACGACCTCATAGTGCGTCGACAGATCGTTGTCGTAATGCCGCTCGGTCTTCTCGTAATTCGCGGCCGCAAACCGCTTCTTATAAAGGCCGATCGCTTTCTTACCTACCGGTTCCAGATCGATCGTCTGGCCTATCGCGCGGCGTGCGTCGATGAACTTCTGCGCGGCCTTGCCAATGTTCGAGTTGAACGCACCGGCAAAGCCCTTGTCGCCCGCGATCACCACCACCAGCGCGTTCTTCTCCTCGCGGGCGACCAGCAGCGGGTGGCGAATCTCGCCGCTCTGCTCATTGAAAAGGTCCGTCCGGCGCACAATCGAGACCAGCACGTTCGCTAACATCTGCGCGTAGGGACGAGCCCGCATGGCGCGATCCTGCGCGCGACGCAGCTTGGCCGCCGAGACCATCTTCATGGCCTTGGTGATCTGCCGCGTGTTCTTCACGCTGCGGATGCGCCGCCGGAGATCGAGTACGTTCGCCATGCCTTTGCTTCTGTCCTATCCCTTCCGCGAGTTAGCTCGCGGCTCCTGCGATTGCTGCCTGCCTTGCAGACTCCTTCTCTTTCAGTCCTGCAAGAAAGCCGCCCTTGTAGTCCTTGATGGCCTGCGTAAGGCGCGCCTTGATGTCGTCGTCCAGCGCCTTCTTGGTGGCGATGTCGCTCAGGATCGCGGGCGCGGCAGAGTCGAGATACGGATAGAAGCCGTCCTCGAAGGCGCGCAGATCCTTCACCTCCACATCGTCCAGCAGGCCCTGCGTTCCGGCAAAGAGAATTGCCACCTGCTTCTCCGCCGAGAGGGGATGGAACTGCGGCTGCTTCAGCAACTCTGTAAGCCGCTGGCCACGGTTGAGCTGTGCCAGCGTGACTTTATCGAGATCGGAGCCGAACTGCGCGAATGCCGCGAGTTCGCGGTACTGTGCGAGATCGAGCTTGAGCGTAGAGCCGACCTGCTTGGTTGCCTTGATGGCCGCGGCGAAGCCCACGCGGGATACCGAGAGGCCGACATTCACGGCCGGGCGCACGCCGGAGTTGAAGAGGTCGGTTTCGAGGAAGATCTGACCGTCGGTGATGGAGATCACGTTGGTGGGAATGTACGCGGATACGTCACCGGCCTGCGTTTCAATAACAGGCAATGCGGTGAGCGAACCGCCGCCAAGCTTGTCCGAAAGCTTCGAGGCGCGCTCCAGCAAACGCGAGTGGAGATAGAAGACATCGCCGGGATACGCTTCGCGTCCGGGGGGACGGCGCAGCAGCAACGAGATCTCGCGATAGCTGACAGCATGCTTCGAGAGATCGTCGTAGATGACCAGCGCATGGCGTTTGCTGTCGCGGAAGTATTCGCCGATGGCGCACGCGGCAAAGGGCGCGAGATACTGCATCGGCGCGGGCTCGGAGGCGGTCGCGGCGACCACAATCGTATATTCGAGCGCGCCGTGCTCTTCCAGTGTCTTCACGATCTGCGCGACCGACGAGCGCTTCTGGCCGATGGCGCAGTAGATGCAGATGAGATCCTTGCCGCGCGAGTTGATGATGGTGTCGAGCGCGATGGCGGTCTTGCCGGTCTGGCGGTCGCCAATCAGCAGCTCGCGCTGGCCGCGGCCGATGGGAATCATCGTGTCGATAGCCTTGATGCCGGTGGCCATCGGCTCACGCACGCCCTGGCGATCGATGACGCCGGGAGCGAGGCGCTCGATGGGCAGCCGCTCGGTGGTAGCAATGGGGCCTTTATCGTCGATGGGATTGCCGAGCGCGTCGACAACACGGCCAATCATGGCATCGCCCACAGGCACGGACATGATGGTGCCGGTGCGCTTCACCTCATCGCCTTCGCGAATCTCGGAGAAGTCGCCCAACAGCACGGCGCCCACCTCAGCCTCATCGAGGTTCATGGCGAGACCGGAGACGCCGTGGGGAAAGGTGAGCATTTCGCCGGCCATGGCTTTGTCCAGGCCGTGCACGCGCGCGATGCCGTCGCCGAGAGAGATGACCGTGCCCACCTCGTCGACCTGGATGCGCTGCTGGTAGTTTGCGATTTGGTCGCGGAGGAGCGCTGTGATCTCGTCCGCGTTGATCTTTGCCATGTCTTCCTTCTACCTCAACCCTGCTCTGAAATCCTGATTCCGAACTCTGTATGCCATCCCGCAGTGGGATCAAGCATTCAAAAGCTGTTCCTTCAACTGCTGCAGCTGTGCGCGAACCGAGCCATCGTAGATCGTCGAACCGATCTCAACCACCGCGCCGCCGATGAGCGAGGCGTCCTCGGCGTAGCTTGCACGAACCTTCGCGCCGGCCATACGGGTGACCTGCGCCTCAAGCTGGGCGCGATCGGCATCGTTCAGCCGCCGGGCGGTCACAATCTTCGCCTCGACCGCCCCCGAGTCCGCATCGGCGATCTCGCGGTACTGTTCAAGGATATCGTTCAATTCCGCGAGCCGGCCGTGTTCAAGGATGACCGCGAGAAAATTGCGCACCTGCGTGTACATGCCGAGGCGCTTTCTGATCGCGTCCAGCACGTTGAGTTTCGATGCCTGCTCGATCGACGGATTCTCCAGCAGCTCCCGCAGGTCGCGACTGCCGGAGACCGTATCCGCGAAATCGCGCAATTGCGACTGCGCAGCGGCGGAATCGAGCTTCGCCGATTCTGCAACATCGGCAAACGCGCGAGCATAGCGCAGTGCAAGGGCGGTAGCCATCAGTTCTCTCCCTTGCCGGCGAGCCGCTGCGCGAACCGCTGCACCAGCAACCGGTCCGTCTCCGCGGTGACCACCAGCTTGCGCGCGGCCTGCTCGATCGCAAGCTCGGCTGCATGCTGCTGAAGCTGCTGGCGTGCCTGAATCGTCGCCGATGCAATCTCCTGCTCGGCTGCGGCGAGAATCTTCTTCGTCTCTTCCTCCAGAGCGGACTTCAGACGCTGTTCTTCTTTCGCAGTCTCCTGGTCGGCCTGCGTGCGCATCGCCGCAATCTCATGATCCAGCCTGGAGAGCCGTTCCTCGACGCTCGACAACCGGACGCGCGCCTCTTCCGTCGCTGTGCGGGCATCGACCAGATGCTTCTGAATGGAGGTATTGCGGTCGCGGATGGCCTTGGGAAGCATCTTTGCCATCAGCCAGCCGAGCGCGACAGCGAGCAGCGCAAAGTTGAACACCTCGAAGGCGGTTGCAGCCTGGTCAGGATTGAGCCCAAGAACATGTCCGAGCTTCTGGACAGCTACCGACTTACGATAGGCTTCGTTCTCATCCTTTTCCTGTTCATTCTTCGCAGGCGACTCAGCCTCGGGAGTGCTTGCGACTCCGGCAGCCTGCGCCAGCACCGGCCGCTCCCAGGCTCGAAGGCCTGCGCTCAGACCGAAACCAAGCGCAATCGAGACTGCGGCAGCGGTAAGAATCGTGCGGACCCGTCGGGATTTCACAGAGCAGCCTCCGGAAGCACCGCGCGAAGCACCTGCTCGCTCAACTCGGCGCTCGCTGCCTCAATCTGGCGCTGGGCGGCGGCCAGGCTCTGCTCGATCTCGAGTTTGCCGGCGAGCACCCTTTGGGTCGTCGTTGTACGCGCCGCGCTGAGCGCCTGTTCGCGCTCGGCGGCCCACTGCTTCAGTTTTGCCTCGCGACCGGCGAAAATCTCCGCGCGGGCCTTGCGCAGACGCTCCTCATACTCCGCCGTGCGGGCCTCGGCTTCGGAGATAGCGCCCTTTGCTTTTTCCACCGCTCCGGCGGTGCGGGCATGGCGCTCCGCCAGGATGTGGTCCAGGGGCCGGCGAACCAGCAGCCCGTAGAAAACAACAGTAAGAATGAACAGAACCATGGTCGGCACAGCGCCGAGCACAAGTCCGCCAATTTGATTGAGAATCTGGTCCATTTGGGCAAATTTCAAGCCGTGGGATTCGGCAAAAATCCTTCTTTGGGAACCGCTTGGGAACGGGCGCGGACTTACTTTCGCTGGAGTACATCTCTTTCTAGCAAAGCGATTTTAGGAGTGTCAAACAGGTAGAGCCATGCCGCGACGCTAATCGGACACCCCTATTCGCTATCCGCACAACGGAATTTTTCAAGTTGGATCGCGGCCGCCAAAAAGCGTTTGACAAACGACCTGGCGGGGGTAGACTTAAGTCACCACCAAGACCCGATGTCCTGGGTCATACAGGTCGCGTGACAGGGGACACCACCTCCGCTCCCCATCAGGCGGCCTGTTGAGTTTAAGCTTCCGTCCTGGCTGCCGCGCGGAAGCGGCGATAGCGATCCAGCAACGATGCCGGACCCCGTGCCTTGAGGCGGACAAGATTGCCTTCGAACTGCTTCCCACGGATGACAGCGCCCGCCTCCAATGCGGCGAGTGCCGCGCCCTCGGACTGCGGCAGCCGGAAGCTCATCTCGACCAGTGGGTCCGCGACCAGCGCATTGTCGATCGCTGCGAGCAGGCCGTCCAGTCCGATCTTCGCCAGACCGGATGCGGCGATGACGCAGTTTTCTTCACCAGCCGAGCTCCGGGCCTCCACGCGACTGCGGTCTTCGGCAGAAAGCAGATCCACCTTGTTGAGCACCTCAATCACCGGCTTGTCTGCCACATCCAGTTCGGAAAGCACGCGCTCCACCTGTTCCCTTTGCTCCTCGAAAAGCGGGCTGGAGGCATCGCGGACATGCAGCAGCACCTCCGCGCGCTCAACCTCTTCCAGCGTCGCGCGAAAGCTCGTGACCAGCGTATGCGGAAGGTTGCGAATGAAGCCGACCGTGTCCGAAAGCAGAATCTTGCGGCGACTCGGCAGGCGAAGTTGTGCCAGCTTGGGATCGAGCGTCGCGAACATCTTTGAGGATTCAAGGACGCCGGCGTCCGTCAGCGCATTGAAGAGGGCGCTCTTGCCGGCGTTGGTGTAGCCGACGAGCGCGACCACAGGGACAGGCACGGCCTCGCGGCGCTGGCGCTGCTGCCGCCGGATGCGGCGCACGGATTCGAGCTGGCGTTTCACATGGTCGATGCGCAGATTGATCTTTCGGCGGTCGGTCTCCAGTTGCGTCTCGCCCGGACCTCTGGTGCCGATACCGCCGCCGAGCTGCGACATGGCGCGGCCGCGTCCCGCGAGTCGCGGCAGCTGGTACTCGAGCTGCGCCAACTCCACCTGGAGTTGCCCTTCGCGGGTGCGCGCATGGCGGGCAAAGATGTCGAGGATGAGCTGGGTGCGATCGATCACCCGGCAGGGCAGTTTCGCTTCCAGATTGCGAAGTTGCGACGGCGAAAGATCATGATCAAACAGGACGAGGTCGGCGTTTGCCGCTGCGGCGGCGCCTGCGATCTCATCGAGCTTGCCTTCGCCGATCAGAGTGGCGGGATCGGGCTTGGCTCGGCGCTGTATCAATGTGGCGGCAACCTCGGCCCCCGCGGAGCGCGCAAGCTCCTCGAACTCGGCGAGGGAGGCCGAGAAATTGAGATCGTGCGCCGCAGTCGATTCCGTCGAAGTGACATTCGCGGCTTCTACAGTCTGTGCCTGAGCCGCGGCGCTGCGGGCAGCACGGGCGGCCGCACCCAGCTTGCGGCGCTCGCCTGTGAATTCTACGGCGACAAGGATTGCCCGCTCCGCGCGAAAAAGGCGCAAGCCCTTCTGCACCGCTGCCTTTCGCCGCGCGGCCGCCTGCGCCTCAGCCAGATTCACCCGGTTCCTCGTGTACGCGCCCGAATGCGTCAGTCGCCCGCAACCGCGGCTGTCTCATGCACGGCAGAACCGCCGGTTCCGGACGACGCGCTGGACATGCGCGGATCGCTGCGGCCTTCGGTGTGCGGGCCAACCCTGCCGCTCACCACCGTCGAAATAGCGTGCTTGAAGATGAGCTGTTCCTGGGCGTTGTTCTCAAGCAGTACGGAGTATTTATCGAAAGAGCGTATCTTGCCGGTCAGTTTGACGCCGCTGACGAGGTAGATGGTGATTGTGCTCTTGTCCTTACGAACAGTGTTCAAGAAGGTGTCCTGAATGTTCTGTGCCGGCTTGGATTCCATTGGTGCCGATCTCCTTTTGGTGGCTGTGAGAAAAGCGTTGCCGGATCCAACGTGCGCCCCAGGGATCTTTATCTCGGTTCAGTTTGCGGTTCGGTCACATCTGCAAGCGAGTTCACAATACGAGCATCGCTTCGGATTTTCAACTTGACGGGGCAGGAAAGCCCTCACTGCCAACCGTGTCCGTCCCTACCGCAATTTTTGTTAGACGCGTTTTGTCGGCTGGAAGTCTCACGGACCTGGCGTTGTACCATGGGCCTCGTGCCCGAATCGGCGAAAAGGCCTATCCCAATGCTCGACCTGGAGCGGCAGTTTGCGCCGCTGCGGGAGGAGATTCTTGCTGCCATTGCGGAGGTCTGCGAGACGCAGGCCTTCGTCCTGGGGACGCGGGTCGAGGCATTCGAAGTTGCCGCAGCCCAAATGTGCGGGACGAGATTTGCGGCGGGGTGCTCCAGCGGCACCGACGCGCTGTGGCTGGCGCTTGCTGCAGCAGGCATCGGCGACTCCACGCGGGCGGGCCGGGCGAGTAGACCGCCGGCAGTCGTGACGAGCCCGTTCACTTTCTTCGCCACCGCCAGCGCCATTCTCCGGGCCGGCGCGAAGCCAGTGTTCGCCGACATTGATCCACGTACCTTCAACCTTGCGCCAGATGCAGTTGCCGGTGCTCTCCGCACCGAAGGAACGGCAGTCAAAGCCGTGATGCCGGTGCATCTCTACGGTCAATGCGCGGAGATGAACCGCTTCTGTGCGCTCGAACAGGAGCACGGTATCGCTCTCATCGAAGACGCCGCGCAGGCCTTTAGAGCCGATTGGCGTTGCGACGACGGCACCGTGCGCCGCGCGGGATCATTCGGTGCAGCCGCCGCATTCAGCTTCTACCCGACAAAGAACCTCTCTGCCTTCGGCGAGGCAGGCATGGTGACTACATCGGATGCTGCCATCGACGCCCGCCTGCGGTCGCTGCGATCGCACGGCATGACGCGCCGCTATCACCACGATGAGGTCGGCTGGAACTGCCGCATGGACGCCATTCAGGGTGCCGTGCTCGGCGTGAAGCTCAAGCACATCGAAAAATGGAATAGCCAGCGGCGCGAGCGCGCAGCGCATTACGACGACCTATTTCGCGCGGCGAAGATCGCAGCGCCCGAGAATTCGACGTCGCCGAAGGATGGCGTCGTCCTTCCCTTTACCGACCCGCGCGCAACGCATGTATTCCACCAGTACGTCGTCCGCGTTTCTCGGCGCGACGCGCTGCGCATGCACCTGGCGACAAACGGCGTCGGTAGCGAGGTCTACTATCCCGTACCGCTGCACCTACAGGCGGCGCTCCGCGAACTTGGCTATAAGCGCGGCGATTTCCCAGAGGCAGAGCGCGCGGCAGACGAAGTCCTCGCGCTGCCGATCTACCCCGAGCTCCACGACGACGAGCAGGAACGTGTTGTCGGGGTAATCCGCGAGTTCTACGCCTGATTCACGCCCACTCCATTCCATCAGGCAGAGCTGCTGCTGCGAAGTCGAGATGGATCACTCGGCGATGCGCTGGGTTCGTCGATGCTGAAGATGCATGAATCAGCAGAGGGCGCATGATTAGCAGACCACCTCGCTTCATCGCGCACACGACAGCGTCCGCCCGTTGTGCGATTGCCTGTACCTCCAGCTCACCCAACTTTCCATTCACATGAGATCTGGAGATCACCCGAAGAGCGCCATTCTCCTCTGGGCAGTCGTCCAGGTGAAAACGGAGAGAAATCATTCGCTCCATCACGGCGGCAGGTGGCTGGACGTGCACGATGCCAGCCTTTACAGACCAGGGGCCAAAACCTTCTGCTTCAACACGATCTCGAACCGCGATGGTCACGTCCTGATGCCATGGCACCTTCCAGTTAGCCTCTGCTGTCTTATCAAAGAGAATGCCGCGAACGACACGCGCTTGTGGGCCGAGTATCTCTTCAACAAGATTCCTGACCTTATGTGAACCCGCTAGATTTCGAATTTCAGCCACGTCAAGAAAATTCCTGATGCCACCGCGCCGGGTTTCGGTGCGATGATCCTGATCCGTGGCTGCGATCAGCACATCGACTTCGACGGCCGCGAGAAAGGCCTCCACCATCTGGAAACCGTCCACACCAACTGAGCACATTGCTAACGTCGCTTTCTTACTCCGGCCTTCGCCTTCTTCGCCTCCGCCGCGGGATGCGCTTCGGGCTCGTCCTTCGATCCCGGCGGCGCGACGCGACGCACCAGGTTTCCTTCCAGTCGATACGTCTTCAGGATCGTGCGCCCGGGCGTGATGATGCCGGTAGCCGGATCGGGCACCGGAGCGCTCGCATCCGCCGCCAGCACCCGATACGTAAACGTAGGCAACGGCGTCTGCGCCGTCGGCGACTTGCCATACGGGTCTTTCGTCATCTCGATCTTCACCGGCAGATAGCCCTCGATGTTCTTTTCGCGGAAGCCGGTCTCATAGCGGTGCATCTTCACGTTCCAGGTGAAGACCCGCACCTGATCGAAGTCATACGGCAGCCCCGATTTCCAGGGACTCATCACGGTGAGATAGACCGGAATGTTTTTGTCCGGTTCGTCGTCGCCGGCTTCGGGATCGTAGACCCGCGTCAGAACATAGGCTCCGACGATTCGCTGTCCCTCCGCGTACCGCGTCAGCGAATCGGGAGCATCGACCGCAATCATCCGGGAAAGCAGCCATCCGGTGTGGCCATGGTCGTCGCGCGCCAGCCACCAGTCCTCCATTGGAATCGGCGGGGGCTCCGAAGATCCTCCCACGGCCTTCGCCGGAGTCGCGCCGGGGCGCGCCGGAGCGGGCAAGGTCGCGCGCTCCAAAAGCTGCAGCTTCGTCTTCTCCGGAAGGCGATAAAGGGCGTCGGTTTCGCGGCCCGGCTTGAGGTGCATGTTCACCTCATCATTCACCACGGCGGTCGCGACGGTGGGGGCCTTCTTGTGCTCATCGGCCAACGACTGAAAGCCGTCATAGACCTCCTGCGTCGCCACGGCCCTCTCAGATATCCAGCCTTGTTGGCCGGCAGCAGTCTTGACGTGAACATAATGCCGTCCATGCTCGATGACCTCGAGCCGGTCGCCGTTCTGTACGGTCGCCACACGGTTGGAAACCGCGGCAACACGATCGCGCAACGAGGTTTCGCGGGCAGTGACATAGACATATTGCGCCGAAGGCCGGGCATGGAAATGGGAGCAGCCCGCGCACAGAGCGGCGATCGACAGGACGCACAACCAGGCCGTGGTCCGCGACCACTGTCGATAACGCCGAAAGACACTGGGAAACTGCCGCATCGGGGAGGAACGCTCACCGGACATGCAGTCCGGGTGCGCGGTAATGTCAGGATACAACCGGGGATGATGGCCGCGCAGGTATCTCCCCATATGCGCGCGGTAGTCGCACCTGGGGCGGCCCCGGAAGTTTCGAAAGCGGTCCAGCTCCCCATAGCAGACTTTGGTTTTGGCCATGTTCCAACCCAGGTTCCCCGCGGGTATGGGTTACCGAAATTAGAGTCTTGCGCGAAGTGCCACCTTGCGCATACAGTTGCGTACGGAAACAAACTCAATAAGGAAACCACTCCAAACCAAAATGCGGAGTAGCAGTCCGTCCAGGTGCTGCCCTGGACTGCTTGCCTGGCAGTCAATTCGTAAGGAGGCCCCCATTGGCCAGTAACGAAATCGAAGTTCTGACCGAAACTTCGGACACGGCAAACTCGACAGCCGGTTCTGAAGCAACTCCGGCCGGCCGCGACGTGAATCGCAGGCGCTTTCTCGCCGCGCTGGGCATCACGGGCGCCGTGGCAGGCGCCGGAATGATCTCCGGGTGCACGACCAGCTCCACGACGACTTCAGCGACATCGACTTCGCCGACCCAGGCCCAGGTGGACGCGCTGAACTTTGCGCTGAACCTGAAATATCTCTCGGCGACCTTCTATTCATTCATCACGAAGGGCGCCGACCTGCCCAGCTCGCAGACCATCGGCAGCGGCACACCGACCGGAACCCCGTCTCAGTTGACCATCGCCGGCGCCACCCCCTCGCAAACCACCGATCTGCTGAATGAGATCACATATGACGAGGTAAATCATGTCACTGCGCTGCGCAATGCGCTTGGCTCGTCGGCTGTGGCGCGTCCAGCGCTGAATCTCGGATCCTTCGGCACGATTACCGCTTCCAACGCGATTTCCATCGCCCGCGCTCTCGAGGACCTGAATGTGACTGCCCTGGCGGCCGTGGCAACGTTGCTGCAAAGCGGCAATATCTCCATCACCGCGCAGATTCTGGCTGCAGACAGTTTCCATGCCGGCGCGCTACGCCTCGTGAGCCTGGAGAATCCGTCGATCGCGGCTTTCATCAAAATGGATTCGATCGATGTTCCGGTGTTTGATCCCGGTACGGCCGCACTGGCTGCCGCCGGTCCAACCGCCAGCGGCGCATTCTTTGCGACTGCGGGCGCGAGCACCGCATCGGCTGCGGACCCAGCCGGAATGGCCTTCAACCGGACTGCCTCGCAGACACTGGCGATTCTTTATGGCAGCGCGCCCGGTTCCCTTGCCTCCAGCGGCGCGAAGTCGGGAGGCTTCTTCCCCAACGGGATGAATGGCAGCATCGTTTCCGTATAGGCTCTCCCACATAGCACAAGTTCAAGACACGATCCGGCAAGACAATCGATAAGGAGGCCACTGAATGGCCAGCATTGAACCCGAAGTCAGCGATCCATCGGCGGCAATCGAAAGATTCAGAAAAGCCGCCTCGGAGCTCGCCCTCAGCCGGCGAAGCTTCATGGGCATGGGAGTCGCAGGCGCAGCCGCGGCTGGAGTCGCGCTGTTATCAGCGCCGGGTGCCGTCGCCCAGGAACCGGTCCACAACGGCTACCCGCAGACCGATGTCCTCAATTTCCTGCTCCAGGTGAAATACATCACGGCCACACTCTACTCGTATCTCACGCACGGGACGGATCTTCCCGCCTCCTCGGGGGTGACGGCCAACACTGCCCAGGTGTTCAATCAGCCCAAGCAGATCACCTTCACCGCGATAACCAATGGGCCGACCGCACAACAGCTCACCGACATGTTCAACGAAATGTATTACGACGAGCTGAACCATGTGATTGACTTGCGGAACCTGATTGCGGCGACGTCGCCCGGCCAGCCCGTGGGAGCCACCGCCGTAGCTTCGCGCAACAATTTGGACTTGCTGGGATCCTCCGCGCCCGCCAAGGCCCCATCTTCCACGACAACGACGATGACGCAGTCCCAGGCGATCGCCATGTCGCGCATGCTGGAAGACCTGAGTGTTACTGCAGCCGCCGGCACCGCCGCTTTCCTTACGGGTACAAACCTGGCATACGTCCTGCAGATGATGGCAGCCGATGGCTTCCACGCTGCGGCGCTGCGTCTGGTTGCGATCCAAGCCGGTACCCCCTACCAGCCCACTGGATTTCCGTTTGGCAACGTTACCGCCTCAGCGGAGACCCTGGAGAGCATTTCGGGTTTCACCACCGCCGCAAGCAACATTGTCTATGCGATGAATCTAGGCACATTGGATCCGTCGGTCGGGAATATTGCTCTCGGAACCGGTCTATCAGTGCCGAATTCGGTTATCACTGCTGTGGTCGACCAGCCGGCCGTCACTCCCTATGCGATTGCGACCAGCGGCAGCGCCGTTTTGACCAATGTCTCCGATACATCCACCATCTTGCCCGGACAGCCGATCACAGGCACCGGCATCGCAGCCAACGCGTATGTGAAATCCGTCACCGCTAACAGCATTACGATGTCAGCGAATGCCTCGGCAACCACCAAGGCCACCACTTTGACCGGTGCGACCGTCACCGGCAGCAACATCATCCTTGGAGCGTCGAACGTCAGCACATCCGCCGTTCTCGGCCAGCAGGTCACCGGCACCGGTATTCCCGCAAATACGATGGTCACTGCGGTGACCTCAAACCCCAATACGCTCATCCTTTCCAATAATGCGACCGCCAGCAGCACAGTCAGTGTGACCGGCACGGTAACCACCGGCAGCAATGTGGTCACTGCCGTGTCGAGCGTGACAGGTGTTGTCGTCGGGCTGCCCATCAGCGGCGCAGGCATCCCGGCGGGAAGTACGGTGACCGCCATCGATAAGACTGACCCTAACGCGCTCACCATCACGCTCTCTTCGATCGCAACCACAACCGGCACCGGCGTGGCGCTTACCGCTGCTACAACAGAGACATTGACCATCCCCACCGAGATCGTTACAGTCGGGCAGAGCTCCATTACCCTCGTCGGTAACATGGCCGCGACATCGGTCCTCACCTTGAATGTGGTGCAGGCGGATCCGATGGACGTGGTGCCGGGCGATCCTGGAAGCGCTTCGACATCGGCCGGCGGCCCGTCCGCGATCCCGAAGACATCGCCCACGGTCTACCAGGGCTTCTTCAATACCGCAGGGGCGGGCTCGAGCAGCACCACCGGCACACAGGCCGGGCTGGCTTTCGCGCGCAACTTCTCGCAAGTGCTACAGGTGCTGTTTGGAACCAACGCCACGAATTCCCTGGTAACCAACCAGAGCTCCGAGGGCGGCTTTTATCCGTTCGGCGTTTCCGGTGCGATCAGCTCGATTCAACCATTCTGATCGGCACAAACTTGCCATCAATCGGAGACCCACGTTTCGGCGTGGGTCTCTTCTTGTACCGACTGTCGAGCTTTGTGACGGAACGCCCCAGGTGGGGCGTCGCAGCGTGCAGTTAGTGGGTCGCAGCCAACGCGATCGCCACCGTCGGGTCCGTGCCCGTGGCCTGAGACGCTGCCGGATCCAGTTTGCCCGGAGTCGCCGAATCGAAGCTGTAGAGCGATAGATCGGGGCCGCCGCCGCTCGCAACTGCCAGCAGATAATTCCCGCTGTTGTCGATCGCCAGCGCATTTACCGCGGCCCCGCTCCCGTAAGGAGAGCCGCTGAGGGGTGTAAGTGTGGGGGTCGCTCCAGTTCCGATGCTGAAGCCTGAGATGGTTCCGTCTGTACGGTTCGCCACATACACGTCGGTTCCAGCTTTGTTCAAGGTCACTGAGAACGGTCCTGCGCCGGTCGGAAATGGCGAGCCCGTCACCTGGCTCGATGGACCGATCGCGCCATTCAGGCCGATCGCGTACACGGCGAGGCCGCCGCCCGTGCCGCTGCGCGCGATGTATAGGTAGGTTGAATTCGGATCGACTGCCAGCCCGTTATCGCTGTTCAGGAGGGACGGTTCGGAAAGCAATGTCGACGGAGAGAGTGCGCCCGTGTTGGTGTTGAACTGAAACGAAAGATCTCCGGCGTTTCCCAGCGCCGCGAATACGTACTGCGCGTTCGGCGCAATCTTGATCGCCATCGGATGCGGGCTGCTGACCGGATAGCTTACGGTGCGCTCCGTCAAACCGCCCGTGCTGGTGTTGATCTGAAACTCATCGATGGTGGGGCTCGTGGAATCCAGCGCCAGAAGCCACTGACCGTCCGGCGAAACGTCCATCGCGGCAACTGTCGCGGTTGCAACCGCCGCGCCACCGTTCAGCGCGCTGAGGATCCCGGTGCTTTGTATCTGATAGGCGTAGATCGATGTGCCTGCGGCGACATACAGAATCGTGTTCGCCGGGTTGACGACCACAGCAGTCGGCGGGAAGGGCAGCGTGTACGGTGAATTCGCCACTGCGGTCAGTGTGCCCGTACCCACCGCGAAAGCGGCGAGGGACGGGTTCGGGGTTGAAGTGGAAGAGTTGCCGATGTAGACGTAATCGCCCGTGGAAGTGGAACCGCCGCCATTCCCCGTCGATCCCGGGTAGACGAAAAAGCCGCTGCAACCTCCGGCGAAGCAGAGGGCGAATGCCGCGACGGTACGGGTCAGATAGGACACGATGCCGGGTACGCGCATCGTTTCCGCCTGTCGACCGTCCTCTATAATCGCCGCCATGCCCGCTTCCGTCCGACGCATTTGCTCCTCAGCCATTCTAGCTGCGCTCCCGGCACTTTTTGCGACTGTCCTGATGTCCTCTGCATTGGACTCAAGCGGCGCCCAAACGACACTTGCACGAACCGGTTCCACCGGCCGTGCCGCCACAAGAGATGTGGCCGTCGATACAGCTGCTTTTGAACGCGAGATTCGCGCGGACATGACCTTCCTCGCTGACGACGCCATGCGCGGGCGCGGCTCCGCCACCCACGACGAACACGTTGCCGCGCTCTTCGCAGCTTCGCAGTTTCAGCAATTGGGGCTTGAGCCCGGAGGCGATCCCGGAAGTTTCCTCCAGAAGATTGCCCTTACGCCCGATCAGCGCTCAACCACCGCCCGCCGCGAGGCTAACTTTGAAGATACCGACCGCAGCGAGACCTGGAACGCAATTGGCATTCTGCGCGGAACGGACGCATCGGGCGAAACCATTCTCATAACTGCGCACCTGGACCACCTCGGCGTCGGACCTGCGAGCTCAACGGGCGACATGATCTACAACGGCGCGGACGACGATGCCTCCGGAACCACGGCAGTGCTCGCGCTCGCGCATGAACTGGCTGCCGCGCCCCGGCCACGACGCACGATTGTGTTTGCGCTGTTCGGCTCAGAAGAGCTGGGCGGATTCGGCAATGCCGGCTTCCTCAAGCGGCCGCCCGTGCCGCTCTCCTCAATCGTCGCCAACCTGGAATTCGAAATGATCGGCCGTCCCGATCCGGCAGTCCAGGACCCCGAGAACGCTCTCTGGCTCACCGGATACGAACGCTCGGACCTTGGGCCTGAACTCGCCCGTCACGGCGCGCACCTCGTCGCCGATCCGCACCCCACACAGAAGTTCTTCCAGCGTTCGGACAACTACGCGCTCGCACGGTCCGGCATCATCGCCCAGACCGTCTCCAGCTTCGGCCTGCATAAGGACTACCACCAGCCGTCGGACGAGCTCAGCACCATCGACTTCGCGCACATGGTCAGCGCAATCGGCTCCATGGTCGGGCCGGTCCGCTGGCTTGCGGATACAACCTGGAAGCCATCCTGGAATCCCGGCGGTAAGCCCTGACTGTCGCTGCTCAGTCTGCTGCCGTCTGCTCTGACGCGGGCGCAGCCTTCTTCATTGGCTGATACAGCCCCGGCACCATGCGGGAGGCAATCGCGATGCGGTTCCAGCTATTGATCGCCGCGACGGCCAGCGTGAGGTCGGCGATCTCCTTCTCGCTGAATACCTGCTTGACCTCGTCGTACACGGCGTCCGGAACGTGCCCCTCGGTGATCTTCGTCATCGCCTCGCACCATGCCAGCGCAGCGCGCTCGCGCTGGTTGTAGAGATCCTCGTTCTCGCGCCACGCATCCAGCGAGTACAGCCGGCGCTCGCTCTCGCCAAGCGCGCGTAAGTCCTTCCAGTGCATGTCCAGGCAAAAGGCACATCCATTGATCTGTGAGCAGCGCAGCTTGATCAGGTGCAGAATGTTTTCCTCAACACCGCAGGTCTTTAGATAGCGCTCGATCTCAAGCAGGCCCTTATATCCGGCCGGCGCAAGTTTGGCGACTTCATAGCGAGCTTTCATGGATCAACTCCTTCTCCTCAATTAAACTCCCGCAGGAGCAATGATGCATGACGCGAGCACGAACAAGGCGGCACGCTGTCAGCGACCGATCTCCAGCATCCTGTCCAGCGCAGCCCGCGCCCAGTGCTTCTCCTCTTCATGGACGCGGATGCGATTCACCACATGCCCCTCGACGAGGTTCTCAAGGGCCCAGGCCAGATGCTGCGGCGAAATGCGATACATCGTCGTGCACAGGCACCCGGACTCATCCAGCGTCTGCACACGTTTGTCCAGCGGCGCGAAACGCTTCGCCAGCCGATTGACCAGGTGAATCTCCGTACCGACAGCGAAACTTGATCCCGCCGGCGCGCGCTCAATGATCTCAATGATGCGCTCCGTCGAGCCCAGCGCGTCTGCCTTCTGGCAGACCTCCCAGCGGCACTCCGGGTGCACCACCACCTGCGTCTCCGGACTTTCGCGCCGCACGCGGTCTACATGCTCCGGCAAGAAGCGCTGGTGCACGCTGCAATGGCCCTTCCACAGAATTACCTTCGCGGCGCGCAGGCGCTCCGGCGTGAGCCCGCCGTTGAGTTGGTACGGGTCCCACACCACCATCTCACTCAATGGAATTCCCATCGTGAACGCGGTATTCCGCCCAAGATGCTGGTCCGGCAGAAACAGAATCTTCTCCGCCCGCTCGAACGCCCACCGAAACGCCGCACCCGCATTCGACGAGGTGCATACCAACCCTCCGCGCTCGCCGCAGAACGCCTTGATGTTGGCCGCCGAATTCATGTAGGTCAGCGGGACGATTCGCAACTTCTTGCTCGCAACCGCAGCTTCGCGGCTACCTTCTGACAACTGCTTTTCCAGCGTCTCCCAGCAGTCCTCCACCTGGCTGATTTCGGCCATGTCCGCCATGGAGCAGCCCGCGTTCAGGTCAGGCAATAGAACCTGCTGCCAAGGCCGCGCCAGCACATCCGCCGTCTCAGCCATGAAGTGCACGCCGCAGAAAACGATGTACCGTGCGTCCGTCTCAACGGCTGCCTTCGCAAGCTTGTAACTGTCACCGGTGAAGTCCGCAAAACGAATCACCTCATCCCGCTGGTAATGGTGTCCAAGAATGACCACATCGCCGGCCAACTTTGCGCGGGCCTGCGCAATGCGTTCATCCATCGACTCGTCCGGCTCGATGAGATAGTTATCGAGAGAACATGTTTCGCCTGCACGCGCAGGCGCCTCTTCCAGAATCAGTCCACTCACTTCTGCCGCCTTCAGTCTCAGCCACGCACATGCGGGTCCAAGCAGGGTTCACATCTGCGTCCGAAACGGGGATGTTGAAAGCTCGTTCTGTCTCGGGCATGCAGCGAACTCACTGTGCCTGCCTTGTCAGCCTGCACCCAGTCCGCGGGGATGTTGCCGCCCACTTCATGCGCGGCCGTCGGGACCGCGCCTCTTCAGTTTAGACGATCCCGGAGGCCGCCGCGATGCGGTTGTTTTTGCCGGATTGTTTCGGCGGCTTCGCACGCCGTATCATGGATGCAACTATGCCGGGCTTCGGCGACAGCGCCTTCATCGTGATCCTTGCACTGCTTCTCTTCGGTCCGAAGAAGCTGCCGGTGCTTGCGCGCCAGCTTGGCAAGCTCATGGCCGATTTTCGCCGTGCATCCAACGAGTTCCGGTCGCAGATGGAAGAGGAACTTCGCATCGCTGAGCAGGCTGACCGGCAGAAGGAAGTCGCCGCGCTCGAAGCCGCCAACACCAACAAGATCGCCCCGCCAGCCGAGCCGCACACGCCGCCCGAGGCCCCCAACTTCGCCTCACCTGCCGAAGGCGAAACCGCGTCTGTTTCTCCCGCAGAAGACACCCGATACCCAGAGACCACCTCCGACACTGATTTCCACGGTGCCGACGCAAGTTTCGCGGACTCCGCAACTACGCCGGAGACCACGCCTCCTCCGGCGCCAGCTCCCATCGCCACCTCCGGCGACCTCACCATGATGCCGCCCGAGAGCGGCCTTCCCATCGCGCACTCGCCGCGCTCTGCGCCAGAAGAACCTCAGGGCCAGCTTTCGTTCGGCGAGAGCTCGAATACGATCCCCGAGCTTCCCTCTCGCGAAGCAGAACTCGAGACCGAAACCCTGCATGGCTGATTTCGACCCTATCGACCGCGCGCGCAAGGTCGTCACCGACCGCGCCGAGCTCCCGGGCATGAGTCTGATGGAGCACCTGGAAGAGCTGCGCAAGCGCATCATGCACTCCATCGCTTACCTCCTCGCGGGCATGGTGGTCGCCTATGCATTTCACAATAAAATCATCGCCGCGCTGCAGAAGCCATTGACCGATGTCGGGCTGAAGATGACGATGACACACCCTATCGACTCGATCGATATCCTTCTCAAGACCTCGGCAGTAGTAGGCGCGATCCTGGCATCGCCATTCATCCTTTATCAGATCTGGCTGTTCATATCCCCCGGCATGTATGCGCACGAAAAGAAATACGTCTGGCCGTTCATGTCCGCCACCGTGGGCCTGTTTCTTGCGGGAGCATGGTTTGGCTACCATTGGGTGTTGCCGGGTGCGATGAAGGTCCTCATCCTCGATTACGGCAAGAGCTACAACCACATGATCACCATCGAGGAGTACACCAGCTTTTTTCTTTCCGTAATCCTCGGGCTGGGCATCTGTTTCGAGTTGCCTATCCTGATCTTTTTTCTCTCCTTATTCGGCATCGTCGATGCGAAATTCCTGCTGAGACATTTCCGCTATGCCATCCTTGTGATCTTCATCATTGCGGCAATCATCTGCCCCATGCCAGACCCGTTCAGCATGTGTCTTTTCGCAAGCCCAATGCTGGCGCTCTATTTCATTGGCGTTGGTGTAGCCTATTACGCGCATCCAGACCGCCGCAAGAAAACCGGAGTGCCTACCCCAGCATGAGTCGCACCGCAAAAGCCGCTGCCGTCATCCTGAGCCGAAGGCGAGGCGAGGCGCGCACCCCACGAGTGAATGTCATTCTGAGCGCAGCGAAGAACCCCTGTATTTGCCTTCTGCTTGCGCTCTCCATGCCCTTTGCGGCGGCAACTGCCGCGCGTGCCCAGGCCCCAACCGGTCTTATCTCCGGCCAGTCCATTCTCACGCTCACAAAACAATTTCTCGCCGCCGCCCCCAAACGCTACAACGGCTCCTCCGGCCACGCGGCCGCGGAAAAGTTCATCAAGGACCACTTCAAGCCCGAGGCAGCCAAGGGCAACTTCGAGACCGACCAGTTCACTGCCAACACGCCCGCCGGCCAGCAGACGATGCGCAATTTCATCGTCAAATTCCCCGGCAAGCGCGACGGCGCCATCGTTCTCGTAACCCACTACGAGACCAACTACCCGCTCCGCAACATCAACTTCGTCGGCGCGAACGACGGCGCCTGCACTACTGCCCTGCTGATCGCCATCGGCGAATACTTTCGTGCCCATCCCCCACAGGGCTATGGCGTCTGGCTCGTCTTTGACGACGGCGAAGAGGCCGTCAAAGACTGGAACTATCAGGGTCAGGTCGACCACACCTACGGCACGCGTCACCTCGCGGCAAAATGGGACGCAGAGGGCACACTGAAGCGCGTCAAGGCCCTGCTTGTCGCAGACATGATCGGCGACAAGGACCTCGACATTTTCGAGGACATGCAGTCCACCGGCTGGCTTCGCTCCATCTTCCGGCAGGCCGCTATCAACACGCGTCACACGGAGAATGTGTTCAAAAAGCAGACCGACGAACAGGACGACCACCTGCCGTTTATCGAACGGGGCGTGCCCGCGCTGGACGTAATCGATCCGGACTATGGGCCGCTGGATCCTAAGACCGGCGACGCCGCTTATCACCACACTGCGAAAGACACCATCGACAAGATCAGCGCGCAGTCTCTCCAGACCTCCGCCGATCTCTTCCTCGAAACCATCCGGCTGATCAATCAGCAACGTTAGCTCGCGGCCAGTGTCTTTGACGCGATAGCATCGAACCGTGCCTGCACACACACCGCTCGCAGACTGGATCGGCTTCCACGCGGCCCTGCTCGTGCTGCTCGCGCTTGAATTCTTCTTCGCACGCCGCGAGCGCCGCCTCGGACACAATCCGAAGCACACTGCCATCGCAGCGACCATCCTCTGGACCGCGGCAGCACTCGGCTTCGCGCTCTTCATCCGCTACGCCATGGGCGGGGCAGCCAGTATTCAGTACCTCGCCGGCTACGCGCTGGAACAGTCGCTCTCCATCGACAACCTCTTCGTTTTCCTCCTCCTCTTCCGTTTCTTCCGCATCGACCGCATCCGCCAGCCGCGTGTGCTCTTCTGGGGTGTCGCCGGCGCCATGCTCATGCGCGGCCTCTTCATCGCCGGCGGCATCGCCCTGCTCGAACGTTTCGCATTCGTCACCTACATCTTCGCCGCAATCCTGCTCATCGCCGCGATCCGGCTCTTGATCCCCTCGAAAGCCGAGGAGGAAGACGCCCCACCCCGCTGGATCTCGTGGTTGGAGCGCGTTCACCCCATCAGCACACGGCAGGACTGCTTCTTTACGCGTGAGAACGGACGCCGCATGGCCACTGTCCTCCTCCTCTGCCTCGTGGCTATCGAACTCACCGACGTCGTCTTCGCGCTCGACTCCATTCCCGCCGTGCTCTCCATCACACGCCAGCCCTTCCTCGCCTACACGTCCAACATCATGGCAGTCATCGGCCTGCGCTCCCTCTACTTCCTGCTCATCGCAAGCCTTGCCCGCCTCCGCTTTCTGCACTATGGGCTGGCCGCGGTGCTAGCGTTCGCCGCGCTCAAGATGCTTGCATCGCGCTGGTTTGAGGTCGGCCCGGCCACCTCGCTGGTGGTCATTCTGGCTTTGCTCGCCGCCACAATCGCGGCATCGCTACTCATCCGTAAGCCCCCAATTGCCTCTTCCTGAACGCTGCCAACTAAGCCGCTTGCGCCTCCGCGATGGGAAATAGACTGCCCACACCTGTGGGAACTGGTTTTCCCAATCACCTTCGCCCTGGCCGTGGCCAACACAATCTGCCCTCCACCATAGCCTTCACTATTTCCCGTAAATGTTTCACTCAACAGGAGATCATCCATATTGAATCGTTGGCCCAGGATTTGGCACATCCTTTGCTTTTAGCCCAGGCAAACACAGCCTCCAAGGAGTTCTCCCCATGTATCTCTTGTTCGCACCCGCTGCCTTTGGATTCCTCGCAATCTTTGCCATTTCCCTGCGCAACAACTTTGCCGAACGCACTAACATCTAGAAGTCGACTCCTCCACAGCAGTTCCTCCATGCGGCTCTTCGCGCGATCAAGCCGCACCGGGAGCGTCCATAACGGCGACGCTCCCTATTTTTTCGCGTCCAGACACGGATCACATCCCTGCAATCCACAACCGCCATTCCTCAAACGACATCCAACACCGGATGCCCGCCTTGCGCACCGCAGTAGCCAAAGCCCGCTGGTCGCTGCACCATCGCGGCATTTGGGGATCGTTGCGCCAGGCAGCCTCACGGATGCGTACAGCGAACGAAGCGGCCCCGCAGCAGCCTTCATTGCATCCATTCGACGCGCTGCATTCCGTCGATACCGGCGGACTGATCACGGCTCCGCATCTTTCCGTAGGTCATGCCCATGCGCTGGAAGCGACTGCCTACTGTGCCACGCCGCCGTCGCGCTTCGCCGCGCTGCTCGACACATGGGTGCAATCCCTGCCCGAACGTCCGGTTCACGAGTACACCTTCATCGACGTCGGCTGCGGCAAGGGCCGGACGATTCTTATGGCCGCAGCGCTACCCTTTCGCGAAATTCTCGGTGTGGAAC
>DATNAU010000149.1:0-25840 GCA_035572415.1 Acidobacteriaceae bacterium
AACGCTGTGGACGCAACCGAACCCGGAGGGCGGCTGCGCGTAACTGTACAACGCCTTGGCGATAAGGCGGAGATTGCGGTGTCGGACACAGGCTGTGGCATTGACATCGAACATCTGCCGCATGTCTTTGAGCCGTTCTTCACGACAAAGAGCGATGTGGGCACGGGCCTCGGACTCTGGGTGACGAAAGGAATTGTGGAGAAGCAGGGCGGGACCATTCTCGTCGCGAGTTCTACGGACGAGATCGAACATGGAACAACCATCACCATCTCCCTGCCGTTGAGTTGATTGTCGGAGGTCGCCGATGTGGGTTGGATCGACGACATTCTGCAACGGACGGCGGTTCGGCCAGCCGTCACGCCGCTGTGGTAGAAAAGATCGGGCCGCGTCCGAGAGATGTTTCCTGAAGGCTGCATCTCCTTTCGCGAACTTCAGGAGCAACAGCATTCGATGCACATGACAACTGTTTCCATCGCCGAACCGGCAACCTACGATGCGGCGGCATTTGCCGCACAGGCTCTCTCTTCTCCCGCGGCGCTGGCCGCAATCCTGGATCACACGCTGCTGAGACCGGAATCAACGCGCGCGCACATCATCCGGCTGTGCCATGAAGCAGCAGAGCATCGCTTCGCCTGCGCCGTAGTGAATCCGGTATGGGTCGGCGTGGCCGTCGAAACCCTTGCCGGCACCGGCGTGCGCACAGGCACGGTCGTTGGATTTCCGCTGGGCGCATCGCTCCCTGGGTCCAAGGCCGATCAGGCCAAGCGGCTGGTCAAACTCGGCGCACTGGATCTGGATATGGTCCTCAGCATCGGAATCCTGAAGTCCGGCACGAAGGACGACTTCGACGCGGTGAAGAAAGACATTCGCGGCGTCGTGGATGTAGCCCGCGGTGCAGGCGCGGTCGTAAAAGTCATTCTGGAAACATGCTTGCTCAGCTTCGAGGAGAAGCATCGCGCGACGGAGATCGCGCTGGCCGCAGGCGCGCACTTCGTGCAGACGAGCACCGGCTTCTCCACCGGCGGCGCGACCGTCGATGACATCACGCTGATGCGTTCGGTCGCGGGAGATCGCATGGGTGTGAAGGCGACCGGTGGCGTACGCTCGCTGGCCGACGCCAGCGCCATGCTGCATGCAGGTGCAACACGCATCGGCGCCAGCGCCAGCGTGAAGATCGTCACCGAGCTGGCAGGCAAGATCTAGAGTACCCGCAGGACCACCAGCGTCTCATCGTCGAAGTGCGCCGTTCCAGACTGGAAGCTGTTCACTGCCGCCAGGATGGCGTCCACCGTCTTCTGCGCCGAGGTGCAGGAGCTTGGATTGTCGCGCAGCACCTGAATCAGGCGATCCGCACCGAACATCTCACCTCTGTCATTCTGCGCATCGACAATCCCGTCGGAGAAGAAGACAAAAACATCGCCTGCGCGCGCATTGATCGTGTGCTCGTCATACGCTGCCTGCGAGAACAACCCCAGCGGAAAGCCTTCAGCCCGGATGGTGGCGATACGCGGTTCGGTCGCCGCCTCCCGAGACCTGGCGGACTTTCGGGCCGCAACCGTAGCCTGCGGAGAATCTGTCAGCACATTTGTCACATAGATCGGCTGCACGGAACCGGCGTTCGAGACCTTCAAACAGCGCTGCGCGTCGTCCCACACAGCCATCAGCATGGTCACGTACTGGGCATCGAGCTTGCGCTCCTGCAACTGTTGATTCAGTTCGCCCAGCAGGTCGGCCGGCGGCAGATGGCGCGCGGCGAGCGAACGTAAAATGCCGGAAACCAGCGCCGCATAGAGTGCCGCGGGCGCAGCCTTCCCTGAAACATCACCCAGCATGATGGCGACACGCTCGGTCTGCGATGTTTTATAGAGCTTTTTGCCGGACGCGCCGTAGTCGATGAAGTCGTAGATGTCGCCGCCAATGGAGCGCGCGGGCAGAAACGCCGTCGCAATCTCCGCATGCCGCATTGTGGGCGGCGACCCGGGCAGCAACCGCAACTG
This sequence comes from Acidobacteriaceae bacterium, assembly GCA_035572415.1. Taxonomy (GTDB): domain Bacteria; phylum Acidobacteriota; class Terriglobia; order Terriglobales; family Acidobacteriaceae; genus Edaphobacter. Next base: position 1,998 of record DATNAU010000149.1, read on the forward strand.
CACCTCACGCGCCATGGCCAGGTCGCGTTCCAGGCGCTGCTCTTCGTCCGAGATGCGCTGGTAGAGCCGCGCGTTTGCGATGGAGACGGCAACCTGCGCGGCCAGTGTCGTCAGCGTGGTCTGGTGCTCTTCGGTGTAGTAGTTGACCCGCGTGTGCTCCAGGTCCATCACGCCAATCACCCGGCCCTTGTAGATCAGCGGCACCGACAATTCCGAGCGGACCTCTGGATTCGCCACGATGTAACGCGGGTCCTTGCGCACATCGGGGACAAGCAGCGGCTCGCGCAACTGCGCCGCGTTGCCGATGATGCCTTCGCCGAGCCGCACGTTGTGCTCGCGGCTAACCCGTTCGCCGAAACGCGAGCTGAAGCGATGTTCCAGCCGCTCGGTGCGGTCATTCCAGAGCAGGATGGTGAACATCTGGAAGTCGACGACGCGCTTCAGCAGCAGCCCGATCCGCTCCAGCAGATCATCCAGATCGAGAATGCTGGTGATTTCGCGCGAGATCTCGTTCAGCACGGTCAGCGTCTGCGCCTGGCGCGCCACGCGTGTGTACAGCCGCGCATTCTCGACTGCGATCGCCATGCGCGACGCGGTCAGTTCCAGCAGGCGCTGATGCTCCTCCGTGAAGTAGCCCACCTGCTCGGACTGGAGATCGATGACGCCCACGATGCGGTTTTTGTGGATCAGCGGAACCGCCAGCTCGGAACGCACGTCCGGGTTGGCATTGATGTAGTTCTCGATCTTCGTCACATCGGTGACGAGGACCGCACGCCGCTGTGCCGCCGCCTCGCCCACAATGCCGCGGCCGAGCTTGATCCGCAACCGTTCCACCTCCGGCGTGTGGCCGGTCTGGAAGCGCATGCGCAGGTCGCCCGTGCGGTCGTTGATCAGCAGAATGGCAAAGATGCGGTAATCGATGACCGCGCGGACAAGGTCGGCAACGCGATGCATCAGCGTATTGAGGTCAAGCGTGGTGTTCAGCGCGTCGGCAAAACGCAGCAGGAAGTCCACCTGGAGGGGTTCCAGCCGAATATTCGGCGAGGCGGGCGGAGAGATCACGCTCGCAGCTTCTACGCTCGCCGGTACCGAGGGGCGATAGTCGCCCTCAAAGGAATCGAGCGGGTCGCCTTCGGCAGGTGCGGATTTGGAGCTGGGTGGCATCAGTGGGTCTGAATGATTTTACTTGGCCGCACAGTGTGGAGTTCGCGCGCGAGCTGTGGGATTTCCCAGTCTGACATGGGAGGAACTATCATAGCCGCCATGCTCAATTCACCACTCACCCGCCGCCGCCTCTTGAAAGCCGCGCTGGCCGCGGCGCCGGGCGCCGCTTTGGCCGCAAAGGCAGGTGCACTGCACGCGCAACTGCCCGCAGGAATCAAAATCGCACCAGGTCCGTTTGAGGCAACATGGGATTCGCTGAAAGCCTACAAGACCCCGGACTGGTTCCGCGATGTGAAGTTCGGCATCTGGAACCACTGGACCGCGCAGTGCGTTCCGGAACAGGGCGACTGGTACGCGCGCAAGATGTACCTGCAGGGCGAAAAGGATTACGACCACCACCTCAACACCTACGGCCATCCCTCCAAAGTCGGCTGGATGGAGATCGATAACCTGTGGAAGGCCGAGCGCTGGCAACCCGAAGAGCTGATGAAGCTCTACGTTGCGGCGGGCGCGAAGTATTTCAGCACCCTCGCCAATCACCACGACAACTTCGACAATTACAACTCGAAGTATCACAACTGGAACTCAGTCAAGCTCGGCCCGAAGAAGGACATTGTCGGCACCTACACGCGCATCGCGCGCGAGCATGGCCTCCGCGTCGCGGTGACGAATCACTCTTCGCACGCATGGCACTGGCTGCAGCCGGCCTATGGGTACGATCCGGAAGGCCCGATGCAAGGCGTCCGCTATGACGCCTACACGCTCACCAAGGCAGATGGCAAAGGCAAGTGGTGGGACGGCTTCGATCCTCAGGAGCTCTACACCGGACGCAACCTCGTCATGCCCGATGGATTCAAGACCATCGCCGAAGCCAATGCGTGGCACACTCCGAACGATCGCAAATGGCATGAAGAAATCCCCGCGGTCAATCCGGAGTTCGCTCACAAGTGGTTCCTGCGCACGCAGGACCTGCTCGACACCTACAAACCCGATCTGCTTTACTTCGACGACAACGAGCTGCCCTTTGAAGGCTACGGCCGCGCTATCGCTGCGCACTTCTACAACATGAGCCTTCGTGACAAGGGCAAGGTCGATGTTGTCGTAACAGGCAAGAATGTCGAGCCGGACCATGTAGGCGCATTCACCCTCGACATCGAGCGCGGGCGCGCGCGCGGCATTCTCGATCAGCCCTGGCAGACCGACACCTGCATCGGCGACTGGCACTACTCAGCCGCGATCTTTGAGCAGCACAAGTACAAAACACCGAAGTCCGTCATCCAGACGCTGATCGACATTATCAGTAAGAACGGCAACCTCATGCTGAATATCCCGGTAAAAGGCGACGGCACCATCGACTCCGACGAGCGCGCCTTCCTCGAAGCCATCGCCACCTGGATTCCGAAGCACGGCGAGGCCATCTACGGTACGCGCCCGTTCGCGGTCTTTGGTGAAGGACCGCCCGACCTCGGCAACAATTCGAACTTCAACGAGCGCAGCGCGCGCGCCTACACATCCGAAGATATCCGCTTCACGCAGAAGGGCGAGACGGTCTATGCGTTCGCGCTGGGCTGGCCCTCAGACGGCAAGCTGACGATCAAGACGCTGGCGAAAGGCGCTTCCGCACTGCCCAAGCCGGTGCAGCGCGTGGAACTGATCGGCGCTGGCCCGGTGAAGTTCACACAGGATAGCGAAGGCCTGAAGCTGGCTCTGCCGGATCGGGCGCCGAATGAATACGCCTATGGGTTCGTAGTCCGGACGTAAAAAGAAAACATCGGAGGCGCGGCGGAGAGGAGTGCCGCGCCGTCCGATGTCATGTTGCTTCCCGTCCCCGCTCAGCTCTCAGATTCGCACAGTGGCGAATCCGCGCTCCCGCGCATCTGCGGAAGTCGGGCGAGCAGATTGCAAAACTACGCCGTGCGGCGGTGGCCGGCGGCGAGTTCGCGGACGTGGTTCAGGAAAATCGACTTCTGCAGCGAGTCCAGCTGCGAGAGGTAAGCCGCGATCTCCGCCAGGAAGGGGTCGGCGGTCAGCACGGCCGCCTCGTCCGAGTGGCGAGTATTCGCGTCCCGCAGCAGCGCGGCGATGTCCACCCTCAGCGCCTTCGCCAGGCGATCCAGCGAGCTGAGCGTAGGCATGGCTTTGCCGTTCTCGATCTTCGAGATGTACGTACGAGGCACGCCCATCCGGGTAGCAAGCTGGCGCTGTGACAGGTTGCGAACGTGGCGCAGGTCGCGGACCGCGGTAGCCACCTGAAGACCGTCCTGCGTCTCCTGCGGTGGAACCAGCGCAAGCGGCGCAACCGGCTCCGGCTCCTCGACCTCAAGGCACTTGTGGCAGCGCCTGCAAAGGGCGTTGGTCGTGCGGAACTGCACCAGACTGCAGTGGTCGCAGCGGAGCACCTCCCGCTGTTCGACGGACGGCATCATGGTTGCCATATTGTTTGTTTCGCGGGCGGGCCCAGAGCAAGGAACCGCAGCGCACGTCCGATAATGTCGATCGTGCGATGTGCCTAGAGTGACACCGAGTATCAGGAGAGTCAAGTGGAAATGCCGTCAATTGCCAATGAGACCCAACGAAACCCGAAGATGGAACCAACCTAGTAAACAGCCTTCATCGGGGGAAGAGTAGGATTTGACGCACGATGACCCTGCCCTCGCCACGAACGCTGCTACTGGCTTTTGGGGCACCTTTTGATCGTGATCCCTTGGGCCCGTGTGGAAGGAGAACGGAGCTATTGCGAAGGGCTCAGGAGTGCTCATCGCGACGCGCAGATTGCCTCTAAACCGGAGGGTGCTGCTATCGACTTTTGCACTGTGGTTGACTTCGGCATGACCGACGCTATTCGCTGGTCGACCATAGGCGGCTTCGTCCTGCTGGTTGCTGCGGCATGGTCGTACGGACGCGACCGCCGCGACCCTGACCACGCTATCCAATGATGTCCGACGTGCCAATGCGCTGCACATCCGCTTCCAGAAAAGCCTGATCCGTCGCGCGCACCGAGCCGGGCAAATTGACGGCGCGGCATGCATCCTCGATCACCAAGCACTCAAAATCCAGCGCGATGCCATCGATCGCAGAGTGCCGCACGCAAAAGTCATACGCCAGCCCGCAGAAGAAGAGCCGCACAATTCCATGGTCGCGGAGGTAGCCGGCAAGCCCCGTGGGCGTCTTGTGGTCGTTCTCCAGGAACGCCGAGTACGAATCCATCTCCTTGCGGCATCCCTTGCGCACGATCAGTTCCGCGTGCGGCACACCGAGCGCGGGATGAAAGTCGGCGCCGGGCGTGTTCTGTACGCAGTGATCCGGCCATAGCGTCTGCTCACCGTAGCTCACCTGAATGGTCTGGTACGGCTCCGTGCCGGGATGCGCGCTGGCAAACGAGACATGCCCGCGCGGATGCCAGTCCTGCGTCAGGATCACGTGTTTGAACGCACGCGCAAGCCGGTTGACCGCCGGAATGATCTGGTCTCCACCGGAGACGGCAAGCGCGCCGCCAATCCCCTCATGTGCCGGGCAGAAGTCGTTCTGAAGGTCGATAATCAGCAGCGCGTCGGTAGCAAGGTTCAGGTCCATAAAATCAGTTTGTCATGAAGTGCGATGATTTTGCCTCTCGTTGGATGCGGTGAGAGGCCCTGTGCGACGATGGACGGCATGATCTCGCGGCTCACCATCTTTTCCCTCTTGTTCAGTCTGATGCTGGGCCTCGGGATCTACATGTACTCGCAGGGCGAGCAGGACCGCTGCAACAGCTATCCCGCCGCGGGCGTGCAACCGCGAAGCCAATACGTGATCACCGGCGAGCGCCAGATTGAAGTGCCGTGCAGCGAGTGGTTCCTGCGGCAGCCGCTGGCGGTGCAGATATTGTCCGTCGCGGACGCCTTGCTCGGCTTTGTGTTTGCTGTCAACGCATTGGCGGATCTGAACCGATGGCTCCGCTGGCGGCGTACGAACAAGCGCGTTGAGTAGACTGTCTCCATGAGCAGACATGCAACGAAAGCGCCGGCGATCGCCGAGACGCGCGTGCGCGTTCGATACGCCGAGACCGACCAGATGGGCGTCGTCTATCACGCGAACTACCTCGTCTGGTTCGAGGTCGGCCGGGTCGAACTGATGCGAGCGCGCGGGCTCAATTACCGGCGGCTTGAAGAAGAAGAAGGCTGCAAGATCGTGGTCGTCGAAGCAACCGCCCGTTACAAGGCCCCGGCGCGTTATGACGACGAACTGATCATCCAGACGGAAGTGAAGATGGTGCGCGGGCCGTTGATCCGCTTCGGCTACCGTATCGTACGCACCGACGCAGAATCCACTCAGCAGCTGCTGTGCGAAGGGGAGACACTGCACATCGTTCTCGGACGCGACATGAAGAAGCGCACCATTCCCGAAAAGTATGCAGCGATCCTCCATGGAAGTGCGTCAGATACAAACAACTAGACGCGCGCGAAATGGACGGAGACTTCATGAGCAAACTGCAGGGAAAGGTTGCGCTGATCACAGGAGCAAACCGCGGTATCGGACTGGAGACAGCGAAGCAACTCGGGAAGCTGGGCGCAACAGTCTTCGTCGCGGCGCGCCAGTTGAGCAAGGCGGAGCTGGCGTGCGAAGTGCTGCGCGGTCAGGGTGTAGACGCGCGCCCGATGCAATTGGACGTGGTGAGCGAGTTGGACCGCGATGCAGCCGTCAAGACGATCGGGCGGGAGTTCGGCCGGCTCGACATCCTGATCAACAATGCCGGCGTGCTGCTCGATCCTCGCTCGCATAACGCGACAAGCACCACGCCGCTCTCGATGCTGCGCGAGACATTTGAGATCAACTTCTTCGCCGCAGTGGCGCTGACGCAGGCGCTACTGCCGTTGTTGCGCAAAAGCGCGGCAGGCCGGATCGTCAATCTGTCGAGCATTCTTGCGTCGCTGACCTACCACGCGACCGAGGGCTCTCCGGTCTACCACTCCAAGACGTTTGCCTATGACGCGTCCAAAGCGGCGCTGAACTCGTTCACCATTCACCTGGCGCACGAACTGCGGAACACAAACATAAAGGTGAACTCCGCGCATCCAGGCTGGGTGAAGACCGAGATGGGCGGCGAAGGCGCGCACATGGAAATCATTGATGGCGCAAAGACGAGCGTGCAACTGGCGACTCTCGGCGCCGACGGTCCCAGCGGTGGCTACTTCCATATGGGGCAGCCGCTGCCCTGGTAGCTTTCGTGTGCTCTACGTGTTGGCCGTCTCAGTCTCAGCTGCTGCGCGCGCCGGCTCCGGCTTCGCGGTGCGCGCCGTCTGCCAAGCTTTAGCATACTTCCAGCTCGTGTAAGTCGCGTGATACAGGTGCAGCAGCAATCCCTCGCGGCCATCCAGAAAGCCAAGCCGGAAAAGATAATTCCATACAAACGTGAACTGCGGCACAAGGAACACGTTGAAGAGAAAGGCCGGCAGGGAACGGCTGACCCGGCCAGAGCTCAGCAGCAAGCCGGAACCGAGCGTGCTGTAGCGGTCCATGTGCTCGATGTACGTTTCGAGTGACGGATACGCATGGTGGATGATGTCGTAGTCCAGCGTGGAGGCCGCGCCGTCGAAGGCGATCGTCTCATGCACAGGCCGGTCTTCAAAGCGCGGCGCCGTGGTAAAGTTAGCAGCCTTGCGGCGGAATAGCCGCAGCTTTGGATCGGGATAGAAACCTCCCCGCCGGATCCAGCGCCCCAGAAACAAATTGCGGCGGCGAATATAGTAGGCATCCGCCGGAGGATTGGTCGGCAGCAGAGTCCTGATCTGGCGCTGCAGTTCGGGGCTCAGCTCCTCATCGGCGTCCAGCGAGAGAATCCAGGTTCCCGTGCATTTGCCGATCGCAGAGTTCTTCGATCCGGCGAATCCCTTCCACGGCTCATCGAAAACCTTCGCGTTGTACGAGCGCGCAATCTCGACCGTGCGATCAGTCGAAGCGGAATCGAGCACGATGATCTCGTCGGCGAACTGGACACTGGCCAGCGTGCGCGCGAGGTTTGCCTCCTCGTTCTTCGTGATGATGGCGACCGAGAGTGTCTGCTGCGGCGGCAGTTGAGTCACAGGTTCCAAATCCAGTGGCTCCTTCGGGTTCGGCTCGGCAAACGCGTGGAGCGGGCGAAACCGAGGCAGTCGCAGGTATTCCGCCCGATAAGGTGCCATTTCGGGGGTTGATTCGTTCGACGCTTCAGTCCGCCGCTTAGTCGCAGCGGAAAGTGCAACTTCTTCCGCTTTCCTGACGCCACACAGCTCCACTGCATTCGGCGTTTGGCGATAGTGTAGCGGATGCAGGCTGACGATCCTGCAAAAAGTTGCGGGCCCGTTTCGCGATCTGGTTCATCCAGTAACCATTTGGCCTGCGAGCCACTTCGGACAGAGTCCACGAGCTGCTAGCTGAGTGTGATGGAATCATCCCCGAGATGCTCGCGCAGCAATCGCTGCGTGAGCGGAATCAGCGCCTCCCCTGTCTTCGGCAACACAAACTCCCGCCGATCCCCCGACCACTCCAGTTTGAAGCTCGTCGCCTGCGCCGAGATCCACACCTGCCTTACTGGAGTATTCGGCGTTACCACAAATTTGCTCGATCCATTCTCAAACAAAATGTTCATCACACCGTTGTTGTCCTCGAACTCGAACCCTGCACCCTCATCTTCCGCCGCGATGATGGCCTGCTTCAGCGCCTCAAGGGCCTGGTCGGACTCACGGCGGAACTGCGCTTCATCCAGCATCTGATCAGTGTAAAAGAAAGGCCGCCCAGCCCGGGCGGCCATGAGTACATGGTTGAGCCCTCAGTGCACAACCAGCGAGACCGTCGTGGTCTGCATCGTGGACCCCGACGTAGCCGTCACCGTGACCTGCGATGTTCCCGACGGCGTCACCGGGCTGACGGGTTTGTCCGAGCCGCAACCCGCGAGCGCGCCAAGCGAGACCAACGCGACCACCCCGAGCAGCATCACGCGCATCGAGGACGCCGGCCGTTTCCGTATTGCCAGCACTCCGCCATACGGGATCAGCAGCGCGAAGAAAATCCCGCGCGCTCCGGACGGAAATTCGTTATGCGCCGATTTGGTGCTTTCGATCGTCAGTGTCGTGATCGACGGCGCGCTCCCCGTCGCTGTAACCTGCGCCGGCGAGAAGGAGCATTGCGCGCCGGCAGGCAGCCCTGAGCACGCGAACGTAACCGTGCCCGTGAAATTGTTCGTAGGTGCGATGCTGATGGTTGCGGTTGCGGAAGAACCTGCGGCCTCGCTCACTGTACCCGCGGATGCGCTCAGGCCAAATGCCGGCGCGCCGCCCGAAGTGGAGTTGGCAATCGCGCCAAAAAGTCCATGCTGCTCACCGGCCAGCCCGGCCGTGAAGTAGACCGTACCTGCAGTGCCTCCGCTCACGCCCGTAGAGTTGGTCACCGCAGTTCCTGCCGGCAGCAGTTCCCACAGACTTGCATACTGCAGCGGCTTGCCGGTGGCATCCGTGAGCTGACCCTGGTAGGCGAAGTGCACGGGATCGTACGCATTGATCATCCCATTGCCGAAGTTCCCAATCAGGATGTCGCCGCCGAAGATCCCAAAGGTGCTCGGTGCAATGGCCACGCCCCACGGCGAATCGAGGTTCCCTCCCGTTGCGATCCGCGCAACGAAGTTGCCATTGGCGTCGTACTGGTCCACTACTCCATTGCCAACCGCGTCCACGGTTCTGTACGGTGCCGTGGCCGTGCGCATCGCATACGCCACATAAATCGCGCCGTTCAACACATGCACTGAGAACGGAGCGTATCCGGCAGGCAGGTTTGGATCAGTGAAGTTGCCGGCCAGCGAAATCTTCTTGAACGTGCCGTCATACACTTCAATCGCGTTGTTGCCGAAGTTCGCCGCAAGGATGTAACTTGCCGTGGCCGTGTTGTAGATTGCGAGCCCAGGATAGGATGCGCCCGTAGAGCTGTTGTTGATCGCGATTTGCGAGATCGCGTTCGCAGTGCCCAGCTTGCTGTTCCATCCGGAGATGGTGCCGTCCAGCGTGGAGAAGAGGAACGACGCCTTTGTGCCGTTCGGCAGGATCATGCCGGTCGCGCCGCCGGTGGTGACGGAGCCTGCAGGGAAACCATTGGCGGTTGCATTCGCCGCCGAGGGCACAATCACCTTGAACGAGATCGCCGGTACGGTAGAGACGACATAGTTGTAGCCGGTGCCTGCGGCCGAGATCCACCACGTCCCGCTGACCGAGATGCCCCAGGGGTTGATGAAGTTAGCGTCCGTGACGGTAGCAGGCACCGAACCGTCGGAGACAAGGTTCGTCACGGTATAGGCCCCGGATGCCTGAGCAAATGCATTCGGAACCGCGATCACCGAGACCGCCGCGCACAGCGCCAACGCGGCGAGTTGGATTTTTCTGCATGCCTGGCTTTGCAAGACGAGCAACGAGGAGAGGGCTGCCATGTGGATCAACCTCACTTTTTTCCGACACCGAGCGCGGAAATATTTTCGATCGCAGTAACGCGACCGGTGAGGTCAAAAATAGCGACACGTATAAGCGCCTGTTGTCAGTGCCGTGTCAGCCGTATGTCAATTTCGGGAAACAATTTTGCGACATAGATCGTCATCACGCCCGCGCAAGCGTGAGTGAGTGACAGTTAGTCTGAACTAGAACGGAATATCGTCGTCCGTAATGCCCTGCTCGGCATAGTCCGGCGCTGAGGACTGCGATGAACCGGAACCGGAGCTCGACGACGAACCGCGCGAATAGCCCCCACCCCCGCCTTCGCCTCCGCCTGGCTTGCCCAGCAGCGAGAGTTCGTTCACAAGAATTTCCGTCCGGTACTTCTTCTGGCCGGACTCTTTGTCATCCCACGAGCGCGTCTGAATCCGGCCCTCGATGAAGAGCTGCGTGCCCTTCTTCACGTAATCGCGCACAATCTCCGCCGTCCGCTGGAAGGCGACCAGGTTGTGCCACTCGGTTGCATCGGACCAGTTGCCCTGCGCATCCTTGCGGCGCTCCGCGGTAGCCAGGCTGAACGTCGCCACAGTAGTGCCGTTCGGCGTCGACCGGATCTCCGGGTCCTTGCCGACGTTGCCGAGAAGAAAAACTTTGTTGACGCCTTTGGCCATTTTCGTGCGCTCCGTTGCTCAGTGGGTTATGCGAAGGTTGAGGATAGCAGATCGCCCGGTGTGGAGAAGGCGGCTATTGCGCGGATGGCGGCGCCGGATGTCCTGTGCCATCCGTTTGCGGTTCTTGCATTGGCCAGCGTTCCAGAATGTGGTCGATGATCTGGTCGGCCGGGCCGCCCTCCTGCAACGCATTGTCCGATACCGCGGGCAGCATTAGCCGAACGATTCCCTCACGGTCCGTCGCAATCAGGAACGGGAAATCTGACGCGTTGAACGCAGCCAGGGTCGAAGGCGCAACGATCCATGTCGGCGTGTCGCGCAGCAGTTCCTGAGCGCTCGGCAGTTTAGAGCCCATGGTGATGGTGACAGCCGGTTGCGCAGGCGACTTTGAACCGCTTGTGTGCGAGCCCGCCTGGCTGCCAGCCCTCGCATGAATGGCAGATTTTGGTGGCGAGACAATTGCCGGGTTGGGAACGTCCGCCAGGAGCGCATACACGCGCGCTCCGGCAGTCGAGCCCTTAGCCCGTGCGATGCGTGCCTGCGCTGCGGGAAGATTCTGCGCCTGCTTCACGCACTGCATGCACCAGCGCGGAAACAACAAGTAGACAGTAACCACCCCTGGCTCCGGCTCGGTTTGCAGCCTGCCCTTCGCCGTCAACAGCGAAACCGCACCCACAAATGTCGGCAGTTCTGCGCCCAGCAGCGCATATTGCTTCCTGTCGTTGGCGATGAGGATAGCTTCGTCCGGTGTCAGTGATGACGGCAGCGCCGAATCGACATCCGCAAGATTCCGCGCAACGGCCCCCCGTTCGTCGTCGTACCGCTCCAGCGCCGGAAACTCCAGGGCATGCTCGAAAATTGTGTGCGGTGGAATCGCGGTCGACCTTACCGGCGCGTCTGCGGCATCCCCGAGAGTTGGCGGTCCCGAATTGCTCAGCAATTTCAACAGATACGGCTGCCGCTCTCCAAGTATCGTGATCGCATCCAGCGTGTACGCAAGTTCCAGGTAGCGAACCGTCGCTTCCGTCACGGCATCCGTGAAAGCGTCGTACGGCACGGCGCGCAGCATTGCCCGGCATGCTGCGAAGGCCGCCTTCTCATCGCCCAGCTTCAGGTCCGCCTCAATAAGGTACGAGTAGGCCTCGGCAAGTTGCGGCCGGGGTGAGGAAGGGTTGCCTATATAGGCGGTCGCCGCTCTTTGGGCGGGCTGCCACTGCTCGCCAAAGGCGCACAGATGCGCATATGCGACAAGGTCGCTGCCGATGTAGGTTTCGTCGGTGCGCATCAGGCAAGCATCCCGCGCCTGCGCGACGGCTACCTTTAGCGCTGCCAGTTCAATGTCCGACCAGTTCTGCGAGTCGCGACGCGTAATGTCCACCGGCAGGTTCGCCTGGTCATAAGCAGCCTGCGGAGAGAGCTGCGCCGAAATCTCAGTTTGCGGTGAGACCGGCTGCGAGTCCGCGATCCCCTGCCGCTCCGCCTGCTGCGCCGCAGCCGGATAAACAAGAGAGAAGAAGAGCAGCATCGCACCCGGACAAAGGCGGCGCATATCACCTCCACGGCACGCAAGTCCTCAGCAACCGAACACCGCAACATTAGTACGACTTTACTCGTATGTCAACAAACCCGATCCGAAAGCGCAAGGTCACTTCCTGCGATCCCCGATCACCTTCGCCACTGCCAGCAGAAGAGTTAGGGTGCCTGTCGGCAGGCACCCCATCACGAGGATCAACGCGAGCCAGCCTCCGTCCGTATGCGGACCGTGCATGGTCACGCCCCCAAAAACAGTCAGCATCAGCGCGGCGGCAACTCCGCCAACCCCGAGAAGGCCAAGCGCCGTGCGAAGCAGTTGACGCGTGTCGTGCTGCATCGTCATTTGTGGATCACAGCCTGTAGGAAGTAGATGAACACGCCGCTGACCGACACATAGAGCCAGATGGGGAACGTCCACCGCGCAATCCTGCGGTGCGCGGCGAAGCGGCCCGTCAGCGAAAGAAAGAAGGTAATCAGGATCATGGGCAGCGCAATCGTCGCCAGCGGAATGTGCGTCGCAAAAAGAACGATGGCATACGTATTCCACAGCGCGCCATGATGCGCAATCGGCAGATGCGTCTCGCCGTGCAGCGCGAAGTTCACGAGATAGCAGATCAGGAAGATCGACGAGAACAGAAACGCAAACACCATGGACGCGCGGTGGTGCAGCACTCTCCGCTGGCGGATCTCATGAAATCCGGTCACCAGCGCGACCGCCGAGAGCGCATTGAGAATCGCATCTGCGAGCGGCAGCCAGTGCAGTTCTGTGCCGGCGGCGTCCGTGGGCGCATGTTTGTATACCAGCCACAGGATAAAGAGACTTGCAATGCCCGAGCCCAGCAGAATAGCCACAATCGCGCCTGGCGGCGTACGCAATTGCGAGGGCTTGAGGGTCTCTTCAGGCATGGTTCTCTAAGGAGTAGCAGCGCGCTTTAGCGCGCGGTAAAGGGCACGAAAAACCGGTGCGGCTTTAGCCGCGGATTGCTTCCTATAAAGATCGTCGCACATGATCGGCCCTTGTCAGAACAACAATCTCCCTCTCGCGTCCAGCATCATGGCAGCGAGCAGCAGCGGCAAATAGATTACTGACGCCCGCAACAGCTGCCGCGCCGGCTGCATGGCCGAATGCTTCGCATCCTCGCCGTAGCTCTCTCCCGTGGCAGGCTGTAACCGCGGCGCAACCTCCGCGCGAAAGGCGCTCCGCGCAAACAAAATCGAGTACCAGAGATAACCGATGGACAAGATCGCGGCCGCAATCGCGTAAGCAATGCCGTCGATGCCCAGCGCAAACGGCCATAGCGCGACCGCGATCATCAGCACCGCGTACACCACAGACTGCGTCCCGCTCGACCGCGCCGCATAGCGCTGGTCCTCGCCCGTTGCGGTCAGCCGGATGCCGGCCCGCGCATAGTCCGTGCGGTACATCCACCCAATGGCCATGAAGTGCGGAAACTGCCACACAAAAAGAATTGCGAACAGGGCAAGCGCGGGCCACTCAATCAGCCCACGGGCCGCCGTCCAGCCGATCAGCGGCGGCAGCGCCCCCGGAAATGCTCCAATGAAGGTATTTACCGGGCTTACGCGCTTCAAGGGCGTATAAATCGCCACGTATCCCACAGCAGTCAGCAGCGTCAGCGTACCGGTAAGCGGATTGCACGCGCGCGCCAGATACAGCGCTCCGGCAAAAGTAAGCAGGAAGCCGACCATCAGCCCGTGCGCCAGGCCGATCCGTCCGGCGGCCATCGGACGGTCCTGCGTGCGATGCATCAGCCGGTCGGTCTTGCGCTCGATTACCTGGTTCAGCGCGCTGGATCCGCACGTGACGGCGGTGATGCCCAGGATTGCCTTCAGCGCGACTAGATTGAACGGGCTGATGCTTGACCGCAGGCAGCCGAGATAGAATCCAGCGCCTGCCGTGATCACCACCATCACCGACACGCGCACCTTGAAGAGCTCCGCATAGTCCGTAACAAGCGAATGGTGGGGCGGCGCGGCGGTTGCGCGCAGACGCCGCACGGGGCGAATGTCGGTCGCCGTCTCTGGAATCGCGGTCAACGCCATAGAGTTAAAGGATAGCGCGAACTCAGCCATGCGTTTCCTCGGCGATTACCGGATCACGGCTTAGCCCGCAGCTTGGCCAGCAGCGACTCCGCCGTGAGCGATGTGTTCACCACGTCCGCCGCCGTCAGCCACGCGCGCCGCAGTTGGGTAATGCCATAGCGCATCAGGTCCAGTTCTTCAGTGGAATGCGCATCGGTATTGACCACAATCCTGCAGCCAAGCTCCCGCGCGCGCCGCAGGTGCAGATCGCTCAAATCGGCCCGCGCGGGATTCGAATTGTGTTCCACAGCGACACGTAGCTCCGCCGCTCGCACCAGCATGCGCTCCACATCCAGCGCATACGCTTCCCGCGACAAAATCTTCCGCCCCGTCGGATGCCCCAGGATCCGCACATGCGGATTCTCCATCGCCTTCAGCACCCGGGCTGTCATCTCCTCCAACGGCTGCGCAAAATGCGAATGCACGCTGGCAATCACGATATCCATCTCCGCCAGCGTTGGGTCCTCAAGATCGAGCGAGCCGTCGGCAAGAATGTCCACCTCGATGCCTGCGAGCACCCGGATCCGGCCCTTATGTTCCTTCTTCAGTTCGGCATCCACCTCGCGAATACGCCGCACATGCTCCAGCGCGCGCGCATCGTCCAGACCGTTCGTCATCGCCAGGTTCTTGGAGTGGTCCGTGATGGCGATATACTTGAGCCCGCGCGCCATCGCCGCCTCGGCCATCTCGCGGATGCTGTCCCGGCCGTCCGTCGCGTGCGTGTGCATGTGCAGATCGCCGCGGATATCCGCCAGCTCAATCAGCTCCGGCAGGCCCGGCGTCTCACCGGCAAAGCTCGCCGCCGCCGCCTCAATCTCGCCGCAGTTCTCGCGCAGCTCCGGCGGGATGAACGCCAGATCCAGCGCGCGATAAATCTCCTCCTCCGTCGCCGCCGCCACAATCGAGTTGTCTTCCAGCCGCAGCAGCGCATACTCATTCAGCGTCAGCCCGCGTTTGATCGCCCGCTGCCGCAGAACGACATTGTGGTGCTTCGATCCGGTGAAATACTGCAGTGCAGCGCCATAACTCGCGCGCGGCAGCAGCCGCACATCCACCTGCAACTGGTTCCTCAGGTTGAAGCTCACCTTGTTCTGCCCGCGCGCGATCAGCTTGTCAATCAGCGGCAAGGTCGCAACATGCTCCACCGCCGCCGCTACCTTGTCCGGCTCGCACGCCGGTCCTGTCACCAGCAGGTCAAGGTCACCGACCGATTCCCGCCCGCGCCGCAGCGAACCCGCCGGCGTAATCTCCTCAATCCCCGGAAACTTGAAAATCAACTCCGAAATCCGCTCCGCCTCGCGCCGGGCCTGGTCAATTCGGAACCGCCCCGTATTGCGCCGGAAGTCCTCAATGCCTTTCAGCAGCTTCGCCGCGAACTTCTCACCCATGCGCGGCAGCCCGGCAAGCTTACCTTCTTTTGCCGCCGCCTCCAGCGCGTCGATATCCGCAACGCCCAGCGCCGACCACACCAGCGCCACCGTCTTCGGACCCATCCCCGGAAGCCGCAGCAGCTCCAGCATCGTCGGCTTGTACTTGGTCAGCAGCTCCGTGCGGATCGGCATCGTGCCCGTCGACACCATCTCGCAGATATTCGCCGCCATCGCCTTCCCGATTCCAGGAATGGCCAGCAGGGCCTTCGGGTCAGACTCCGCCAGCAGCGCCAGTTGCGTCGTCTGTTGTTCTACCGCCTCGGCGGCACGGCGATACGACCGGATGCGGAACGGATCCGCTGCGTCGATCTCCAGCAGCGCTGCCGTTTCTTCCAGCAGTCGCGCAATAGCGATGTTCTCCATAAACGCTACAGACACAAAGGGGCCGGAAACCCGGAGCATAGCTCCCCTGTTAGGTTCCCGACCCAATCCATGCTACGCGATACACTCCCGCCCGCCCACCTGGCGTCCGCCGGCTCAGGACGAATTACGCCGCGGCGTCGTTGTGGTTCCCGGCGCTCTCGCGCAGACGCATCACCTGGTCCGCCTGCGGCCCCTTCGTGCCTTGAATAATGTCGAACTCGACCTCGTCTCCTTCTTTCAGGCTCTTATATCCATCGGCCTGGATCGAGCTGTAGTGCACGAAGACGTCCGGTCCGCCTTCACGTCCGAGAAAGCCGTAGCCCTTCGCGTTATTGAACCACTTCACAGTACCCCGATATTGCGCCAAGTGAACTCTCCCTTGCTTTTGGTTGGCTGGTGTCCGGTTCGTCCGGTCTCTAGGTTCGACGCCGGAAAGCCTGTGGAGGGTTTTCCGAAGAGGTTGCCCGCAGCCGAACAAAATCTTTCCCAGTTTCCTCGTTCCTTCTCGCTGCGGATTGGAAGCGTCCCGCCGCCAGAAGTTTGCATGTATCCTGCTCATGGAAATGAAACGAGTGTTGACGGCGGCCCTGCTGATCGTAGTGGTGGTCGCACTGATCTTCTTCGGGCATCTCTGGATGCTCACGCTGGCCTCGTGCCTCGTCGCTGAGCTGGCTGCGTATGAATACGTCAAGCTGGCCAACACCAGCGGTGGTCGCGTCCCTGTTTGGTGGATGGCCGCTGCAGTCGCACTGCTGTTCTATTTCTCCTACTACCGCCCCACCGAAGCCCAGCTGCCGGTGCTCAGCCTCCTCGCCTTGGCCCTTCTCGCCTGGTCCGGATTCCGGGATGAGCTGGAACGCGTCCTGCGCGACGCAGCTCTAGGGCTCTTCGGCCTCGTCTACATCGGCTATCCGCTGCTGCTCGTGCCGATGATCTGGAACCGCGAAGATGGTAAGCCGCTGATTCTCTTTCTGATGGTCTGCGTCTGGTCGGGAGATATTGCCGCTCTTTACATCGGCAGGAACTTCGGCAAGCACAAACTCAGCCACCTGAGTCCCAACAAGACCTGGGAAGGCGCCATCGCCTCCGTCGCCGGCAGCGTCATCGCCGGGCTTGCCGTGGTGTTTCTCGGCGACTTCCTCTCCGCCCGCGGCAACACCGTGCTTCACGTCCTGGAACCGCTCTCGGAATCCGCCCTGCTCGCAGCCATCATCAACATCGCCGCGCAGCTGGGTGATCTGCTCGAGTCCGCCATCAAGCGCGGCGCCGGCGTCAAAGACTCCGGCTCCATGCTCCCCGGCCACGGGGGCATCCTCGACCGCATCGACGCCCTTCTCCTCGCCGCCCCTGTCCTCTGGATCGTCCTCCTCCTCAAAGACGCCTTCGGCTTGGGAAGATTTTAGAAATGCGCGCCAACGGCGTGCGCTACCGTAGCCTGGGGCGGAGCCCCAGGTGCCCGACGCAAGCTGAGCCTGCGGGCTGGAGGCCCGCGTAGGACACAATAGTCCTTCGCAACCCTTTCAAACACACGATCTGCCTCGACAAATTCCGATAGAACGACCCCACTCCGGTAACGTAGAATCTCTTCATGGCGACCGCTGCGAAGAACAGCGTCGAATCTTTTCGTGAGGTGGTTCAGGACCTCCTCGTGCCCGAGTTGAAAGCCGTCAAGGCTTCGGTTGATAGCTTGCGGTCCGAAACAAAGACCTCGATCGACGCGTTGCGATCAGAGATGACGTTGAGGGACGAAAAGCTGGAACTCACGATTCGCCTCAGCATCGAGAATGCGACGCAGGCAGTGCGGCACTTGGCGGAGAGGTTGGACGACTCGATTGAAATCAAGCAAAGGCTGGCATCCCTCGAAGCCCGCATGCCGCGCCAGTAGCCATCGCTGCCAGACCCAAGGATCGCGCCACAACCGCCCGAGCCTGTCATTTTGAGGCGCACCCGCATTTGCCCAGCCCCTCGCACCCGCCTCGAACCTCGAACCACGCCCCTCGACCCTCTCCTCCCATCTGCGAAAATAGCTGAGTGAAGAAGCTCGCCATCCTTGGCTCGACCGGCTCCATCGGCCAGAGCACCCTCTCCATCTGCGAATCCTTCCCCGACCGCTATCAGGTCGTCACCCTCGCCGCCGGCCACAACCTCGACGAGGCCTTTGCCCAATGCATCCGCTGGCAGCCCAAAATCATCTCGCTGGCCACCGAAGAACTCGCCGCCGCCCTCGGCCAGCGCCTCCGCGACGCCGGCCACAGCGGAACCGAAATCGTCTTCGGCTCGCAAGGCGCCATCCACGTCGCCACCCTTCCTGAAGTCGACTTCGTCGTCTCCGCCATCGTCGGTGTCGCTGGACTCGAAGCCACGTACGCCGCCGTCCGCGCCGGCAAGACCATCGGCCTCGCCAACAAGGAATGCCTGGTCGCCGCCGGCGAACTGATCCTCAAGGCCGCTCGCGAAAACAATGTCGCCCTCCTGCCCATCGACTCCGAGCACAACGCCGTCCATCAGTGCCTCCGCGGCGGCCAGCACAGCGAGGTCAAACAGATATGGCTCACCGCTTCCGGCGGCCCCTTCCGCAACACCCCGCTCGCCGACTTCGACAGCATCACCCCCGCCCAGGCCCTCAAACACCCCACATGGGTCATGGGCCGCCGCATCACCATCGATTCCGCCACCATGATGAACAAGGGCTTTGAGATCATCGAAGCCTGCCGCCTCTTCTCCCTGCCCCCGGCTCACGTGCGCGTCACCATACACCCGCAGTCCACCGTCCACTCCCTCGTTGAGTTCATCGACGGATCGATCCTCGCCCAGATCTCTGTCACTGATATGCGGCTGCCCATCCTCTACGCGCTCGCCTATCCCGAGCGCCCCGCCGCCCCGCAACTCAGCTTCGATCTCGCCGCCCTCTCCCAGCTCGACTTCTCCCAGCCCGACTTCGCCCGCTTCCCCTGCCTGCGCCTCGCCTACGAGGCCGCCGAGTCCGGCCCGGCCGCCTGCATCGCCCTCAATGCCGCCGATGAGATCGCCGTTGCCGCATTCCTCGAAGGTCGCATCCCTTTCACCGCTATCGCACGTACAATTGAGCAGGTGCTCGCGGAAACGCCGTCGCACGCTCCTGCATCGATTCAGGAGGTGCTCGCGGCAGACCGCGTGGCCCGGCAGCGCGCGCAAAGCATGATCGCCCGCCATGCCGGAGTAGCAGCGGCTAGCCCGAGGCTTTAGCCTCGGGTCTCAAGCGGTAGAAAGAGCAGCAAGTACACGGGGCTTTAGCCCCGGGCGATTTTAGTGTTTTTGTTAAGGGCACGGCTTCAAAGCCCGTCCTGAGCGGCAGCCGAAGGATGCCGTAAAATTCTGGACTCAGTAGGGGCTTTAGCCCCTGAGGTCAAATTCATTGCCGTGCCGGTTGCACCTGCTCGCGGCCCCGCTCTCATGTCATCTTTTTTTCTCCCATGCTGACGACCGTTATTCAACTTCTTCTCGTACTCGGCCTCATGGTCCTCATCCATGAGCTGGGCCACTTTGTCGTCGCCAAGTGGTGCGGCGTGCGCGTCGAGTCCTTCGCCATCGGCTTCGGCACCCGCCTCTGGGGCTACGTCTACAACGGCACCGACTACCGCATCAACGTGCTGCCGCTTGGCGGCTACGTCAAGATGGCCGGCGAGATTCCCGGCGAAGAGGTCTCCACCGATCCCGGTGACCTGAACAATCATCCCCGCTGGCAGCGCATGCTCATCGCCGTCGCCGGCCCCGCGGCCAATTTCCTTCTCGCCTTCGGCCTCATGACCGGCGCCTACATGCTTCATTTTGAAGTGAACGCATACGAATCCGGCCCCGCTGTTACCAATTACATCTCGCCCAGCTCCACCGCCGCGAAAACGGGCATCGTCTCCGGCGATACCGTGGTACGTTTTGCGTCCGTCGAGAACCCCACATGGGACGACATCCGCGATCGCGCGGCCCTCAATCCAGGTCTCACCGTCCCCTTCTCTTTCGTTCACGACGGCCGTCGGACCGATACCGCCTTTACTGTCCCGGCAAAACTGGGCTCCGATCGCCTCGACACCGACCCCGCAATTGCCATCGGCCTGGTGCCCAAGGTGCAAAGCACGCCGGTGACAGTAGACGAACTGGCGCCCGGCGGTCCTGCCGAGCAGGCCGGCCTCAAGCCGAAGGATCAGATCGTAAGTATTGATGGCCTCCAGATCCGCTCCGTCCAGGCTTTGCTCGCCTATCTCGCCGATCAGAAAGGCAAGCCCGCAAAACTCGATGTGCTTCGCGGCACACAGCGTCTCACCATCATGGTCACCCCGCATTACAACGATGCCGGCGATGGGGCGGGGCCCGCGTGGCATCTTGGCTTCCGGCCGGAGCCGCCACCCACCAAAGTAGAAAAGCTGCCTTTGGGCCGCGCATCCGCCGAGTCCTGGAAGTTCACCAAGAAGAACTCCATACTCATCGTGGATGTCATCCAGGGCATGTTCGAGCGCCACGTCTCCGTCAAACAGCTCTCCGGCCCCATCGGCATCGGAGAAGTAGTGCACGAGGCCGCTCAGGCAGGATGGATGCCGCTGGTCGGCACCATCTCCATGATCTCTATCAATCTGGCCATGTTCAATCTGCTGCCCTTCCCTATCCTGGACGGCGGCATGATCTTCCTGCTGATTGTCGAGAGCGCCTTCCGCCGCGACCTGCCGATGCCCATCAAAGAACGCATCTATCAGGTCGCTGTCGTCTGCATCCTGCTGTTCGCCGCCATGGTCATCTACAACGACATCTCCAAACTGCCCTTCGTCGTCAAGATGCGCTCCTGATCCATATCGAGGAACACCGGGGTGGCCCATTCTTTCGCAGTGAGAGAGGGCTTGCCGCTGCTTTCACTTGTCATTCTGATTTTGTTTGTCATTCCCAAAGGGAATCTGCGTATAAACCGTTGCCCGGTGACCCATCCTTCACTCTTGGAGGAACGGTGCGTTTCCCCTGCTTGTCATTGAGTCGCAGACGAAGAATCCCCGTATTTTCTCTTGCCCTGAGATAGGTTTCGCGGCTTGAGCGCGAAACGTTGTCAAGCCCTTGGTCGGCACATTTCGGTCGCAACTGACTGATATTCATTAGGATATAAATCCGCGGAGAGTGGCATTTTAGTTTTGCCCACCTTGCTAAAATTAAGTTAAGCGAGTCAAAAGGATCGATACTGGGGTGGCCAGGTTTGGGTGTGCTTTGAAAGCGCGCGGCTTCAGAAGCTCCGGAAAAGGGCCTTGCTTTGAAGCGGCGCGACTTGAGTCGCGCCGTTAAGGACTAAGAACAGGTGCGGCTTTGGGCCGCCGAGGGAATGCAAAACCGGCAGTTTTTCGGAGTAGCAGCGCGCTTTAGCGCCCGGTGATGCAGTGCAGAATCAACGCTGCTTCAGCCGCGGGTTATTCCTCATGCCGATGGGCTTTTATTCCCCTTGAGGTCAAAAATGCCCCGCCAAGGGTCCCACCGGGCCTGCGCACTCGGCAGCCGCATCCATCAGAATCCATTGGACTTTCGCAATCATCGCAAACTAAGTCTTTTGTTTTCAAGATCACATCTGGCAACTTATGCGTTTTCTTGATCATAGCGATTTCGGGGGGGAGGGGGGTATCAGATGCGCGCCCGAAGCTCCGCCGCAATCTCCGCTGCCGCCTTCCGCGCTTCGTCATCCCGGTCCGGCGCAAAGCTCACCGCGCCCACCCGGGCATGTCCACCCCCGCCGTAGCGCTCGCAGATCGCCGCGATGTTCGCCAGCTCGGAAGCAGGAACCTTCGTCCAGGGATTCGTTCCCACGGAAATCTTGGTTCGGAAGCTCGACCGGCTCAGCCCCACGTTGTAAACCGCCGGCGGAAACAGGTAGTACGGGATGAACTTGTTGTAGCCCTCCGTCAGCCGGTCCGTGATGTCGAAGGTGATCACACCGCGCTCCAGCGTTGCCCGCTCGCGCAGCAGCTCGATTCCCTGCCGATGCCGCTCCATCAGCGGCCCCAGCTCGGCCGCGATGAACGGCTGATCCAGCACTTCCTGCAAGCTCATCTCCGTCAACAGCGGGATCACGCGTGGCACGAAGCCCTCGCCCGACGCTTCGATCACCATCGTCAGCTTCATGGCGGGCGCGGCCATCTCCACCGCCGCCTCGGCGCTCTCGTACCGCGCTCCATCCACGATGTCCGCCCAGTAGATCAGTTCCGCCAGCGGCCCGGTATCGAACCCATACTTCTCGCGCGCCACATCCGCAATCAGGCTCGTGCAGGACACGTAGTCCGGATCGTAGAACTTGCCGCCCCGCTGCCCGCCGTTGGCCTCGATCCGCGCCTGCGAAGCCAGAAAATTCTGGTGGTCTTCCGGCGTCAGAAATGCGCTCTGATGATGATCGAACCACCACGTCACACGCGGCGACGCGTCGTACTTGAAGTCGACGATCGCGTTGTCGCCGTCGACAAACAACGACTCATCGAACAGCGCGCCCGCTCGATGCACCAGCCCCGAGTAGGAGAAGGTCTGCGCCGTGCCGATGCACTCGCGATGAAAGCGGGTGAACACTGACGCGGAGCACGCGCCGTCAAAGCAGTGATCGTGATAAAAGACGCGGCACTCCAAGCGATCGGGAACCTCCATCCAGGCATCGGCTAGCTCACGCAACGCAAGACGCCGAATCCCTAGGATTGATGCGCACGGCACGCATGTCAAGCAGGCGGAGGCATACACTTGTACGCAATGAGCACGAATGAGCCGGATCGCACCGGCGCGCCATCGCACGCGAATGGCGCGGGTCCACCCCGGCCGCTCCTCCCTCCCGAGCAGCGCTCGACCCTCCACTTCATTCTCTTTGGGCCTGATGGCCTGCGCGCCGGCTGGAGCATGGTTCTCTTCCTCGCGCTCTACGCTTCGCTCTTACGCTGCCTGTATCCCTTGGGCCACGCGCTGCTGCGCGCCCAGGCGATCAAGGGCGGCCTTCTCTCCGCCCGCCAGACCCTGGATCTGGAGGGCGCCGGAATCGTAGCTCTCCTGATCGCGATGTGGCTGCTGGCACGGCTGGAGCGGCGGCGCGCTTCTGCCTACGGCTTCGCCCCGCGGAACCGCGTGCGCTACTTCTTAGGCGGCCTGATGTGGGGAGTCGCGCTGCTTTCGCTGCTCGTCTTCCTGCTGCGTGCGTCGCACTTGCTGGTCTTCGATGCGAGGGCGCTCAGCGGCACATCGATTGCGCACCATGGGCTGCTATGGCTCGCAGCGTTTTTCCTGGTTGCATTCAAGGAAGAACTCTTCAGCCGCGGCTATATGCAATTCACGCTCACACGCGGGCTGCGCAACGTCTATCGCTGGTTCTTCGGCGCGCGCCACGCCAACGCTCTCGGCTTTTGGACCGCGGCCATCGTGCTCTCCTATCTCTTCGGCGCAGGGCACAGCGGCAATAGCGGCGAATCGCCCATCGGGCTTTTCGCTGCCGGGCTGTTCGGCATGCTCTTCTGCTTCAGCCTGTGGCGCACCGGCTCGGTGTGGTGGGCGATCGGCTTTCATACCACTTGGGACTGGGCACAATCCTTTCTCTATGGCGTTCCCGACAGTGGGCTGGTCGCGCGCGGCCATCTGTTCGCCACCCACGCTATGGGCAGACCATGGCTGTCAGGCGGCGTGACCGGCCCGGAGGGCAGCATTCTGTTTCTGCCGGTCGCGGTAGTTGCAGTTGGGGTCATGCTTGTAGCATTGCCGCATACGCACAACGGGTATCTTCCGGCGGAAACCGAAGACTCCGCCGCCTGAGCGGAACCGCCAGTCATCATTTGCCGTAGACTGGCCGAGAGCCATGAGCCGTGACGAAGAGAGTCTTTCCTCACCTGAATCATCCGCCGCAGAGACCGTCGCCGTGCGCCGCGGGCGCGGAGGCAGAATTGCCCTTCTTGCGCTTCTGCTGATAGTGGTCCTTGCCGCGATAGCGTTCATTTGCGGCCGCATCTACTTCGGACGGGCGATGCGGGCCAATCTGCCGCAACTGGACGGTTCACAGGTGGTGTTCGGCCTTAGCGCGCCAGTCACCGTCGAGCGTGACACTCACGGCGTCCCGCACATCCGCGCACAGTCCCTGGACGACCTGGTATTCGCGCAGGGCTACATCACCGCGCAGGACCGGCTGTGGCAGATGG
>DATNAU010000150.1:0-5300 GCA_035572415.1 Acidobacteriaceae bacterium
CTGTTGGACATAGCGATTGAGGCGGGCCAGCGGGACGTCATAAAAGTACTCTTAGACCATCATGCGGATATCAACACGAGCGAGGTAACAACTCCGGATGGGAAGTCTATTCCTATCCAGGGCCCGCTTACTGTCGCAGCGCACAATGGCGAGGACGACGTGGTTCGCCTGTTGTTGCAGGAAGGCGCAGATGTAAACCAGCTTACTGGCTTCCCAAAGAACAACGAGACGGCACTCGCTGTAGCGGTGTGGTCAGAAAATGTGTCGACGGTCTACCTGCTGTTGACTCATGGCGCAGATATTACTTCAGTGCTGGGCCCCGGAGGAATAGTGCCGGCGATTGTTCTACCACCACCTGTTCTGCAACCGCCCCCGCTGCCCCCTCGGTTGGTGGCGCTCCGCGATCTGCTAATCGCGTATGGAGCGAAGATGCCATCGGGGTCAGCATCGCGCTGAGATCGCGGTCGCGCAGTATCGAGGCCGAAACCTCGAGATCTTCAACCCCTGAAGCAGATCGTATGCGCGATACGCTGGCGGGCATTAGACGGTTGCCGACAGTTCGATCGCGCCAGCGACTCTCTCTACCAGCGTTCTACTTCCGTGCCCTGGGTTTGCTACTTTACGGGTACGGACGAGGTGCCTACTCTCGAGCAGCGCGACATCCCGCCTGACGGCCGAAGGATCGC
The DNA here is from genome assembly GCA_035572415.1 of Acidobacteriaceae bacterium. Lineage (GTDB taxonomy): Bacteria > Acidobacteriota > Terriglobia > Terriglobales > Acidobacteriaceae > Edaphobacter. The sequence goes on from DATNAU010000150.1 coordinate 687, forward strand.
GCGAGAGGGCAGCGGCGAGCGCGAAGATCGCAACCGTTCTTCCATCGATCTCCTTCAATATGCGGACACGAGCCGGCGTAATCACTTCCAGGAAGTCAGCCGGATCCTCGAACGATACGGTCAGTCGCGGCTCCAGCTTCTCTCCGCGGTCGAGCCGTCGAGCCTTCACCCGCATGCGGGAGAAAAAGCGATCCATCGACTCGACTCCGATGCGAATCTCGGCGATCGGGCTAGCCTTTCCGGCTTTCGAGGTACTCGCGGACTTCCGCTTCGAAACGCTTTTCGATGCTTTCATATGATTCGAACTCAACAGTTTCGACCTTCTCCTCACAATGGTGATGGTAGTGTCCATGCGCGTTGTCATAGCCGAGAATCCTGCCGCTGTCGACGCCGCTCCTGTGGGTATCGATCAGCGCCAGCGAATACCTCAGCAAACGGCCACCGCGCGAGTAGTCAGTCTGGATTCTCACCACCACGGCGCCTTTGCGGCCCTTGGGATAGTACTCGTCGCGGCTCGAGCGTGCAGGGTCAAGCTCGTCCTCGGAATCACGCTTGCGCCGGGCCATTGGGTCAGCATACCAGGAGGGACATTAAATGTCCTATCTGACAGGTGGCCGCGAGCCGGGCAGCGGCAATCTGATAAATTCCCAGAGATGCCGCAGGGATAAGTTAATATATGTTTGAAGAGTAGAGGATAAGTAGTTGGAATTACATAGAAAAATAGCCGTCGCTCCTATGATGGACTGGACCGGTGAGGTCAAGAAGTATTCGTGAGTCAATGACTTAGACAGTCCGAGAATCTGCCGTAGCCTTTACGTAGCCGCTCGCGGCGAAAGCGGCGACGCCGGTGAGGTGCTATACACGCGAGGCGCTCCGAGTTCGGGATCGGAAGCATAGACGCTTCTCGGGAGAGGAGACTTTTCGGTAATGCCTGACGATCGTGCGGCAGGGGAAGAAAAGTGCGTACGAGTTTCCGGGCAGTCTGAGGCGCGGGGGTCAATCAATTCGACAGCACCGCGCGGAAGGTCGGCTACGCACCGGCCGCAGCTCCGATCATCGAGACATCCTGGCGCGTACGCCAGCGGCCATTGCGCAGGTGCAGGCGGAATTGCCACGGGACTTCGCCCCGCGTGTCGCCGAGACCATCCTCGGCGGGCTCGAACGGGCTGTCGCCGCGCTGGCAGCGATGGGCCTCTGAAAATTTCCAGGCGGCTGAGCTTTCGGCTTTTGATCGCGCTGTCGCCATAGAGCTGGCTGGTTCGCCGGCGGTTGACCCGACCCGGAGATTTGATCCGCGAAAGCGTAGGTAGGGTTCGGCCGCCCTCGCGTGTTTACCTCGAACATACCTTGTCCGGACCTGCCTTCATGCAGTGATAAGTATCGGTTTTTCTTGTTTTTCATGGGGTGAAACGTTGACATGGGTGGTGCCGCGGCAGCACATTGACTGCACCGAATCGGGCAGGGGCGGGGGTTGTTGGCGTGTCGAAACCATCGGCCGAATGGCGCGGAGCGGAAACACCGTCGTATGACATCGACGTCGATGCCTTCGCGCGCGAGCACCAGGCCGAATTGCTCCATTTCTTTCGCGGCCGCGTGGTGCATGCACAGGATGCCGCCGACCTGGCGCAGGAGTCCTGGAGCAGGCTGATGCGCTATCGGCGCGGCCAGACGGTCGAGTCGTTGCGCAAGTTGTTGTTCGCCATCGCGCGCAACGTGCTCAACAATCACTGGCGCTGGCATGCGCTGCACCAGATCGAGGAGCCTACGGATTTCGCCGAAGTGGATATGGCGTCCGCGGCACCAGGCCTCGAACGGCAGTGGCAGGCACAGCGCCAACTGGAAGCACTGGAGGCGACGGTCGCTGCATTGCCTGCGAAATGCCGCACGGTGTTCCTGCTCAGTCGCGTCGAGGGACTCAGCAATGCCCAGGTGGCGCAGCGCTGCGGCATATCCGTGAAGATGGTCGAAAAACACCTTGCCAAGGCCATCGTCCAGTGTCGTGCACAGGTAGGGGACTTCGACCTTCGCGTGTTGGCAGCCATATGAGTCCCACGAACGGTGCCATCCGCGAGGAAGCCGCATCCTGGTTCGCCAGGCGTCGTGACGGTACGCAAACGCCCAGCGAGGAGGCGGCCTTCGCGTCGTGGTGTGGCCGTAGCGAGGCGCATGTGCGCGCCTACGCCGAGACTGAGCGTGCCTGGGAACAGTGGAAGCAGCTGCAGGGCTCCGCGCGCATGCGCGAAATGGCGGCTGCGGCGATGGCTGCCACCGCGCCTGTGCGGCGGCAGGCGAACGGCGGTCGCTGGCGGCCGCTGCTGGCGGCCGCGTGCCTGGTGGCAGTCGCCGTATTCGGCGGCATCGGGTGGTTGTCGCTGACGATGCGCACGCAGCCAGTCGTCTACAGCACGGGCCTGGGCGAGCAACGGGCCGAGCAGTTGCCTGATGGCACCCGCATCGTCCTCAACACGCAAACCGCGCTGCAGGTGCGCTACAGCCGTCGGCAGCGCGAAGTCTTGCTGCAGCAAGGCGAGGCGATGTTCGACGTCGTGCACGATGCCCGGCATCCGTTCAAGGTCATTGCGGGCGACGGCAGCGTCACCGATCTCGGCACGCAGTTCCAGGTGCGCAATGAAGACGGAATAGCCGCAGTCACCTTGCTGCAAGGGCGAGTGGAAGTCGTTGCGGAGGACGAACACAAGCAACTGGTGCCGGGCGAGCAGGCCCGCTACGGCGCTGGCACGGCCGGCATCGACGTGCATCGCGTGGATACGGCCGCGATCGCCAGCTGGATGCGGGGTCGCCTGGATTTCAACGGACTGCCGCTGGGCCAGGCCGTGACCGAGGCCAACCGCTACTGCGCCGTCAAGCTGCGCCTGGGGGATCCCAGGCTGGCCAGTATGCCGGTGGGTGGCAGTTTCCGTGCCGGCGACAATGCCGCGATCGCCGCCGCCCTTTCCGCCGTGTTTCCGGTGCGCGTGGCTCGCAGCGACGCGCACGAGATCGTGTTGATGCCGCGCTGAGCGTTCGGGCTGGGTAGGGTTGCGCGTCGCTCAGTTGTTACCCCTCTGGCAGGCGCCGCCCTGGCGCTCACCAACGCAGAGGGGAACACATGAATACAGCCGGTCATCCGCCACGTCGGGGAGGCGTCCGGAGCGCGATGTGCGCGGCACTTTGCATGGCGCTGTATGTGGCCCTGCCCATGGCGCAGGCGCAGACGGCCGCGGCAACCGAATCGCTCCGCCGGTACGACATTTCCGCCGGCCCACTGTCCGCGGCGCTTGCTGCGTGGGGTGTGCAGAGCGACAGGCAACTGGTGTTTGACCCCGGCCTGGTCGCCGGAAAGCAGAGCCGCGGCGTCTCGGGTCGCCATGGCGCCGAACAGGCCTTGACGCAGTTGCTCGCCGGGACGGGGCTCGCGTGGAAACGCATCAACGGCCAGACCTATACCCTCGAGCACGCGCCACCGCCGCCACCGGTTGATGCCCACCAGAAACCGGCATCGAAATCCAGGGCCCCGTCGTCCGCCGCCGCACAGGAGGTGGTGCAGTTGGATATCGTCAGCGTAACCGGTACACGGATCCGCGGCGGCGTCACGGCATCGCCGACGATCACCATTGGCGCGCAGCAGATCCAGCAGGAAGGGTTTACGGATCTGGGCGAAGTGATGCGCAGCATCCCGCAGAACTTCAGTGGCGGCCAGAATCCCGGGGTAACCACCGCCAGCGGCTTCTACAATCAAAACATCACTGGCGGCTCCGCAGCGAATTTGCGTGGTATAGGCCAGGACGCCACGTTGACCTTGCTCAATGGCCGGCGAATGTCCTACGGCGGCTACGACCAGGCGGTCGATATCAGTGCAATCCCGGTCGAGGCGGTGGATCGAGTCGAGATCGTGACCGACGGGGCGTCCGCCATCTATGGCTCCGATGCGGTCGGTGGCGTCGTCAACGTGATGCTCAAGCGCGATTTCGACGGAGTGGCTGTCGGCACGCGCTATGGCAGGGCGGCGGATGGCGGGCTGGCAACCCACGAATACAACGTCACCGCCGGCACGACCTGGTCCACGGGCGGTTTGATCGCGACATGGAACAAGGACTCCAACGGTCCGATCTACGCGGACCAGCGCGGCTACGCGCGGAAGATGTATGGCCCAACGACCCTCTACCAAGGGGCGGATTTGCGCAGCGGGCTGCTCAGCATGCACCAGTCCCTGGGGGACTCCATCGAGCTGCACCTCGATGCACTCAGGACCGAGCGTGGCATTCAGAAGGAGAATGGGTACTCAACAGCCTATTACCATTACCCGACCGAGACGACGACCTTCCTGGCCTCTCCGAGCGTTGCCTTCTCGTTGCCGCACGACTGGACGATCAATGTCAGTGCGGCCTTGGGAAGGGATAAGACCACGTTCCATGCCGTCGGGGTGACGAGGACCACCGGCGCGATAGCCTTGAATCGCTCGTTCAGCTATGCCAATAGAAGCCGCATGTACGAGGTCGACGCCGAGGGCCCGGTGTTTTCGTTGCCGGGCGGCGATGCGAGACTCGCCGTCGGCGCGGGATACAGGCACAACGATTTCCTTTATTTGTACATCGGCAGTCCGACGGCAGATGG
>DATNAU010000151.1:0-20877 GCA_035572415.1 Acidobacteriaceae bacterium
CTTCAAAACAGACCGACCCTTCGACGGAGCAAAACTCTTCCCGCAACTCATACCCCGGTAAAAGAGAAAGCTCTCCTCTGCACACCTCTCAAAGAGAAAAAAACGCTTGCAACTCAAGAGAGAATCTTCGGGAATGACAAATTAAAAGGCAAATACGCGGATTTGTGGCGAGATGGACGAAGGGCAAACGCAGATTCCCTGCGGGAATGACAAATTCAAAAAGGCACCCCCCTCGGAAAGACAACATACGGAGGTTCTGGAGCTGTGCTCCAGAATGACGCGGTTCGGGCGGTAGTGACCCGATCCCACTCATCGCGATAAGGCCGCGATGAATGGGGCACGGATTTGTGGCGAGATAGACGAAGGCAAACGCAGATTCCCTGCGGGAATGACAAACCCAAAAAGCCAACCCCCTCGGAAAGACAACATACGGAGATTCTGGACGCGGATGCGTCCAGAATGACGAGCCCGCCGCGATTGCCGATCAGGGGAGCTGGGTGAGGGAGAGGGCGACGAAGCCCTGGGTGCCGGTGGCGGCGGCGAGGTTCGTGACTGCGCCGGTGGCGGGGACTTGCGTGGGCGTCACGGAGACGAGGCCGTTGGTGTCGGAGGTGGCGGAAGCGGTTGAGGATGCGAGGACCGGCGGAATGGGGCAGGGGCCGTGCGTCGGGCATGGTGGTTCGAGGGCGTCGACGGTCTGATAGAGGTTGACGGTAGCTCCCGCGACGGGATGGCCGGCGGCGTCGGTGACGCGGAGGATGACGGGAGCGAAGATTGTGGGCGCGGTGACGGTTTGGTTAGCGCCGCTGACGATGGCGATGCGCAGCGTGGAGGGCTGCACGGCGATGGCGGTGAAGGTGGCGCAGAGCGCGGGCAGGTTTGGGTTGGCGCCAGCATTCCATGCGCAGGCCTGCGCGGTGGATTGAGAACCGGCGGCGAGCGGGCCGAGGGTAGCTGTGGTTGAAGCGATGCCCTGGGAGTTGGCGGCGGTTGAGGCCGGAGAGATGGAGAAGCCGGGCGCGTTGCCGAGCGTTGTCGAGTCCGTCCAGTCGACTGCGAGGTTCGCGGCGGGCGCGGAGTTCTGGAATACGGAGAGTTGTGGAATCCAGGTAACGATGGAATTTGCTGCGATGTAGATCGTGGGCTGAAGCGCGGAGACGTTGCGAGTAACTGCTGTGAACGCGGCGGATTGTGTGAGGCCGAGGGCAGAGGCGGTGAGATTCACCGCGCCGAAGGCGGTTGTGTCGATCGAGATGGAAGCGAGGCCGGTGGAGTCGGTCGCGATGGTGCAGGGTGAGGCGCTGCAGCCGGAGACTTGTGCGGGGCCGGTCCAGGTGAAGGCGACGGGAAGGGCGGCGATTGGAGTGACGCCATCGGGCAAGGTTATGCGGATGGCGAAGGCGGTTTGCGTGCCGGTGGGGAGTGTGGCGGCAGGCGCAGCGATGAGGGTCATGATGTCGGGCGCGATGGAGGCGGAGTAGGTGAGCGCACTCGACATGGTGGCAGAGCCGCCGGTGGAGAGATCGGCGACGGCGATCGTGACGGGACCGCTGGGTTGCGTGGTGAATGCGGACTGCGGCGGGGCGATGGCGGTGATGGAGGTGGATGTCCAGGACAATACCTGAGCGGTAACGCCGTTGATGGTGACGCTGTTGCCGGAGCGGAAGCCTGTGCCGGTGATGGTGATGGGGCCGCCGGTGGGACTGACGGCAGCGGGTGCGACGGTATCGGCGTAGAGGACGCGGGCGCGGTAGGCGAAGTCGGGGCGGCCATCGCCGCGGGCGTCGGCAATGACGAAGCGGAGAGACTGAGCGGAGGAATTTGTAGCGATTCTGGTTGCAGTTGTGCCGACGGCGAGGGTGTTGAAGGCAGCGGGGGTGGCGGCGACGGTTGGGAGCTCGCCTGTGGGATCGCTCGCGGACGAGACGCCGAGGAGCGGCATGGCTTTCTGCGTGGTGGCGAGCGAGGACTCGTCGAGGGCGGTGACTTCGATAGTGGCGGTGCGGCCCGGCTGCATGGAGAACCCGGACCAGGCAGTATGGCCGTAGGCGCAGAGGACGCCGGTCCACCAGCCGGAGGGATCGATGGAGGCGGGCGCGGATTCGGTCCCATCGGCGGAGGTGGAGCAGGAAGAGGCTGCGTCGGCGGGCGGGAAGTCTTCAACCGAAGGACCGCGAAAGCTGGCAGGCCAAATGGGGTCGCGTGAGGCTACGGTTTGCGATGGCCCGGACGGCGAGACGATGCCGGCCGCATATGGGCCGAGAGAGTATGCGCCGATGTAAAGCGGATTGATGGGCTGGGTGGTGACGGTGGCCAGCATCTCGCCGTTCTGCGAGCCGAGAGGATCCTCGTCGGGGACCCAGGCCAGTTGGTAGAAGCCTTCGAGGGTGGGGTCGTTCGATCCCATGCTGGCGGTGATGGAGGATAACGAGCCGGCGACGGGATTGCCGTTGTTCCAGCGGAAGAAATCGCCGGAGATGGCGGAGACATCCTCGTAAGGCTCGGGTGCGCCGGTGCCTCCGCGCCAACGGTGCAGCACGACGTTTACTCCGGCCATGCCCTGACCGGTAGGAAAGGTAACGTGGCCGGAGATCTTACCGGCCTGGACGTAACTCCACTGCTTGCCCGGAGCGGGAGTGGGGGTTGGGAAAGGCTCCCACGCAAAGTAGGGATAGAGACCGGAGATGGCGGCGACATCGTCATCACGCAGAGTGAAGGGCGATGGCAGGCACTGGTAGGTGTATGGGCCGCAGACGATGTCAATGGGGTGCATGATGGGCCAGTGCTGGGCCTGGAATGCGGTGGGCTGCGGGGAGCGGGTGAAGACGTTGTCGTTGGTCTGCGACCAGGCGATTCCGAGGACGCGGCCGAACGCGCGCTCGAGTTGATATTGAAGCTGCAGTTGTTGCTCAGGCGCGGGGCCGGTGCAGCGGCCATTGAGGATGAGGATCGCGTGCTGGATTGTGCCGGAGGTGGTGATGCCGTCGACGTCTTCGGTGACGGCGTTCTGGCGGCATTCGGCGGGTAAAGAAGCGCCGGAGCCGAGGAGCATGTCGGTGACGGAGCCGTCGGAGTCATAGAGGACCGCGATGGGAATCGTAGCGTAGTTGGAGGGCTGGATGTCGGAGGGGAAGACTGGCCCGGAGGATGTGAGATAAGCGTTGGCGGAGCTGACATGCTCGGCGAGCGTGCCGCCCTGCGCGAGGGTGATGGATGCGGTGGGAACGTTCCATATGCCGGCGGCTGCGGCGACGATCGCGTCCGCGGCGGCGTGGGAGACGGAGGGACTGAGGTCTGCGGGATCGGTGAAATAGCTGATATTGGCGATGCCCCAAAGCACCGGATTGCCGGGAGCGGCGCCGGTGAAGTAGGGAGGGCCGGTGACCCAGCGCGGGCCGGATGCGAAGGCGGAGGGCGCAAGGAGAGCGAGCAGCGCAAGCAACCATCCCGGGAAAAATGCGGGGATTCTTCGCCGATGGCTCAGAATGACAGGTTCGATCATCGGTGGCTTACCTTTGCTCATCGCGGCCAGAATCTTTGGCTACCCAGGTATGGAGGAGGATGAGCATGTCGGCGTAGTTGGAGGATGATGTTGCGGGGACGGAAGCGGGGACTAAGGAAGCAGGCGGATTGTTGTTCGCGGGCGCGGTTCGACCAGCTTCCGGATCGAGGAAGTTTGTCGAGGCCCGGATGCTGTACGCGCGCGAGGTGATGGGACGAGCGGCAGCGGGTTCGCTGGGAAGATACGCGAGCGGCGCGAGGACGCGGGCGGCGATCCAGCGGAGATCGATATTTGCGGAGGCGAGTGCGGCCGGCGACTCAGGCGCGGTGGTATATCCCACATCTTTGCGAGATGTGGGGCACCCAATGCTGCCGGCGCCGGATGTTGCGGCGGAGAGGTTGGCGCGCGCGGGTATGTGCGACGCGTGCGTGAGCGCAGGCTGGGCGGCGACGCGGATGGGATCGGGCGTGGTGGGCGATGCCGCGTTGTTGCCGGGGAGGATGGGGATGATGCCATCGGAACCACCGACCGGAGAGGTGAGTCCGGCGGGGCCAGGCGCGTGGAGGAATATAAGGTAACGGCGACCGATGAGGAGTGCTGCGCCGGTGGCCGGTGCGAGGCCGATCCATTCGCGCAGTGTGTAGATGCCGTTGGACGTGGCGCCAAGGACGGCATCGTCGACAGCGAAGTCCGCTTCGAAGATGCCGCTGGACCCGCCCGCCGGGTCGATGTGGCGGACTGCGGTGACCTGACCAGTGAAGATGACGCCGGCCTCGTCGAACATCTGGCGGAGGGCGGCTACGGTGGTGGTGGGCGGAGCTGGGAGCTGGGCGTGGGAAACGAAGACGAGAGCCAGCATGGCGAACGCGGTTGCGAGACGAATGGAGCGTACGAAGGGCAACCGAGCCTTCGCGATGGGGTCGCGAAGGGTGGGCCATCCGGGGGGCCGTGCGGGCACGGCGCGGCGAAGTTGGCGTGAGAGAGGAAGCATCCTCTCTGTTCTTCGTCAAAACGGTACGAAAGGATGAGGCGTGAATCAGATTTCTGGATAGAAGTCGAAGAAGGCGTCGATGGAGTGGCGGAGCTGGGCCTCAATCTGCTCGCGGCTGCCTTCGAGCACGTGCATGGTGACGTGGGCCTGATTGCCGTTCTTGAGGTTCACAGGCGCTTCGCCGACTGAGCCGACTTCATCGGCGGGGAGGAGACGCATTCCATAGACGAGTGTGAGATTGGCCATAAGCCAGAGTACTAGGTGCTGGGGACTGGGTACCGGGGGCGTGATGCGGCCGGGCTAGTACACTGAAAGAACGCGGCTGAATGTCTGGCAGGGACGCGGGCCAAGGCGTAGGACAAGGCCGCGAAGCACTCCGGAAAGCGCGGGGCAACTGTCCCCGCGAAAGAGTCGAGCATGCGCCTGAGAAGGCGGCGAGGGGATTTGTCTGCGGGCATGAGCGCCCGCGAGGAGAAGAAGAGGATGAGCGAAACGGTTGTGGACAAGCAGCAGGAACTGGACCAGCTATCGATCAACGCGCTGCGGTTTCTGGCGGTGGACGGCGTGGAGAAGGCCAAGAGCGGGCATCCGGGCGCGCCGCTGGGCTGTGCGCCGATTGCGTATCTGCTGTACCACAAGCTGATGAAGCACGATCCGGCGGACCCGAAGTGGTTTGATCGGGACCGCTTTGTGCTGTCGAACGGGCATGCATCGATGCTGCTGTACGGGTCGCTGCACCTGTCGGGATATGACCTGCCGATCTCGCAACTGGAGCAGTTCCGGCAGTGGGGATCGCACACGCCGGGACATCCGGAGTACGGCGAGACGCCCGGTGTGGAAGTGACCACGGGCCCGCTGGGGCAGGGCTTCGGAATGGCGGTGGGCATTGCGATCGCGGAGAAGCACATGGCCGCTGTTTACAACCGCGACATGTACCAGGTGGTGGACCACCACACGTACGTGCTGTGCGGCGATGGCGACCTGATGGAAGGCATCTCGCATGAGGCGGCGTCGCTGGCAGGGACGCTTGGCCTGGCCAAGCTGATTGTGCTGTATGACGACAACCTGATCTCGCTCGATGGACCCACGGAGCTGAGCTACACGGAAGATGTGACGAAGCGCTTCGAGGCGTATCACTGGCAGGTGCTGAGCGTGCCGGACGGCAACGATCTGCGCGCGATTGAAGACGCGATCGAGCAGGGCAAGGCCGATACGACGCGGCCGACGCTGATCCGCGTGCGCACGGTGATTGGATACGGCAGCCCGAAGGCGGGCACGAAGGCAGTGCATGGCGAGGCACTGGGCGCGGAGAACGTGAAGGCCACGAAAAAGAACCTTGGCTGGCCGGAGGACAAGAACTTCTACGTGCCCGAAGAGGCGGCGAAGAACTGGCTGGAGGCGAAGGCGCGCGGCAAGAAGGAGCACGCGGAGTGGGACGCGCACTTTGAGGAGTACAAGCGCGCGTATCCTGAGCCGGCGGCCGAGTTCGAGCGCGTGATCAAGCGCGAGCTGCAGAAGGACTGGGAGAAGCAGATCCCGAAGTTCCCGACGGAAAAGCCGATTGCAACGCGCAACGCCGGGCAGACGGTGATGAACGCGATTGCGAAGGTGGTGCCGGAGTTGTTTGGCGGCGCGGCCGACCTGACCAGCTCCACCAAGACGATCTTCAAGGACTCGCCCAGCTTCCACGTGGACCCGACGGGGCGCAACGTGTTCTTCGGCGTGCGCGAGTTCGGGATGATGGCGATGGTGAACGGCATGGCAGCGCACAGCGGCGTAATCCCATTCGGCTCGACCTTCTTCGTTTTCTCCGACTACTGTCGTCCGGCGCTGCGCATGGGCTGCATCATGAGCGTGCACGCGCTGTATGTGTTCACGCACGATTCGGTGGGCCTGGGCGAGGACGGCCCGACGCACCAGCCGATCGAGCATCTGATGGCGCTGCGCGCGATCCCGCAGATGACGGACTTCCGCCCGGCGGACGCGAATGAGACCGCGGTGTGCTGGAAGCTGGCGCTGGAGCGCAAGTCGGCGAGCTTTATGGCGCTCTCGCGGCAGGACCTGCCGGTGTTCGACGCGGAGCCGGCGTGGGCAGGCGTGCCGAAAGGCGCTTACGCGATCCGGCAGGAGGCGAAGCCGGACGTGATCCTGATCGGCACCGGCAGCGAGGTGACGACGTGCCTGAAAGCGGCGGATGAGCTGAAGGGCGCGGGGATCAGCGCGCGCGTGGTGTCGATGCCGAGCTTCAAGATCTTCGACGAGCAGAGCGATGCGTACAAGAACGAGCTGTTTCCGGAGAGTGTGCCGAAGGTGGCATGCGAGGCGGGCGCGACGATGGGCTGGTGGAAGTATGTCGGCCACAACGGCGCGATTGTGGGTTTGGATCGCTTCGGCGCGTCGGCCCCGGGGCCGATTGCGCTGGACAAGCTGGGCATCAACGTGGCGAATGTGGTGGCGCACGCGAAGCGGTTGCTGGGCAAGTAAGAACAAAAGCAACCACGGATTTACACGGATGAACACGGATCAGGGCGATGGTTGAGACAGAGCGCGAGATGTTGCGCGAGAAAGAGGAGAGCGGTCTGGGCGAGCGCAGGCCGTTCGAGTCGTCGCGGCAGGCGACGTATGAGGACAGCGTCGCTCCGGATCGCGATCTGGAGTACGATGAGCGCGACTGATCATAGATCCAAGAGTGGTGGATTGGCGGCGCGGATGACGCGCCGCTTGTCTGTTGAGGGAGCAGCCATGACGCAGGATGAGGCGAAGCGGCGGGTGGCGAAACGCGCGGCTCAGTTGGTGCGCGATGGGCAGGCCGTGGGGCTGGGGACAGGCTCGACGGCGACGCTGTTTATCCGGGAACTGGGTGCGCGGGTTCAGCGCGGCGAGTTGAAGATTCGTTGCGTGGCGTCGAGCGATGCGAGTCATCAGCTGGGACTCGAACTGGGGATGGATATGCGCACGCTGGATGAGCTGCCGGAGCTGGATGTGTATATTGATGGCGCGGACGAGGTGTGCCGGCGCGAGGGCGGCGGACTGGATTTGATTAAAGGTGGCGGAGGGGCGCTGCTGCGGGAGAAGATTGTGGCCAGCGCGGCGAAGGAGTTTATCGTCGTGGCGGATTCGACCAAGCTGGTGGATGTGCTGGGGAGGTTTCCGCTGCCGGTAGAGGTGATCCGGATGGCGCTGCCGCTGGTGGAACCGAAGCTGAGCGCGCTGGGGTTGAATCCGAAGTTACGGATGAAAAAGGATGTGTCCCAGGGGCTAAAGCCCCCCCTGATTTTGGAATGCGGGGATGCCGGGACTGAAGTCCCGGCCTATTCAAAGGCGGCAGGACCTTCAGGTATAAGCAATGCGGCTGGGGCCGAGCCATTTGTAACCGACGAAGGCAACTATATTCTGGACTGCGCGTGCGGGCGGATCGACGAGCCGGAAGTAGTCGCCGCGGAAATTCGCAGCATCGTGGGCGTGGTGGAGCACGGATTGTTCCTCGGCATGGCGACGCTGGCGCTGGTGGCGGCCGAGGACGGGGTGAAGGAGATTCGCGCGTAGCTTGTTGCCTCCACAAATGCGGGGATTCTTCGCCTACGGCTCAGAATGACAAGTTCGAACATTTTTGGCTTCGTCCGGATGGAAGTGCGATGAGGAGTTTGACTGCTGCTTTGCTGATGGTGTTTGCATCTCTCTGCTTCGCCGCGCCCCCGGCGAAGGCGCGGGTTGCAGCTCCGGCACCGATGTTCGTCGTGAGGCAGCCGACCATCATCGCGTTCTTTTCGCTGAAGCCTGGCGATCTGCAGGATCCCGATATACGGGACTCGTATCGCGACTTTCAGCGCTATGTGGCAAGCGCGAAGCAGCAGTTGGAGCGGCATGGCGTTAAGGTGGAGCAGGCGATCAGCACATCGTTTTCCGTGAAGCTGGGCACGCACACGATGCGGTTTACGCCGGTGCGGCGGCAATGCGGATATTACTTTCTTGCCCCGGGCCGGCAGCCGCAGGTGGCGTATGGCGTGATCTCCGATGACGACATTGTGCGTGGCGCGCAGCGATATTTCGGCGATGCGCTGCGCGAATAGAACTGGTTGCATACATTAGCGGTTTCCGATGCCTGAGCAGTGTGGAACCCGCTACGAAGGCGGGTTCCAATCGTGTCAAGCGAGCATGGCGGTTGCTTATGCAACCAGTTCAAGCGGGGAGCGCTTTGCATCGTGAGGCAGGTCAGGGGCGTCAGATAAGGCTATGACAATGGCGAGTGCGGACAAGGCGTGGTTCATTACCGGGGCGTCGACGGGGTTTGGGCGGCTGCTGGCGGAGCAGGTTCTAAAGGCCGGCGGCCGCGTGATTGCGACGGCTAGAAAGCCGGAGCAGGTTGCGGATCTGGCGAAGCAATATCCGGAGACAGCGCGAGTATTTGCGCTGGATGTGATGAAGCCGGAGCAGATTGAGGCGGTCGCGAAGGACGCGATTGCGGCGTTCGGGCGGATCGATGTGCTCGTCAACAACGCAGGCTATGGAATCGCGGGCGGGATCGAGGAAGCGACGGAGGAGGAGTTTCTGCCGGTCTTCGAGACGAATGTGTTCGGGCTGATCCGGGTGACGCGCGCGTTTCTGCCGCAGTTCCGCAGGCAGCACACGGGGCACATCATCAATATGTCGTCGATGGCGGGGATTGGCGGCTCGGCCGGCTGGGGCTATTACAACGCGAGTAAATTCGCGGTAGAGGGTTTCAGCGAGGCGCTGGCGGGGGAGATGGCGGCGATCGGCGTGAAGGTGACGATTATTGAGCCGGGGCCGTTCCGTACGGACTTCCTGGGCCGGTCGGGTGTGCTGGCGAAGCGGGAGATCGATGAGTATCGGCCGGCGATCGGGCCGGTGCGCGAATACTTCCATTCGAATGCGGGCAAGCAGCGTGGCGATCCGGCGAAGGCAGTCGAGGCGATTATGGATGTGGTGGAGATGCCGGACCCGCCGCTGCATCTGCTGCTGGGACATGCCGCGTGGAACCGCATGAAGGGCAAGCTGGAGCAGTGGCGGCAGGAGATGGCGAAGCACGAGAGCGTGTCGCTGGGCGCGGATTTTCCCGAGGGGCTGTAGATAGAGGGAGAGGGTTCGGAGCCAAGGACGATGTGGACGCGCCCGCCTGGCTTGAGTCCGGATTCACCCCGCGAGGTGAATGTTCAGCCGAGTACTTTTGCAGCGTCTTTGGCGAAGTAGGTGACGATGAAGTCGGCGCCGGCGCGGCGGATGGAGAGGAGCGACTCCATGATGGCTGCTTCGGGCGAGAGCCAGCCGCGGGCGAAGGCGGCGTGCAGCATGGAGTATTCGCCGGAGACCTGGTATGCGCCGAGGGGGAGATCGAAGCGGTCGCGGGCGGCGCGGATGACGTCGAGGTAGGGGCCGGCGGGCTTCATCAGGAGCATGTCCGCGCCCTCGGCCACGTCGAGATCAATCTCGCGCATGGCTTCGCGGAGGTTGGCGCCGTCCATCTGGTAGCTGCGCCGGTCGCCGAACTGCGGGGCGGAGTCGGCGGCTTCGCGGAAGGGGCCGTAGAAGGCAGAGGAGAATTTGGCGGCGTAGGAGAGGATGGGGGTGTCCGCCAGGTTCGCGGGGCGAGGTTCGAGGTTCGAGGCGGGTGCGAGGGGCGAGGGAACTGTACGTTGTTCGTTGTCCGTTGTACGTTGTTCCGCGCCCGGCGTTCGTGGCTCAATTCCCACGTCTCTAAGGAGACGTGGGGCACCCGCTTCCGTGGGGGTTCGAGCGGCTGCGTCCAGTGCGGCGCGGATGGCGGCGACGCGGCCGTCCATCATGTCGGATGGGGCGACGATGTCGGCGCCGGCCTGGGCGAGCGAGACGGCGGTCTTCGCGAGAAGCGCGAGGGTGGCGTCGTTTTCGACGGTGAAGTGGGGGGAGTCGGGATTTTGAGAGACGATGCCGCAGTGTCCATGCGAGGTGTATTCGCAGAGGCAGACGTCTGCGATGGCGACAAGAGAATCGAGACGGCGGTTGGATTTGATGGCGCGCAAGCCCTGCTGGACGATTCCGTTGCTGTCATACGCGCCACTGGCGTGTTCATCCTTCTCAGCAGGAAGACCGAAGAGCAGCAGGCCGCCGATGCCGAGGGAGGCGCAGGCTTCGGCCTCTTTCACCGCCTCGTCGATGGAGAGATTGAAGACGCCGGGCATGGATGAGACTTCTTTGCGCACGCCTTCGCCGGGGCAGAGGAAGAGCGGATAGATCAGCGCGCCGGGATGGAGATGCGTCTCGCGGGTGAGCGAGCGCAGGGCAGCCGTGCGGCGGAGACGGCGCAGGCGCGTGGCGGGAAAGGGCATGGGATGAGTGTAAGCGAGGTTCGGGGTTCGAGGGACGAGGTTCGAGCGGGGTGCGAGGGGCGAGAGGTTGTACGGTGTTCGGGGCGGGTTTGGGAGAAAGTTCGTGGCGGAATAAGGGAGAAAAGACCGATTCTCGAGCTATCAGCTTAGAGCTGTAAGCTGACAGCTTTTCTGTGCGGGGTTCGAGCCTTCGTGGCGCAATCCCATTCATCGCTTGACCACCCGAGCGAGCAAAAGACCGCTCGCCGGGAACTCCGGCCTGCGCCATGAATGGAGCATGGAGTGGTGGCAGGTTTGGAGAGACAAATACACCCGCTAGGATGAGGGGATGGGTTTGTTGCCTGAGATTCCGGGGCGGTTGGGGGAGACGGCCGCGGGGGCGCTGGAGTGGCCGCGCTTGCGCGAGCACATCGCCTCGCTAGCCGCTTCGCCGCTGGGCAAGGCGTGGGTAATGGCGCTGGAGCCGTGCGCAGATGCGACATGGATCGACGAGCAGCAGCAGCGGACGGCGGAGATTCGGGAGTATGTGAGGGGCGGGGGGAGTTTTGATTTCGCGGGGATGTTCGATGCGACGCCGCTGCTGGAGGAGGCTCGCGTAGAAGGTGTGGCGCTGGAGGGGCAGCAGATTAATACACTGCTGGCGCTGATTGAACGGATCGCGGCCTGGCGCGCGCTGCTCAAGTCGGACGCTGGATTTCGCATTGCATCCCAGGCGCCCAAAGGGGAGGCCCGTGGGGCACCCGATCCAGTGGCTCTATCCCACTCATCCGGCACAGAACGCCGGATGAATGGGGCACAGGTTGGTGGTAGTTCCGGCGAGAAGCAAGTGCAGCCAACGGGTATTTGGGAGCTGTCGACGCCGGCGATGGAGTACGACCTGGCGCCGCTGCTGCATGCGCTGCGCGGGAAGATTGAACCGGACGGGAGCTTGTCCGATGACGCGAGCCATGAGCTGCAGCGCATCCGGCGTGCGATGGAGCGGCATCACCGTGCGATTGAAGAGAGCCTGAGGAAGTCGCTGCGCGCGTTGTCGAGCGAGGGTTCGGCGCAGGAAGAATTGATTACGGTTCGTGGCGAACGCTTTGTGATTCCGGTGAAGGCGGAGTTCCGGCGGCGTGTGCCGGGGGTGATCCACGGCTCTTCGTCGTCAGGCCAGACGGTGTTCATTGAGCCGCTGGAGACAATTGAGCAGAACAACGAGTTGGTGCGGCTGCTGGATGAGGAGCAGCGCGAGATTCACCGCATTCTGGTTGCGATGACCGGAGCGATCGGCGAGCAGGCGGATGCGATTCTGGCGGGCACGTCGGTGCTGGCGGAGATTGAGTCGCACTTCGCGCGGGCGCGGTTTGCGAATGAGCTGCAGTGCGCGCGGCCGGTGTTTGCAGACCGGCTGGAGTTGACGGCCGCGCGGCACCCGCTGCTGGAGCTGCGGCTGCGAAGAGCGGGTGGGACAGCTGTGCCGACGACACTGGCGCTGGAGCCGGACGCGCGGCAACTGGTGATCAGCGGGCCGAATACAGGCGGCAAGACGGTGGCGCTGAAGACGGTGGGGCTGCTGGCGCTGATGGCGCAGGCGGGATTGCCTGTGCCGGCGGAGGCCGCAACGCTCCCGATGCTGGAGGCGATCTATGCGGACATCGGGGATGCGCAGTCGATCGAGTCGGCGCTGTCGAGTTTCTCGGCGCATGTGCTGAATGTGGACCGCATTGCGCGGGTCGCAAATGCGAATTCGCTGGTGCTGCTGGATGAGCTGGGGTCGGCGACAGACCCGGAGGAGGGGGCTGCGTTGGCGGTAGCGGTGGCGGAGCATTTTCTTGCCGCGCGCGCGTGGACGTGCATCACGACGCATTTGACGTCGATGAAGGTGTATGCGGCGAGATCGCGTTCTTCCCCACCCGTCCCGCTTCGCGGTACGGATGGGGCACCCGGAGATTCAGTAGTGATTCTTTCCCACAGCTCAGAATCGAGATGCGGAGCACCCAATGGTGTGCTGAATGCGGCGGTGGGATTTGACCAGGCGACGCTGTCGCCGACATATGAGCTGCGGCTGGGCGTGCCGGGCGCTTCGGCGGGATTGAACATTGCGGAGCGGCTGGGGCTTGCGCCGGAGATTCTTGCCGAGGCGCGCGCACAGCTGACGACGCAGGCCGCGGATATCGGCGCATTGCTGGACCAGTTGCACACGCAACTGACGGAGATTGCGCGAGAGCGGGGCGCGCTGAGTGTGCGCGAGGCAAAGTTGCAGGCCGATCGCGCGAAGCTGGAGGCGGAAGGCCGCGCGGAACAGAAGGCGAGGACAAAGGAGCTAGAGGCGAAGCTGAACGGGCTGCTCGAGGAGTTTGAAGGCGAGCTGCGCGAAATTGTGAAACAGATTGACGACAAGGCGCTGGCGCGGAAGATTCAGCGTGACTCGGCGCTGCGGACGGCGCGGGCGCGGCGGGAGTTTGCGGAGGAGTTCCAGCAGACGGTAGTGGCGCATGTGAGCGGTGCGGACAAGACGGATGCGGCGCCGGCGAAGGCGCGCGGCGACGCAGGGCGTGAGGGCGGGAGAGAGATTAAGGCGGGTGATCTGGTGAAGCTGAAGAGCCTGGGGCGCGAGGGCCGCGTGGAGCGAGTGATCGACAGCAAAAACTACGAGGTTTCCATTGGCACTATGAAGATGCGCGCGCCGGCGAGTGACATCGTGGAGGTGACGCCGGTTGCCATGGTCACTCCGGTGGAGGCGGCGCGGCGGAAGGGCGGCGTGACGATCCAGACGACGAATAACCCGGACTACGTGCCGATGGAGATTAACGTGATCGGGCGGACGGCGGACGAGGCGCACGATGAGGTGTCGCGCTTCATCGACCAGGCGTTCCTGGCCGGTCTGCCGCACGTGCGCATTGTGCATGGCACCGGCATGGGCGTGCTGCGGCGCACGCTGCGGGAGTTTCTGCGCGGACATCCCAATGTGGCGAACATCAGCGAGCCGCCGCACAACCAGGGCGGACAGGGCGCGACGGAAGTGGATTTGAGGCAATAGAAAGGTTCGACGGGCGAGTTCGGGGTTTGAGGCGGGTGCGAGACCAAGGGGTTGTACGTTGTTCGTTCTACGCTTGTTCATGGTCCGGTTCGGGAGAAAATAGGATTCTCGATTTGGAAGCACAAGAGCTATAAGCTGACAGCTTTTCCTGTGCCGGGTTCGATTATTTGTGGCTCGATCCCACTCATCGCGATAAAACCGCGATGAATGGGGCACGGATTTGTGCAGGTTCGCGCGAGGCACGTGGCTCCAGCTGTAAGCTGACAGGTTTTTCTTCCGACGCAGCACGAGGCAGGAGGGCGGCATGGGTGGAATGATTCCGCTGGGGGATGCGTCGCGGCGGCTGCGGCACTGGCCCGTGATCACGGTGCTGATCATCGTGGCGAACGCGTGGATGTTCTGGCAGGAGATCGTGAACGGGCCACGATTTGTCTACGCCTGGTCAGTGATCCCGGTGAAAATCATGATGGGCCGCGCATGGCTGACCATTTTGACGGCGATGTTCATGCATGGCGGGTGGATGCACATCATCGGCAACATGATCTTCCTGTGGGCGTTCGGGCCAGAGATCGAGGACGCGATGGGGCGCTTCCGCTTTCTCGTGTTCTACCTCATCGGCGGAGTAGTGGCAGCGTTTGCGCAGATTGCCGGCGCGCCGTTCTCCCATGTGCCCAACCTTGGCGCCAGCGGCGCGATTGCGGCGGTGATGGGCGCGTTCCTGGTGATCTATCCGCGGGATGAGATCAAGACGGCGATCTGGTTCCTGCTGTTCGTGCGCATCACATACATTCCGGCGGTGCTTCTGATCGGCGTGTGGTTTTTGCTGCAACTCTTCAACGCGGGGCAGGTGGCGCACTATGTGCAGACGGGTGGCGTGGCCTACCTGGCGCACGTCGGCGGTTTCCTCTTCGGCGTACTGACGGGAAGGCTGTGGAGACGCGGCTAATTCTTCACCGTCAGCGCGTCGGAGTTGACCGCCTTCTTGCCGGAGATGCCTTCCAGGGCCGTCAACTCGCCGCGATAGTCGTTCTTATCGCACTGCATGGCGAAGCCGCCCTTTTTGTCCCCATCCGCCCAGGTGAGGCCGATGTAGTGCTTCTTGGATTTCGTGAGGGCCATCAGACCCCCTATGCCGAACGAGATGACGGCGAGCCCGATGGCTGCGCCGACACGGCGATGGACGTCCTGACCGTAGGAGATTTCCGTGATGGACGCTGCCGGTACGGCGGCGATCTGCTCTTTCCCGTGGAAGAACACTACCTTGTCCTGTTCGATGTCCATGCGGACGTCGGTGCCGGCTTTGAGATCCTGAATGGACCCTCCGTCATACATGACCTTGTAGCTGTTATCGAATGCGAAGGCAGTGGCGGGTACAGCGAGGCAAAGGACCACGGCAACCAGGCTTCTCATCGGGGCAAAGATGCTCTTCATCGGAACGCTCCTCGAAATCGCACCTTTATACGTCCCGCATGGTGGCATAGCAATGACAAAATAGAGGGACGCGGCGAACTGGTTGGGTACTTCCCGGTTCCTGTGCGCCATCTGCCGCATCCAAAAGGCGAGAGAGGGTTTAACCATGAATGACGTTGCGGAGACGCCCCGGAAGAATTTCGTCGAGTTCGATCTGGCTCACGAGATGGCCGAGGCGGAGAAGAAGAAGCCGTGGGCGATGGGCCGATTTGCGCAGACGCTAGTGAAACGGCCGGACATGCGTGTCGTGCTGATCTCCATAGAAAAGGGCGCGGAGCTGAAGGAACACCACGCCGATGGATCGATCTCCGTGCAGGTTCTGAAGGGTGCAGTGCGATTCACTGCCGGCGGAGAGACGCGAGAACTGAAGACGGGGCAGGTGCTCACTCTGGGGGCGTCGATCAAACACGAGGTGGAGGCGACGGAGGATACGGCGTTTCTGCTGACGATCTCCTGGCCCGAGCCACAGCGGCTGGAAGCGATGCCGCATCGTGGGTACGGCAACTAGGAACGCTGTCCGAATATCGCGTTGGGCATTGTTGCGGAAGCAATGGGACGTGAGTATAAGGGGTGCAAACGCAAAGGAGGCCGCCCCTTTGATCCCCTTCGATCCCGCACATAGAGCCGTTCACTATCCCGACGATCGCCGCTTTCGCATCTGGATGAGCCGTCGGGCGCTCCTGATCTTGCTGGCGGCGATTTTCATTCCGCTTGGGTTGGCATGGGCGCAGCACGCGCTCATCGGGCTGCCGCATCTGTCGCCGTCCTCGGCCTCCGCCGAAGGGACGCCGAGCGGGCCACACGGTTTCCCGTTCTGGGTGCGCTGGAGCCATTTCTCCAATCTGTTTTTTCTCTTCATGCTGATGCGCAGCGGGCTGTCGATCCTGATGGACCACCCACGGCTCTACTGGAACGACCACTGCACGCCGGGGACGGAGTGGCTGCGCCTGACGCCGCTGGAGGTGCCGCGTGACCGGCTGTGGACGGCAAAAGACGACGCGCGGTATCTGACACCCATGGTTTCCACGCCGGGATATCGGCACACAGTGGGGATTGCGCGGTCATGGCACTTCATCTCGGTGTATGGCTTCGTGCTGACCGGGGTGTTCTTCGTCATCGGGCTGCTGACCAGCAATCAATGGGAGCGCCTGGTGCCCACATCGCCGCAGGTGTTTGTGCAGGCATGGAACACGTTTGTGCTCTACGCGAACTTCCATCTGCCGCCCGAGCCGAACGGCTTCTATGGGTATAACGCGCTGCAGCAGCTTGCGTATTTCGCGACGATCTTCATCATGGCTCCGCTGGCGATCCTGACGGGAATGGCGATGTCACCCGCGCTGGTGAACCATTTTCCGCGTTACACGCGCATCTTCGGCGGCAGGCAGGGGGCGCGCTCGATCCATTTCCTGGTCCTTATCGGATTTATCTGCTTCGTCATCGTGCATGTGACGTTGGTGGTGATGACCGGCTTCGAGCGCAACATGAACCACATTGTGCTGGGGACGGACGACCTGCGGCCGGCGGGAATGGTCCTGGGGCTGATCGGCATTGCATTGGTGGTGCTGTTCTGGATCGCCGCGCATTACATCTCGTGGTACTTCCCGCGCGGCCTGCAGCACGCGCAGAAGGCGGTGACGCATCCGGTAAAGCTGGTGACGCTGGACAAGCTGGTGCCGCGCGAGCATTACACGGCGAAGGACATCTCGCCATACCTATGGCCGAACGGCAAGCTGCCGGTGCGGGGGGACTGGAAGCGATTGTCGCAGGAGAACTTCAAGAGCTTCCGGCTGAAGATTGGCGGCCTGGTGGAGAACCCCGTGGAGCTTTCGCTCGACGAACTGCGCGCGCTGGGCGAGGAAGAAAACATCACGATGCATCACTGCATTCAGGGCTGGTCCGCGATTGCGCAGTGGGAAGGCGTCTCCATGAAGAGGCTGATTGAGCATGTGAAGCCTTTGCCCACGGCAAGCGTGGTGGCGTTCTATTCCTTCGGGCCGTCGCTCTACGGAGATCTCTACTACGACACGCAGAGCATTCTCAACGTGCTCAAGCCGGGCGCCATGCTCGCGCTGTCGCTCAATGGCGAACCGCTCTCGGCCGTGTACGGCGCGCCGCTGCGTCTGCGCGTGGAGAACCAGCTCGGTTACAAGATGGTGAAGTGGATTGAACGCATTGAATTTGTGGCATCGGAGAAGACGCTGGGCGAAGGCGAAGGCGGGGTCAACGAGGACCATGAATACTTCGATCTGCTGCCGAATATCTGACGCATCCCGACGAGGCTCCTGCACGCTTGCGAACGACCGGACACAATCACGACCGCCTGAAGCACATCTTCGATCTGCTGGAGCGGCTGCGGCTGAAGTGGCTGCTGGCGCACCTGCCGCCCACGCTGGTGTGGGCGGTGTACATGGCCCTCAACAGCAATGGGTGAAGGCGTTCAAGCAGGCAGTGTCGCGCCGGTTGAAGGGCCCACGCGAACGGTTCTGGCTGACGCGATATTTTGACGCGAACGTCACTGCGGACGATGGGATGAGCGAGGTGATTCGGTATATCCATCGCAATCCTGTGAAACGCGGTCTGGTGGCGGGGCCGGAGGAGTATCGCTGGAGCAGTTACCGCCACTATTGGACGGGAGAGCGAGGTGTTGTGGAGATTGAATCGGAGTGGACGGCCAGGGTTCGATCTCGTTTGAAATCCAGTGGTGTTTCGCTGAATCAGACGTGAACATATGTGGCTCGATCCCACTCATCGCGATGAGGCCGCGATGAATGGGGCACGGACTAGTGGTGGTTCGATCAGTCTGTCGCGTTTGCCGGCATGGTCTCGAGCTATTGCGCTGAAGGCGCGTGTGCCTGGACGGCGAGTCCCTCAGATCCGCATGGGCATGAGGATGTAGCGGTACTTGACGTCGTCGGAGGCGTCTTCGGGGCGCATCTGGCCGGCGGACTGGGCGTCCTTGAACTCCAGGCGCACCTCGCCGGAGTTGCCGGTGGCTTTGAGGAAGTCGATGAGGTAGGCGGAGTTGAAGCCGACGACGAGCGGATCGTAGTTGTAGGGCGTCTCGATGGAATCTTCGGACTCGCCGGAGTCGGTGGAGGAGCTGGAGAGCTTGAGCTCGTTCTGTTCGAGGCGGATCTTGATGGCGCCGGAGCGCTCGTCGGCGAACTGCGCGACGCGCTGGATGGAGCCCATCAGGTCCTCCGAGCGGACGATGACGAACTTGTTGTTGTCGCGCGGGAGGACGGCCTCGTAGTTGGGGAACTGGCCGGTGAGCTTGCGGCTGGTGAGGACGCGGCCGCCGACGCGGAAGAAGAGGGTCTGCTCGTCGTCGGCGAAGTCGAGGGTTTCGGCGTCGGTGGAGTTGAGCAGCGAGAGCAGTTCGCCCAAGGCCTTGCGCGGGATGAGGGTCTTCTTTTCGCCGGTAATGCCGTCGAGTGATTCGCCTAGCTTCTCAATGTGGGCCAGGCGGTGGCCGTCGGTGGCGACCATGGCCATGGACTCGGCCTTGAGGACGAGCAGGGCGCCGTTGAGCGTGTAGCGCGACTCTTCGCTGGAGATGGCGAAGATGGTCTTGGCGATCATGTTCTTCAGCGACGCGACGGAGAGTTTGGTCGAGCCGGTCGAGGGGAACTCGGCGACCATCGGGAAGTTGGCGCGCGCCATGCCGACCATCTTGGTGTTGGAGCGGCCGGCGCGGATCTGCACCCAGTGGTTGTCCTGGAGCTTGATGGAGATGTCGCCGTCGCCGAGGAGCTTGATGTAGTCATACAGCTTGCGCGCTGGGATGGTGCAGGCGCCGGGCTTCTTGACCTTGGCCGGGCAGGAGGTGCGGATGGACTGATCGAGATCGGTGGCGGTGATGGTCAGCGTGTCGCCGTCTGCTTCGAAGAGGAAGTTCGACAGGATGGGGATGGTGGTCTTGCGCTCGACGACGGACTGCGCGGCCGTCAGTTCGCGCAGCAGCTCGGCTCGGGAGACGCTGATCTCAAGGTTTCCGGTGGGTGCGGCGGGGGTCGTCATCTCGGTCTCCTGGCTCGTGGCGGTGCTGCGGGCGGCATCCTTGACGGCGGTGGGCATGGGGCGTCTCCGGGGTACAGTGTTGCGAACGGATGCTGGCTGAACTTTACACCAAACGCGGTGCAGTTAGCCGGAATCGACACGATTCTAGTGAGTTGCGGCCTGTGAAGGCGAGGGATTTGTGTGTGGAAAGCGAGGATTTATTCCCCGATTCACAGGCGGCAAAGAGGCTTAACACCGATGGACACCGACAGGCACCGATTTTCTTAGAGGCGTGGAGCGTGGATGCGGAAGTTCGTGGGGCTCTGACCCAAGCGGAGCGTGGATGGGGCACCCTGCATCCGGAATGTTGGGCGCGAGTGTTTCTAAAGACTATTAAGTAATGGGAAAGAGAAATACAGTAGCAGTAATAGAGCATGAGGGAAATGTGGAAGACGGGCGGGAGATGTTGCAGGCGTGTGACTTGAGGTGGTGACGGGTTTCAGAAAATGCGGCTGTGGAAGGCTGGAGATGAGGAACAACTGTGGGCATCACCCAGAGCGTGGACATGATTCCATGCTTCTTCACAGAGCGGGGGCGAGCGCAGCGAGAGAAGAGCATCGAGACGGCGGAAAGGAAAGGTAAGTCCATAGGCCTGAACATCTTGCTGTGTGCGCATTTTGAACAGGGCATGGGATCGAAGCGAGGAAAAGGAGGGAAGAGAGCGAGTTGGTGGGTTTTTTGTGGGGTAATGTTCGAGCGCGCCAGTTTACTTGTCTCAACCTTGTAACTTCTGGTGGGCGTTCCATACTTTTGCCGGCTTAGCGATTACCTTGGAAGCCATGCCCGGCAGGTTGGATACGGATACAGAGTGGCGACCCGCGCTGCGGGCGGTTGAGATGGTCTTGCTGGCCGCACTGGCTGTGCTGCTGGTGTGGAAGGCGATCCTACCGGGCTGGCAGACCCTAAACACGGATTTCCCCAACTACTACACCGTGGCGCGGCTTCTTCGCGAAGGGTACTCGCTCGACCGCATTTACGAATGGATATGGCTGCAGCGCATCCACGACCATTGGGGGATGGGGAATGAAGCCCTGATGGGCTTTGCGGGACTCACTCCATTTTCGGCGTGGCCCGTCCTGCCGTTAACATTTTTCAAGGCTCTTACGGCAAAGCGCATCTGGATCGTCCTTAATCTGATTTTTCTGGGCGTATCGGTAGAACTGCTCCATCGCTGTACCGCACTTGGCCGGCGGCGCGTGTGGATCATCGCGCTGCTGGCGATTGTGCCGCTGCGCACAAGTTTTCTGTATGGACAGATGCATATCGTGGTGCTGCTGCTGCTGGCGCTGGCCTACTTTTTTCTCGAGCGGCGGCGTTCTATCGGCTGCGGCGTGTGCGTCGCACTGGCCGGAGCGCTCAAGATCTATCCATTGCTGTTCCTGCTGTATTTCGGATGGAAGAGGCAGTACCGCGTTGTCCTCTCCATGCTGGTATGCGGATGCGCGGTGATTGCAGCAGGGCTCGTCACCTTTGGGCCGCACGTGCTCCATCTGTATGTGGTTCAGGTGCT
>DATNAU010000152.1:0-4625 GCA_035572415.1 Acidobacteriaceae bacterium
TTGGTTGGGAGCGTTCGGCCAGTCTGCAGAATCTTCGGTCTTTCAAAATTGCAGCATGAAATTGGGCTTCAGGTAGAGCCGACGCTCGACGACGTGCTCCAGCAATTGGAGAATGCTGTCGCCGTGATTCATAAGCCAGCAGACGATTCTCTCCTCACTGTCTTCAGGCGCATATATTCTTTCCTCGGCCGGCAGTTCACTGACCTCACGGAAGATGCTCTTGAGTCCGACCCGAGAGTTCTTGCGATTCGAGCTCGGTTTGCCGATAAACCGTGTTTAGTCGATCAGGACAAGCAGTTTTGGCAGCCTGCGCAAAGCTTTGCCGAACCGATCCCGGGCTTCCTCGGTCTTCGCGCCCGCATTCGTGCGGAATCACCCGAAACCGATAGGGGCTTGCGGGTCCTCGGACGGAGAGACCGGCCCGACAGCTCGGACTACGCGGCATTCTTTAAAGAGTTGATGGTGCGCCAAGCGGGAGAGCCGGTATCAGACGACAAGCTTCACGGTGTCTTTTCGGCAGGGCTGCGTAATAGCAGGAACGGATTAATTCTTGGTTGTGCCGGGGCGACGGCGCTTGGGTGCGAGTTTGCGGTTGACTGAGTCAACCGAGAAGGTCTGAGGATCGAAGTCGTCGCCGATCCAGTCGCGCATCTCCTCATGTTCGGGATGCTGGGGATCAGCGAGTGCGTCCAGCAGGTTGTAGTATCCGGGGATACCGCCGCAGTCTTCAGGTGGGCAAGCGAGCTTGCCATCGGTGCAGACGGGATACGTTGTATCTGGCTCTGCGGGAAGCTGCTTCTCTAGCACGACGCTGTGCTCCCAGCTATCGCCGAAATCGTATGTATAGATCATCTTGGTGCCCGCTCCTCCCAGGACAGCGGAGAGACGCGCCGTGCGCTCGCTTTCCGTGCGAGGCATTCTCATGAAGGGGTCGGCAGGTTCCGGCTGGCCGAAACGACGCTGGCCGACCCGGAACTCGTGCATGTGCCCGTCTTCCCATCCCATCGCGATCTGCAGCACGTTGTGCAACTGCACCAGGGGCAGATCGGCGGGTACCAGGAGGCGGCGCCAGATTGGCGGTTTGGTACCGAGCAGAGTGATCTTTATCTGGTAGACGTCGGATTTAGATTCGTTTTTGGTGGCCATGTCAGCTCTTCTTCGATGATAGGACGCGACGCACCGAGGTACGGCCGATGTTGAGACGGCGTGCGATTTCTGATTTGCTGATGCCGCCGCGGAACAGTCTGCGGACTTGATCTGCAAGCAGGGCGGCGGAAACCGGACGGCCCAGGCGCTTGCCGTTCTGCCGGGCATGGGCTAGCCCAGCGCGAACGCGGTCGCGCAGAACTTCTCTTTCGAACTCAGCGAAGACGGCGAGCAGTCCGGCCATGGCGCGGCCGGCGGGTGTGGTCAGATCGAGAGCCTCGGTGAGCGACACGAAGCCAACGCCGAGATGCTCCAGTTCCTGCAGGGTGACAAGCAGGTCAGTCACCGATCTTCCCCAGCGGTCGAGCCGCCATACGAGCACGACGTCGATCTCGCGGCGCCGTGCCGCTTCGATCAACTTCTCCCGCATCTGCCGCTGTGAGGCGCCGGAGCCGACTTCTTTCACTTGCATGGCGATCGCCCAGCCGCGCCGCGCGGCATAATCGCGCAGAGCACGATTCTGCATGGGCAGGGTCTGCTGGTCGTTGGTCGAGACGCGGGCGTAGAGAGCGGCGCGGAGCCTGGTTTTGGGTTGTTTGCCTGGGTGGCCAAAAACCTCACGCAATCGGCTCTGTTTCGATGCCCGTTTTACGGGCGTTTCTCCCTGTCTAGCTGCCATGGCCACAGGGTATCCTTTTCGGCCATCATAACTCCGCGGTTTGCGCGAGGGCGTCGCGATAGTTCCAGGGCATCCAGGCCGCCGGATTGCAGCGCAACTCCTCGGCGTGCCGCTGAAGCTCGGTCAGGTAGTCCAGCGAGTAAACGCCGTTCAGCTCACAGGTGTGGATCAGGCTCATGTAGAGGTCGCCCACGCGGGCGCCGTTCTCGGTCTTATAGTAGAGCGCGTTCTTGCGGTGCAAAATGGCTTTCTTCAGACTGCGCTCTACGAGGTTGTTGTCCAGCGGCGCTCCAGCCCGGCGTAAAAACAGCGTCAGCGGCTGCCAGTGGCGCAGCATGTAACCGACGGCCTGTCCCAGTCCGGAGTTCGGCTCGGTCTTCCTTTCCGCCAGTTGTGATTCCATCCAGCTATGCAGCTTGTCCATGATGGGACGGCTGTGTTGCTGATGGAAGCGAAGGCGTTCTTCCGACGTCATCTTCTGCTGCCGCGCGGCGGCATCGTTGCGATACACCTCGCCGAGCATCTCCAGCACATAACGGCACGCGGCGGGGAAGTTAGCCGCCACTTCGACGAACTGTCTGCGACCATGCGCAAGGCAGTTCGCCAACAAGATTTCCGCGCCTTCGGGAAGTTTCGGCGTGTTGCGCGACAAGGCGTCACACATCTGCACGGGCGACGGCAGCGCCGCACTGCGCTGCTTCAACACGTCAGCCAGGTTCTCGCCGGCATGTTGGCGGCCGGTGAAGAACAGGGCGATGCGGCGGCCATCGGCCACCGACACGACGCCGGAAGTAAATACACCAGTGCGCTCGTCGGCCGGCTCGCGAGCCAGATGCAACACCCGCATGCCGGTATCGTCGTTGTGCAACACTTCGCCCTGGGCCGCTTGGCGAATCAGCTCTTCATGCACGGGACGGATCAGTTCCGCTGCTTCTTCCACGATCTCCCACTGCGTGGCTGCCGGCAGTGGAATGCCAAGATTCTGTTCCAGCCGCTCCAGGCGATGGAAGGGCATGCCGCTGCCATACTTCATCTGTGCGATCATCGCCGCCGCCGTTTCGTCATACTTCTCCTCGCCCACATCCTCGGGCGCAGGCGCGGTATACACCTCACCGCACAGGTTGCAGCGCAGCCGCTCCAGTTCATACACGGTGGCACCCAAGGGAGCCTGACCGCTGATCCGCACCAGCCGCTTCGGTTCCTGCTGTACATAGATCTTGCCCTTGATGCAGGCGGGGCAGGCGTCGCCGGCGTGCAACTCGTTGTGCGAGATCGCGATCCGTTGCGCACCGTGATAGGCATCAGCGCCATTGCGTCCATGGCCGGGCTTCTTGCCCTGCTTGCCGTCGGCGGAGTTGGTCTCTGCGTCTGCAGCAGGCTTCTCCGCTGCTTCGACGCCAGCCCGCCGCAGCACCTCGCGCGTCTTCTCTGTCAGCAGCGGAAACAGCAGCCGGCGCAGATCGCGGATCGTCGTGTCCTTGTCGGCGATCAGCTCGGTCAGATAACTCAACCCCTCGACCACCGCCTTCAAGCGGCGATAGTCCTCGTCGGGAAGCGCTGTCCGTGCGTGCTCCAGCAGCGCATCGAGTTCCTGGCGGGGGATTTCCAGAACTTCGATTGCGGATTTCATCCGCACTCAGCTTGCCCCACTTCTATTTACAGCGCCAGGTCTTCGGCGGCTTGCTGCGCAAAAGTCGAATCAGGTTAGGCAACTGATTGCGTACCTGCGCTCACAGATCGCCACACCGGAGCCGCTTGTACCCGCGATGCATCACCTGCGGCCAGCAGTAACTGCGCCTGCCATGCCTCAAGTCTGCGTGTCGGACTGTCGGCCGCTTCCGGCCACCAGCGAAATTTCCCTTGGGAAAGCCGCTTGATCAGGAGCCAGTAACCCTGGCCATCATAAGTAAGCACACGCACCGTCGTTGCTCTGCGGCTGCGGAAAATGAAAACACAACCTGAAAAAGGGTCTTCGGCAAGCTTCTCCTGGCACAGCCGCGCTAACGAATCGATGCCCTTGCGTCCATCCACCGGCTCAATCGCCACCAGCACCCGCATTTGCGGCGTGATCTGAATCATCCCGCAACTTCCCGCCAGGCACGCAGCAGTGTGCCCCATTCCGGCGTCGTCCCTCGCCACCGCACGCGCATGCGCAGACCCGCGCCCGACTCGAACTCGACCACGTATTCACCCGCATCCACGCCCGCACTTCTCATCAGTTCCATAAATGCCGGCGGCGCCACCCCAGAGTCGCTGGCGACTGGTTTTCGTCGTTGCGGCGAAATGTCCGTAGCCTTCTCTCCGCCACCGCGGATTCGCTTTTGCACTGGTGCGTCACCCAACCGCTTCTGCAAGTTCGCGTAGTCCAGCCGGAGCGTGTGAGCCACTATATAAATCCCGTGCTGTCGCGCTTCCTCTACCGCAGACTGCCACAGTGCCTCCGGCAGCCGCGTCCGCCGCGGGTGCGTGCTGCGAAACTGCTGCAGTTGTTCCCTTAACTGATGGATCGAATCCGGAATCGGACCGCTCCTGTTACTCATCGCCAGCCGCTCTCCTCTGCGACTAGCTCAACCTACCAGTCCTGCCCACGCAAAATCATGCACCCTTGCCGAAAACTCACGATAGCAGAGGACGCACCTCGCGAGTCGAGGCAAAAACCTCTCTGACGGCTTTCATACCCACTGCGCCAATTCCCGCTGGGGAACCGCCAGACCAGAACCGTGACAGATGCGATATCCACTCTTCGAGCGAGGCCAAAGTACTTCGCGACCCAATTATGCTTGCAGGTCGGTCGGGCCCC
>DATNAU010000153.1:0-15147 GCA_035572415.1 Acidobacteriaceae bacterium
GGGGAAGACGGCGGGGCTGATCAAAGTGCCGGATGACATCCCGTTTGAACAGGCTGCGTTCATTGAGCCGGTGAACACGTGCTACAAAGCCGTGCGGCTTCTGAATTTGGCGCCGGACGAGACTGTCCTCGTGATTGGTCAAGGCCCGATTGGGATTCTGCTGGCGGCGCTGGCGAAACGCACCGGCGCGAAGGTTCTCACGAGTGACCTCTACCCGGAGCGGCACGCCATCGCAGCGAAGTTCGGCCTCCAGCATGCCATCGAAGCGGGTGCTGATGTGATCGCAGCAGCGAAGGCCGCAACCGACGGACGCGGCGCTGATGTGGTGATGGTCGCAGTGGGCGCCGACGCGCTGATCAAGACAGCGATGAATGCCGTTCGACCTGGCGGCCGCGTGATGCTGTTTGCCTCCACGCAACATGGGGAGGCGCCATTCGATCCGGCCGCCGTCTGCATGGACGAGAAGACGCTGATGGGGTCGTACTCGTCCTCCGTGGATGTGAACGATGATGTCGCGGAGCTGGTGTTCGCCGGCTACCGCGATGGCAGCTTCGACCTGACGCAACTTATCTCACATTGGTTTTCGATCGAGGACTCCGTAGCCGCGATCGATCTTGCGTCGCATCCGCAGCGGGATTCGATGAAGATTGTGATCAAACCGTAGATATATGCTGACTGCATGAAGGCCACTGGACTGCCAGCGCGGATTACGTATGCGATCCTTGCCGTTCCCGCGGCATTAGTCGTGGGATTCTCCGCGACGGCATGGCTGCTGCCCAAGCTGGCGCCGCTCTTCGGCGTTGTAAGTCCGCCGCAGCAGAGTGAAGATCTATTTCGTCTGGCGCTCAGTGTCGGAAGCATCGTGGCGGTGCCGGCGTTTTTCTGCGCACTGACACTTCCCTGGAAGCGCAGGCGGCAGCGGCGTGGAAGAAACTGGCGCATGGCCGTGTCCGCAGCCGTAGTGGTAGCGGCTTCGCTGGCTTTCTCAGGGCTCGGGCACAGCATTCGCTACGATCTGGTATTTGCCGTCTGGCTGGGATACACGCTCGCACTGACGTTCGTGCGCTATGGTCTTGTAGACCAGAAGCGCGAGCGCGTCTTTGCAACGGAGCCGGATGAGGATTGACGTGCAGCCATAAGTGCACGTCTCCATTCATCCTCACGGGCAATTTGACCGCGCTTCCGAGCGGCGGCTAGACTCGACAACGGCGCTGTGAGGGCAACCGAATCGCGACGAGAGCGTACGACACGCCGGAGTTCCGGGGCCCCAGCCAAAGAAGAGGAGTGCTGAACCAATGCTGGATGCAAACCGGCTTTTTCCTGCCGACCCCACTGCGCGCGCCGTCGCGGCCAAACTCTACGAGACGGTTCGCGATCTGCCCATCATCTCGCCGCATGGGCATACCGATCCGCGCTGGTTTGCGGAGAACAAGCCGTTTCCCAATCCTGCGGCGCTCTTCATCCAGCCGGACCACTACATCTTTCGCATGCTCTACTCGCAGGGGGTGAGCCTGGAATCTCTGGGCATTCCCCAGACCGATGGTAAGGAGCAGGCCGATCCGCGCGAGGTATGGCGGATTTTTGCGAAGCATTACTATCTCTTTCGCGGTACGCCTACGCGGCTGTGGCTGGACTACAGCTTCAGCACACTGTTCGGTCTGACCGACCGTCTGTCCCCGAAGAATGCGGACGAGTACTACGACATCATTGCGCGCAAGCTGCAGACCCCGGAGTTTCTGCCGCGCGCCCTCTTCGAGCGTTTTCGCATTGAGGTGCTCGCGACCACTGACGCGGCGTTCGACACGCTTGAGTATCACCAGCAGATCAAGGTCTCGGGATGGAAGGGGCGCGTGCTGCCAACGTTTCGTCCCGATGCGGTTGTCGACGCGGAGTACACGGGTTTCCAGGAAAACCTTAAGAAGCTGGGCCAGGTATCAGGCGAGGATGTCTCCACGTGGAAGGGCTACCTGAACGCGTTGCGCTCGCGACGGGCTTTCTTCAAGCAAAATGGCGCGACTGCGACCGACCATGGGCACCTGACGGCGCAGACCGCGGACCTGCCGTTCGCCGAAGCGGAAAAACTTTATGGCCGTGTTTCCACCGGCAAGATGCAGCCGGGCGATGTAGAACTTTTTCAGGCACAGATGCTGACGGAGCTCGCCGGGATGAGCGTGGAAGATGGGCTGACGATGCAGTTGCACCCCGGCTCCGTGCGCAACTACAACCCGCAGGTCTACACGAAATTCGGGCGCGACAAGGGCGCGGACATTCCAGCACCGACAGAGTATGTGCGCTCGCTGCGGCCGTTGCTCGCGAAGTATGGCAATGAACCAAACTTCACGCTAATCCTTTTTACGCTGGACGAGACGGTCTTCACGCGCGAGCTGGCACCGCTGGCCGGCCACTTTCCAAGCGTGAAGCTGGGGCCGCCGTGGTGGTTCCTCGATTCTCCGGAGGGCATGATGCGCTTCCGCGAGACCGCGACGGAGACCGCCGGCTTCTACAATACGGTTGGCTTCAACGACGACACGCGGGCGTTTCTGTCGATCCCAGCGCGGCACGATGTTGCGCGTCGCGTCGACTGCGCTTTCCTGGGGCGGCTTGTCGCCGAGCACCGCCTGGATGAAGACGAGGCCTTCGAGGTGATCCAGGACCTGACGGTGAATCTGGTGCGTAAGGCATATAAGTTGGGTTCGCCGAGCTGAGGCCATTGCCGCTTACGATAGAAACGTGAGCCGGTTTTCTGCACGCACTGCGTGGGACACGGCTGAAAGCAGCTTTGCGGCGGCGGTGCGCGAGGCACGCGAGGTTGCGCAGCGCGACGGGCGGAAGATCTACGATCTGACGATCTCGAATCCGACAAAGTGTGGATTCAAATACGACGCCCAGGCTTTACTGGCGCCGCTTAACGATGCGCGCGCCCTGGCCTATGAGCCGGAGCCGCGAGGGTTGGTGATTGCGCGCGAAGCGGTTGCGCGGTACTACGCAAGGCACGGCGCGGCAGTTGCCGTAGATGACGTGATGCTGACGACGAGCACCAGCGAAGGGTACAGCTTTCTCTTCCGGTTGCTGTGCAACGCCGGCGATGAGGTGCTCGTGCCACAACCGAGCTATCCGCTATTCGACTACCTCGCAGACCTGGATGATGTGCGGCTCAAGATGTATCCGCTGTTCTATGACCATGGCTGGTGGATCGATCGAGCGCGGCTGGAAGCGCTCATCACCGAGCGAACGCGAGCAATCATGGTCGTGCATCCCAACAATCCAACAGGGCATTGGACACGCTCCGAAGAGCGCTCATGGCTGGAGGAGCTATGCGCGAGGCGCGGGTTGGCGCTGATCGTGGATGAGGTGTTTCTGGATTATCCGCTTACGGGCGAGGCAGGGAAGAGCTTCGCCGCTGGGGAACATCCCGCGCTGACCTTCGTACTCAGCGGACTGAGCAAGATCGCGGGGCTCCCGCAGATGAAGGCGGCATGGATCGCGGCGATGGGGCCGGAGCAGGAGAGGCGCGAGGCGCTGGCCCGGCTGGAAGTGATCGCCGATACCTTCCTCAGCATGAATGCTCCGGTGCAGCTGGCCATGCCCAGGTGGCTGGAGACAGCCAGCGGAATTCAGGATGAGATTCGGGTCCGTGCGCAACGAAACTATGCTCGGGTACGGCGCATCGCTGCGGAACATCCAGAGCGGCTGCAAGTGCTTCATGCCGATGCAGGCTGGAGCGCGGTGGTGGCACTCAGGGGATGGACAGGTGAAGGCGAACTGGCCCTGTGGCTTGTGCGGGAGCGAGCGGTGATCGTCCATCCGGGATCGTTTTACGGTATGCCGGAACGGAACCGGATCGTCGTGAGCCTGATTGGGCCGGAAGAGGAATCGGAAGAAGGCATTCAGCGTGCCATTGGGCTGTGAATTTGCTGTGGAATAGAGCTGCGGTGCGATGAACCGAAGGAATAAACAAACGAGCGGCGTGGCTTCAGTAACAGTTTAACTGTGTCATCGTAAGTAATTGAAACTGTGCTATTTCTAGTTCTGCGTCAGGTCAGAAAGGGATTCGTCGCGCGCTCGTCTCCAATGGTCGTTGCCGGTCCATGGCCGGGAATGACGACCGTCGAATCTGGAAGGGCTAGAAGTTTCTGGTGGATGGAGCGAAGGAGGGTGGCGGGATCACCGCCGGGCAGGTCGGTGCGGCCGACCGAGCCGGCGAAGAGGGTGTCGCCCGCGAGCAACAGGCTGTGATCGGGGAGGTATAGGCACACGCTGCCCTGGGTGTGGCCAGGGGTGTGGAGAATATGTCCGGTGATGGGGCGCTCCTGGCGGTGCTCGATGGTTCGTTCTGCGTTTTGAAGCCCAAATCTGCCAATTGCGATGACTCGGCCATCTTCGAGCGTGTCATCGGGAGGAGGGACCTCCGGAGTCGGGATACCGAGCCAGTCCGCCTGCAGGTCCATCATGTTTACGAGTTCGAGATCGCGGGGATTGTAGAGGATGGGCGCGCCGGTGAGCGCCTTCAGGCGCGCGGCGCCGGCGATGTGATCGATATGCGCATGGGTGACCAAAATCTGCTTCACGCGCAGATGGTGGCGCTCGAGGACGGCGACGATGCGCGGGATGTCGTCGCCTGGATCGACGACGATCGCCTCGCCTGAGGCCTGATCGCCCAGGATGGAGCAGTTGCATTGCAGCAGGCCGACAGGGAAGACCTCGTGAATCATTTTCCTCGATTATCTATCGCAATTGGGGTGCGGAGCCGAACAAAGAAAAATGCGCAAGCCGAAGGGCCTGCGCATTTGCGAAACCGGAGACATTTACTTGTGCTTCGGCGCGGACTGGGTCTGCTGGCTGCCAAAGAGCACGGAGTGAGTGGGATTATTGGTGCGCGCCAGCAGGATGGTAAGCACCAGCGACAGCAGCATAAAGACAACGGAACCCCAGGTGGTCAGCCGGGTGAGCAGGTTTGCTGCGCCGCGGGGACCGAAAGCGGTCTGCGAGCCCTGGCCGCCGAATGCGCCCGCGAGATCGGCAGATTTGCCCTGCTGCAGCAGGACCACAAAGACAATAAACAGGCAGACAATGACGTGGATGGCGATGAGAAAAGGAATCATGGCGTGATGCGGAACCCCTGAAACGAGATGAGTGCAGACAAACCGCTCGGCAGCCTATGGATTGTGCGGAGGACGGAATCGGAAGCGCTTGCGCCTCAGTTGCATTACAAGTTTATCATGACGCTTTGCGAGTTCATGTGGTTCATTTATGCTCGCTTTGGCTGTCTTGAATACTGGGGTTGAGCGATATTGAGATGGTATCTCCTCCATTTGCCAGAAGTCATAGAGGGTTTTTGGGATGCGAATTGGTGGTAGATCATTGGGCACGATTGCCAAAGCATCGTTTGAGCGTAGGCACCTTAATGCAGCAATCAACATGTTTCGCCGGTATCCGTACCCCGCCGATGTTTTTAACAGATATTTTTTTATGCGGGGTACATACCCAGCTGCGATTCCGGTCAATACACCGGCAGGCCGGATTTTGCTCAACGTCTATAGTCAGCACGATATTCTAACCATCAACGAAATATTTTGCCGCCTGGACTATCGTGCCGATGACAGCGACGAGATCGTAGTCGACTTCGGATCAAATATTGGAATCTCCGCAGCTTACTTTCTGACAACATCCCCGGCATCCCATACCTATTTGTTTGAGCCTCTAATCTCCAATGTGGAGCGCCTGCATAAAAACCTGGCGCCCTATCAAGGCCGGTATACGTTGACCGAAGCCGCCGTAGGCACGACCAATGGCCAGGTTGAGTTTGGCTGGGAGGAAAGCGGTCGGTACGGTGGTGTCGGGATGGCAACCGGTAACTACATATCTGTCCGCTGCATCGATTCCAACGAGATATTGCAAACCATAGTAGAGAAGCACGGCCGCATCGACATTTTGAAGATCGATATAGAGACGTTGGAAGAAGCCGTGACTACACGTATCCCCGTCGAGACCGCTCGAAAAATCAAGAAGGTATACGTTGAGTTCCCGTTTTCCAGCAATCCGTTAGAGCGCACGCATTCCCACATTCAATACGGCTCGGTGGCTCAATTTACCTGCAAGTCGTTTGTGCCGTGAGCAGTAGCTACACCAAAGTTCTTCCAAGAGAAAATTCGTGTTGCGAGTGACGAACAACGAGGCCCGGTGTCGGACAGCCCTTCTTAATTGGTGCGGAGGAGGGGACTTGAACCCCTATGCCTTGCGGCGCTAGCACCTCAAGCTAGTGCGTCTGCCAATTTCGCCACCTCCGCAGGGAGCCTGACGCGCGCAGTCTCGGTGCGGCAGGAGCGAAGTTTCCGATGCCAAGTATAGCATTTTGCGATTGGCAGGATGCGGTTGGACGAGCTACTCCCTTGGCAGGAGAGATTTTGCGGAGTTTTGGCTCGTTACACAGCCGAAGGTATCCGAATCGATTCAGCGTCATTCCAAGACGAGTCTTACATTTTTTTTACGCGCGTTGCCTCTATAAAGAGGAAAGTGGACCGGATCCTGGCGGTCGCCGGCAATCGATCCGGACATCACGCCTGCCGCGGCGTATGATCCGGCGCCCCGGATAGCGCCGGAACGGAAGATGACCAGCGAAGCAGTGCGCGAGTTGGTTACGGCCGAACTGACGCCGCGGCAATTCGGCCTGCTCGGAAGAAAGGATGCCAAAGACACTCAAACCCGCTTGATGAGCGAATTTTTTGATTCTACTTTGGACTTTCTTGGAAGTGGCTGGAGCTGAGTATGGTGGGCAGTGAGGGACTCGAACCCCCGACATCCTGCTTGTAAGGCAGGCGCTCTACCAACTGAGCTAACCGCCCACGTGTTGGCAGCAGGTCTTAGTGTAGGGGAAGTATCCGGACACGCGCAATCTCAGGCGTGGTCACACTCATTGTGCAAACGCCGGCGACCAAGAAACGGCATCCAACGTGTCGATGTGTTCCATGCGATCTTGTATGCTGGCCGGCATAGCACTGCTGCTTCTTGGTCGGGCTGCTTACGCTCAGACTCCGACCTCCGATGCTGACTCGGATCGCGATGGCCTGACTGACGATCTGGAGCAACGGCTGCTCGTACAATTCATGCCCACCTTCATGATCGCGCGCCATGATTGCGCCAAGGAGCCGGGCCAGTTTGTCACGGGCATTCGCGAGCCGACGATCGAACAGGAGGACGGCACGATTTACGGACAGGTATTTCCGCACAAGACAGGAAGCGGCGATGGCAGAACGGTGGAGATTCACTACTACCATCTGTGGCGGATGGACTGCGGCCGCCGCGGCCACCCTCTCGATACGGAGCACGTCTCCGTGCTGGTGCGCGCTGCTGGTGTCGATACGGAGGCAGCCACGTGGAGAGCGGTGTACTGGTATGCGGCAGCGCACGAGAATACGGTCTGCGATGTAAGCCAGATCAGTCGCGCGAGCACATTGGACGCTATAAACCATGGCGCCACGGTGTGGATCTCCGCGGGCAAACATGCCTCGTATCTCAATCACGAACTCTGTCAAAAGGGCTGTGGCGCCGACCGATGCGAGGAGATGGTGCCTCTGAAGGTCAGCCAGATCGTAAATCTTGGCGAGCCGCGACATCCGATGAACGGCTCCGCGTTCATTTCATCCACGCGGTGGCCGCTGAAGGAGAAGATGGAGGTCACAAATTTTCCCCCGCCGGCGCTCACCCGGCTGGAGGAACTTCCCGACACGGATATTGCGTGGTTTCATTCCGGCAGGCATCCCGCGCAAGGGGTGATCGCAGCCGGCGGTTCGACGCAGAATGGAATCGCCAGAGGCGGCCGCGACACTGACGATGCACTCACGAGCGCCGATGGCTCGACCGACGTCGCCATTTCGCTAGCGAAGAAATCAACCGGCAATGCATTGAGCAAGAGCTATCGCAAGACCGCACACGCGCTCGGGATTGCGTCGCGGCGGGTTGGGAAGGCTGTTGGAGTGGCGTCCGGCGCTCCGAAGTGACGCCATCGCAGGGAGCGGACTTCCGGCCTGGCAATCAAGAGATGGTGGTGGCGGGAGCCGAAGGGGCGGACGTGATGTCGAGGTACTGACGATACATGCGCAGCCGCCAGTGAACGATCATGCCAAAGGCGAGGACGAAAAAGATGGCGCCCGTCTGCGTGATGGAGAGAAAGCGATCGAAGTAGCTGTGTGCGGCGGTACGGACGATGGCGAGCACGATGATGACCAGAAAAAAAGCGTTCGATCGCTGCATCATCACGTTATCGCCAATGCGGGTAAGACGGGAGGTGCGCAGCAAAGGGTACGCGAGGACTGTAGCGCCGAGGAAGAAAGCGGCCAGCCCCCAGGTCCACGGAATGCGGCACTGCGGCGCGATGAACATGCAAAACCCAGTGGACATCCCCAGAGGCGGGATAAGGATTTTGCGCGCCGTGACAACGCTGCGGCCTTCGTGCACGCGCCAGACCAGCACTCCACA
Source organism: Acidobacteriaceae bacterium (assembly GCA_035572415.1). Classification (GTDB taxonomy): domain Bacteria; phylum Acidobacteriota; class Terriglobia; order Terriglobales; family Acidobacteriaceae; genus Edaphobacter. Next base: position 8,476 of record DATNAU010000153.1, read on the forward strand.
GGCACCGATGAGTGAGGCGAGCAGCGAAAATTCCTTGGGAGAGATCATCAGTTTAATTATGCCGCACTGAGCGGGTAAGTCTGGTATGCGCGATGCGCGCGGCGCCTGCCCCGTGAGGGATCACCACTGCAGGAGCACAAGTTCGAGGCAAAAGCCGGGCCCCATCGCGGCGAGCACGCTGTAGGTTCCTGGGGCGCCGCGATGTGACCTGAGCGTTTCCTCCAGCACAAAAAGCACCGATGCAGCGGATAGGTTGCCAACCTCGCGCAGGCTCTTCCATGAGAGTGCGAGGGCATCGGGCGGGAGCTCGAGTGATTTTTCGACCGCTTCGAGGACCTTGGGTCCGCCCGAATGGAAGATCCAGGACGAGATGTCATTCAGCGCGAGGCCGTGTTCTGCGAGAAAGGCGTCTGCATTGCCGCGAAGGTTTTTGAGCACCACCTTGGGCACGTCGGGGGAAAGGACGATTTTGAAGCCGAAGGCGCCGATATCCCAGCCCATCACGGGCTCAGTATTGCGATAGAAGACGGAGCGGGTAGCGGCAATATGGGGTCCGGTGGAAGCTGCTGGCGGTATGGTTTCGGCCCCGGAAATGAGCACCGCGGCCGCTCCATCGCCGAACAATCCGCAGGAGATGAGGTTGGCGATGCTCTGGTCCGAATCCTGCCAGGTTAAGGAGCAGAGTTCGACAGAAAGTAGGAGCGCATGTTCGCGCGGGAAGGCGCGGACGTAATCCGCGGCGCGAGCGATGCCGGCGGCTCCGGCGACGCAGCCCAGGCCGAAAATCGGCGTGCGCTTGACGGAGTCAGGGAAGGGAAGTCGGTTGATCAGACGCGCATCTACGGTGGGGCTGGCAATGCCAGTGACGGAAGTAAAGAAAAGCGCAGACACATCCGCGGGCGTGAGGCCGACGGGCGCCAGCGCACATCGGATGGCGCATTCGCCGAGCGCCACTGCGTGCTCGATCCAGGTGTTGTTGGTTGCGGTAAACGTATCCAACGCCGTATAGGCTTCGAGTGGAAGAACAAAGTGGCGAAAGTCGACGCCGCAGTTGGCATGCAGCCGAGTGAGCAACCGCTGGTCGCTGAGTCTGTCCTGCCAGCGGGCGAGGAGGGCCTCACTGATCTGGGCCTGCGAAAAACGGTGTTCGGGGAGGGCGGTGCCGACGGAAGCGATGCGCATGAAGTCTCAGTGGGCGAGTGCAACCGCAGCAAGGACTTATGAGCCGCGGCTGCCTCACACATTTCAGGATAAGGGCGATCCGGCAGAACGCGCGCCCGGTGACATACAGGAGACAAGAAAAATGCAGACGCGCGATATCCGGGACACGAAGGGCCTCACAAAGCTGGCTTTTCGCGATGTGAAAGAGAGTATGAAGACTTGGTGGAGCTGAGCGGGATCGAACCGCTGACCTCCTCGTTGCGAACGAGGCGCTCTCCCAGCTGAGCTACAGCCCCCACCGGCCGGCCTGATGCCTCGGCTTCCCGCCATGCCGGAGCATGCGTAATACGCAACCGAGGACCACGCGGCCAACTCTGTAAGTGTAACAGGGCGCGACGGCTCCGCCTAGCTCCGATGTCATCAGGCTTCCAGCTCCCAGCCAGTTCTGTTGCAGGAATTGCGGCTTGTGCACATCAGGATGGAGGGCTTACGCTCTGCCGGCCGAATCCGCCGCGCTCAGGCGTTCGGATCGCCATCGAAAGTTGCATACATTTTCCTTGTGGTCTGTGTAGTCTTGTAGGGTGCATCTCTCACATTGGCCGCGCAGGTCGGCGGAGTAGCCGCGTTGGATTTCCTGGACACAATTCGCGACTGGCTGGACATGCTCGATCCTCAGGTGCGCGGATATGTTGTGCAGGTCCTGCGGCTCTGTATCTGGCTGGTCATCCTCTCCGTCGTATTCACGCCGCTGGAGCGCCTGTTCGCGCTTCGTCCCAAAAAGCTTTTTCGGAAAGCGATCCTCACCGATATCGGCTATTACTTCCTCAATAGCCTGGTTCCCGGTTTCCTTCTCGGCTTTCCGGTAGCGGCGATCGCCTGGAGCGTTCACCACTTCGTTCCCGCGGGGTATCTGGCATTTGTCGCTCATATGCCTCTCTGGGCGCGTCTGACCGGCGCCATGGTGGTCGGAGAAATCGGTTCTTACTGGGGGCATCGCTGGAGTCATGAAATTCCGCTGCTGTGGCGCTTTCATTCCATCCATCACAGCGCCGAGGAGATGGATTTTCTCGTCAGTTCGCGCGCTCACCCGGTGGATCTCGTGTTCACCCGGATCTGTGAGTTGACGCCGATGTATGTGCTCGGCCTGACTGCCACGGGAGGATTGCAAGGAACCTGGATTCCCATTGTGGTCATCCTGATTGGCCAGTTCTGGGGCTTCTTCATCCATGCCAATCTCAACTGGCGCTTCGGTCCGCTGGAGTGGTTTATCTCCACGCCTCCGTTCCACCATTGGCACCATACCAACGACGGTCCGGAGTACATCAACAAGAACTATGCGCCCATGCTGCCATGGGTGGACAAGCTCTTCGGTACCTTCTTCAATCCGAAGGAGAGGCCTGAGCGGTACGGCATCGAACAGCCGATCTCCCCTGTGCTGTTTGACCAGCTCGTTCATCCATTCCTCTTCTGGCGCAAGGGCGCGGCCAACCCCGCCCCGCCTCCGATGGTCAACAGCGAAGAACTCACGTCTGCTGAAATCGACGCATAGCGCGTAGTGCTTGGCACCTGAGTGGCTTACCTGCCAACATACAAAACGCTTCCTTGGAACTTGTGACGAGTCCCGGAGGCGGTTTCGGGCATGCCCAGAATCAGCAATGAGGCTTTCGGGGAAACAACTTTCCCCCGAGAATGTGCACGGAATTGCGTATTCCGATTCGGCGTTGTCAAAATGCGAATCGACATGGCCAAAAAATGGGCGAAATGAGGAAAAATTCGTTCCTGACCTTTGGCAACCCGATTGCTTCGATAGGGGCACAGGCAGCATGTGGTACGCAACGAACGCAACGGCTGGGTGCCGTCCCGGTTCCCTCCAGGTTCGTATCACTGGCTCCGTTGCGTTGGACAAGACTGCTGTATACGAAAGGGACCTGATAATGAATATTCTTCGCGGATATACCAGCAAGTTTCTCACTGCGGCTTTGGTTGCCAGTCTCGCGCCCATTGCCTTTGGCCAAACCGTTCCCAGCCTGACCACTGCGAAGTCGTTCCAGTTTGGATATGACAATGGCGGCAATAACCCGAATACCACCGGCTGGAGCAACGTGGCCGTACCCGGCAACTCAAGCACGAACGGGTACAACTTCGACTTCGTCAATGCAACGTCGGCGAACACCACCGGCGCTCCCGATAACCAGCCGCCAGGCAACACGGTATTTCTTGATAGCGCGATCGCCGCGCAGACTGGTAATCCGTCGATCCTTGCCATGGACAGCGTGTTCAACATCGGCGGCGTAGGCACCACGATCACCGGCTTGTTGCAGAACACCCAGTACACAATCACGTTCGCTTTTGGCGGCGCGCAGCAGACCGGTTACACCGGAACAACCACGGACTCGCTGAGCGTTTTCGTCAATAACGTGCTGGGCCTGAACACGGGCAACATCACCGTTCCGTCGCAAGGCTTCACCGGCTGGAACACGGAAAACGTCACCTTCAACTCAGGCAACAGCACCACCGCGACGCTCTCCTTCCTGGCCAGCGGAAGCTCATCGGGCTCCGGTCAGGAACCGGCGTTCGCTCTGGTGGATGATGTCACAATCGCTCCGACTCCTGAGCCGAGCTCGCTGATGCTGCTGGGAACCGGTCTTGCCGGTCTTGGTGGTCTCATTCGCTCGCGCTTCGGCAAGCGCGCCGCGGCCAGCCTGTAAGCCAGCCGTATCTGCGGCCGGTAACCTAAATACGATCCGCGTGGAAGCGTGGCCCTCTGCCAAAGGGGGCCACGCTTTTCTTTTGCTCCATGTCGTGCTTCTGAGACTATCCCTGATCTCCTTGACCCGGCCTCGATCAAACCCAGCAGGGGCATGCCCGCAAATGTAGATCAGGGCCAATGCAGTTCGCGCGCAGACATCGAGGCGCGCCGGTGATTCTCTTGCCCCGTCGACGACCGAATTCGCTTGGGTCATTGAGATCCGTTTACCCACGGAAACTATTTCCCATCTCTGCCGTCTCCCGTGTATAACACTGCCCGCAGCCATGCCGTCGGTTTTCGTGTGTTCTGAAGTTGATTATCAGGAGGCTCAGCGTGTCTTTTCGACGTACCGCATTCACCCCCGCAGTGTTGCTTGCCCTATGCATCGAGCTGCCTCTTCTCGCCCAGGGCCTCCAGCGTGATACCAAACCGTCCGAAACCGGCGCAGTTCCACCAAAGACCTGGGTCGACAAGGACACCGGCCATCGCGTGTGGCGTGTCTCGGACGAGCCTAACTCCGGAGCCTTCTACTTCAACGTGAACGCGTACACTCCCGACGGGAAGCAGATGGTCTACAACTCGCCGTCAGGCATCATGGTGCTCGATCTCGCTACTATGAAGAGCAAGCTGCTGGTCCCGAATCCTCCCCGGCCGGCCGCTGCGGATGCCGCGGCTGGCGGGCAGGCCCGCGGCTTCGGAGGCCGCGGATTTGGCGGTCCCCGCGCAATCGTCGCGGGTTATAGAACGAACAGCGTCTTCTACACGCAGACCGATCCCACCACGCGCACGAGCGCCGTTTATAAGGCGGACACCAACACCGGTGCAATCACCAAGCTCATTGAGCTTCCCGGCCGTCTGAGCATCTCCACCATCAACGCCGACGAAACCCTTGCCGCCGGCACGTATAACGCTGCTGAGGTTCCCGGTGACGATCCAAACGCGCCGAACGCGTTTGTAACTCCAGCCGGCGGCTTCGGGCAGGGAGGCGGTCGCGGCGGCGCACGACCCCCTGCTGCAGCCAACTCGAATGCCGCCAATCCGCGCCTCGGGGGCGCCAATGTCCAGTCCAACGACAAGGGCCAGATGATGATTCGCCGGCTGGCCGAACATGTTCCTGTGGTGCTGTTCACGATCCGCCTGGTACCGGGACCCGGCGGCGAGAAAGCCGGAACCATCAAACCCCTGCTGCACACCACCGACTGGATCGACCATGAGCAGTTTTCGCCCACTGACCCGCAATTGCTGCTCTACGCGCATGAAGGCATGTGGCAGGATGTCGATCGCGTCTGGCTCATCCATACCGACGGCACCGGCAACATGCTGGTCCACAAGCGCTCCATGAGGATGGAGATTGCTGGCCACGAGTTCTGGGGCGGCCACGACGACACGCTCTGGTATGACTGGCAGTATCCCAAGGGGGAGGACTTTTTCCTGGCCAGCTACAACGTGCGCACCGGTGAGCGCCTTGCCTACCACATGCAGCGCAATGAATGGTCGATCCATTTCAACGTAAATCGCGACCAGACGCTGTTCTGCGGCGATGGCGGCGACTCCGGCCAGGTGGCGCAGGCGCCCGATGGCGAGTGGATCGAGCTCTTCCATCCGCAGATGATCGCCGCCGATGCGCTTTCCAAAAACGAGCCCTCCTTCTTCCAGCCTGGAGTCTTCCATGCGGAGCACCTGGTCAACATGGCGCACCAGGACTACCACGCGGAACCGAACCCCCGCTTCTCGCCGGATAGCAAGTACGTCTTCTTCACCAGCAATATGTTCGGCCGCGGTTATGTATTCGCTGTAGAAGTGGCGAAGGCTACCGATACGCACGACGCCGTCTCCACACCAGAGCTTGCGACGAAGTACAACCCCGTCATGCCCACACCGACCACAACAGAGAAATAGTCCGAGACATTACAGACATGCACCGACGCACGCTCCTGATTGCAGCCCTCCTCGCGCTTCCTGGTTTTGCGGCAGCACGCGCAGCAACCCCGGCCACACCGTCGCAGCCACGCATCATCCAGTCGCTTGACAGCGGCTGGAAGTTTCTCCAGGCCGATGCTTCCGGCGCGCAGGCCGTCGACTTCGACGACTCCTCCTGGAAGCCCGTCACTCTGCCGCACGACTGGTCGATCGCCGGCCCGGTCAAGGCGGATGCTCCGTCGCGCGGCGCAGGCGGCTTCTTCCCGACAGGCGTCGGCTGGTATCGCAAGAGCTTCACCGTTCCGGCTGCCGAGGCATCGCCCACCGCTGTGCGCCGTACCTTCATCGTCTTCGATGGAGCGATGGCGAACAGTGACGTGTATCTCAACGGCTCGCTCCTGGGCCATCGCCCGTATGGCTATGTGAGCTTTGTGTATGAACTGACCCCGCATCTGCGCCCCGGCGCTAACGTCCTCGCGGTGCGGGTAGATGACTCCCAGCAGCCTGCCTCGCGCTGGTATCCCGGCGCAGGCATCAATCGCAACGTGCGCCTCGTCACCACCGGCGACACGCACATCGTTCCCTGGGGCACATTTGTCACTACGCCGGAAGTGTCTGCCGATTCGGCGAAGGTCCATGTGCGCAGCACGATTGCAAATGAATCTGCTGCCGAGGTCAACCTTCGCCTCCGGGTGCAGCTCATCGGTCCCACTGGCGCAACGATTGCAACCGCGTCTTCTGCCCCGGTCGCATCTCTCGCGCCGAATGCCAACGCCGACCTCGCCGCCGACCTGACCGTCCCGCACCCTGACCGCTGGGACATCGCCCGCGGCGTGCTCTAT
>DATNAU010000154.1:0-16579 GCA_035572415.1 Acidobacteriaceae bacterium
CTCATGCACAAGAGCAGGAGAACCGAGTGCCTAGTCCCTAGTCCCCAGTCCCTTAGCCTCATACCACGCCCCACTTCCGCCGCAGCAGCCAATCGGCGGCCATCAACCCAATCAGCAATAGGAACACCGCGGGCATGTCCCACAGTTCCTTCGTGTCCCGCACGGAGATGCCTGCCTCCGAATACGAGATCTCCTTCGGCAGCCGCTCCAGTTCGCTCTGCTCCCAGTACCGCCCGCCTGTCGCGTCCGCCAGCTTCGTCAGCAGATCCTTGTTCTGTCCAGTGTGGAAGTTCTCCGCGACGCCGTCCTCGCGCCGGAACTGCACCACATCCTTGCCCAGCTCATCATTTCCGCGCCCCGCCGTCACCTCCGCAACATAGCTGCCCGGCTTCGCCGCCGTCCAATCCATGGCAAAAGTACCCGGCTGGTTTGGCACGGGAGAGAAGTCGGCGAACTCGGAGAGTCCGTCGGGGCCGATCATATGCGCCTGCACCTTCGCGTCGGCCGCGGGCTGAAAGTCCTTATCGCGCGCGACGGCGGTGATGTGCACGTGTCCGTCGTCTTCCAGCGTCTGCTGCGGCATCGTCGCAGTCACCTGTCCCGGAGAATCCTTCGCCAGCCAGCGCAGGAGTTGCTGCCAAAACAGATCGTGCGACGGATCGCCCAGCGCGGACTGCATCTGCCAGCGCCACGTGCCGGAGGTCGCAAGGATCGCCGTGCGCCCATGCCCATAGCTCTGTGTCACCAGAAACGGCATCGTGCGACCTGCGGCCATCTGCGCCAGCACCGTCGCGCCCGGCTTGGGCGAGCCCGGATCTTCATAGTCGGCCAGCGCCGGCAGCTTCCGCCACCGCTCCGCGTTGAGGTTCTTATCGTCCAGCAGCCGGGTGATCGGGCTCTCCACTCCTGCCGCGGTCAGCATCACCGTCGCCGCATCGCGATGAAACGCGCCACGCGAGTTCGGGAGAAACGTCGGAAACAAATCTGCCAGACTCGACGACGCCCATCCACCATCACCCAGCGAATACCGCCCGCCGAGGAACAGCAATCCACCGCCGCGCCAGTCCACAAACTCCCGCAGCAGCTCCTGCTGCACGGGTGAGAAATACCCCGCCTCCACACTCCCAATAATGATCGCGTCGTACTTGAACAGGTCTTCCGCCTTCGTCGGAAATCCGTCCGCCAGCTCGCTGGGGTCGGAGATTCCCTGACGGTAAATCTTGTTCTCCGTCGTGCGTAGCATGGAGACGATCTGCAGGCCCTTGTCCTCCTGTTCCGCGCGCCGGATGAACTTGTACTCCCACCGCGGCTCGCCCTCCACATACAGCACCCGCTTGGGCTCCGCGCTCACATCCACCAGCCTCGTCGTCGCGTTATTCGCCGAACTCTCCTCGCCGGCCATCGGCTCCAGCGCAAATCCGATGTTCTTTACGCCCGCGTCGCCCGCGTTGAAGAACATCGTCACCATCGACTCCACCCCATTCGGCTCAAGCGTTACCTCGCGCGTCGCCAGCAGCTTGTCCCCATCTTTGATGTCTACTGTCGCCTTCTGCCCGGTGTATCCGTACTGATGGAAACTCACCGTCGCCGTCATCTTCGCTCCCGCCATCGCCTTTGCAGCGACTACCGTATCGTCGATCTCCAGATCATGCTCGGGCTTTTCCTTGCCAAACCCGATCGTGTGCACCGGCAGCCGGCGATTATGCAGCGCGTTGATGGTGTCGACATCCATTCCGCCCGAAGCGGCTCCGCCCGTCCCGTTCTCAGCGCCGTCGCTCAGCAGCACAACGGCCCCCACCGGCAGATCGCTGGTCTCATTCACTAACTGCTTCAAGCCTGCATTGATGTGCGTTGCCGCTCCGGTTGGATATTCGTCTGGTTTTAGCCCTTTCATCACCTCCGCATCCCAATTCGCTCCTCCGGAATCGCCTTGGTCTACCCGCGTTAGGCCTGCGTCCAAGCGGTATACCCGTACCTGGAACTTCTTTTTCAACCCATCCAACAGCCCATGTTCAAGCGCGTTCAATGCCGCATCCTTGCGCGTAGTCTTGATGCCTTCATCCAAACGGCCCATGCTGCGTGAATCGTCCAACAGCACCGCAATGATGTTCTGCTGGCTCTTCAACTCCGCCACCGTAATGGCCGGCTCCCACAACAGCAGCAACAACAGCGCAGCCATTCCCGCTTCCAGCCCGCAGATCAACCATGCTCGCCAATTCCGTATACGTGGCGACGCCTCAGGTAGTGCGCGCCATACCAGCCACACCAGTCCCGCGCACGCCACTACGATCAGCAGCGCCAGCAGCCATCCCGGCCACGCGCCCAGCAGGATGTACCTGCCTTTCGTAAACACCGTCGCCGGATACTTGAAAAAAAATTCAAACATGGGAGGGAAGGTTCGAGGTTCAGCGTCCGAGATTCAAGAGCACCACCAGCCAATCGTGCTCATCCGTGTTCATCCGTGGTTCGTTCTTGCTTTGCCGCCCTCCCTCGAACCTGGAACCTTGCCCCTTGAACCTAGTGGGTCATGCTGTACATTACGTAATTCAGCCCCACACGGAATGCCATCGATGAAAACTGCTCCGGATATTCCGGATCGTCTGCCCATTCCCATGCGTCGCCCAGGTGCATGTTGTGGCAGATCGCAACCATAATCCGGCCGTGCTCATCCCGGATTGCGCGCCACTTCGCAACATACCCGTCCTTCTCATACGTCTGGCCGCTCCGGATGTACTGCTCGCCCGGCACCTGAAATCTGTCGTCCATGTCGTACAGGACATGGAATATCTCATCCTTATCCGTCAGGTCCTCCACCGGAAACTTCTCGGCGTCTGGAAAAATCTGCCGCATCCCGCGCATGAAGTCTTCCCAGTCCTGCGTGCCATGGAAGTCGTCCACCATCAGAAAGCCGCCCTTCAGCAGATACTCCCGCATGCGCTTCGCCTCCGCGTCGTTGAAGCTCCATGTATGGACCATCACGGCATAGACAAACGGATAGTTGAAGATGTCGTCCGAATCGGGACTCACCACCTGCTCATAGCTGCGCCCGTTGATCCGCGTCAACCGGTTCAGCGCCATCAGAAACTGCCGGTCGGCCTTCGGATAATCCCGCTGCCATGTGGCCCCCCAGCCATAGCCGCCCCCGAAGCGCCCACGGCCGTACCCTCCACCGAATCCGCCATAACCGCCGGCTCCCATCGCCACCGTATAGCTCAAGCGCGACCAGTAAAACTCCGCCTTGTCACCCGTCTGTGTGTTGATCGAACCCCAGTCCGCAATGCGCTGGAACCCGAACGCCCCCACCACGATGCTCAACACCAGCATCGTCACTGCCGCGGACTTCACCAGGAGCTTCATGGGCGACCAGCCCTCCCCGCGCGCTGCACTGACCCGTTTGTCGTTCTCCATTTATAGACGAATCGCCCGTGCTCAGGTTGCAGACGCGGCCCCACTGGTTCGTTTGAACCAATTCGCCTGCCATGAGACGATCAGCGTCTGGACTGACTTCGCCGTCTAACTCACAGAACGCACGCCACTCGCCCTCCGAATGAACCGCCGCGACCTCCTCAAACTCGCACCCGCCGCCCTTGCCGCTCAAGCGCTCAGCCGGGAACTCGCAGCCCAGATCGTCATGCTTCCCGGCATGGGATCCGGCCAGCAGCCCTCAGGCCAGAACGCCACCGCTGCAGCCGCGTCTGACATCACCCTGCGCATTGCTCCCGTCGTTGTAAACCTCGCACCCGACCGCATCCTATCCACCATCGGCTACAACGGCACTTCGCCCGGCCCCATCCTCCGCATGAAGGAGGGCCAGCCCACTACCGTCACGGTCCACAACGATACGGACACACCCGAACTCGTTCATTGGCATGGCTTCCTGATCCCCTCCGACGTCGACGGGGTTGAGGAAGAGGGCACGCCATTCGTGCCCCCGCATGGCAGCCGCACATACAAATTCACGCCCACCCCCTCCGGTTCGCGCTGGTACCACTCGCATGCCATGGCGATGAACGATCTCAGCAAAGGCACTTACTCCGGCCAGTTCGGCTTCGTCTACGTCGAGCCCGCTTCCAACCCCGGCGCCTACGAACAGGAACTCTTCCTCGCCCTTCGGGACTGGGACCCGTTCTTCACCACGCAAATGGTCGACATGGACGAGATGGACGATCCTAACGCGCCACAGCCCGAGAAGCCGCAAGTCCTCAACACCACGGCCAACGGCCTTGAGGTCACCTCCACGACCTACTCCATCAACGACCGCGCCCTCGGTGTCGGCGAGCCGCTGCGCGTCCGCCAGGGCCAGCGCGTCCTCTTCCACTTCCTCAACGCCAGCGCCATCGAGAACCGCCGCATCTCTCTCGGCGGCCACAAATTTCAAGTAATCGCCCTCGACGGCAACCCCGTTCCCAATCCCGCTACCGTCGAAACCCTCTTCCTTGGCGCAGGCGAGCGCGTCTGCGCCGTCGTGGAGATGAACAACCCCGGCGTCTGGATCATGGGCGAACCCACCGACCTCATCCGCACCGCCGGGCTCGGCCTCATCGTCGAATACGCGAACGCGCATAACCAGCCGCAGTGGATCAAGCCCACCTCAATCCTGTGGGACTACACCGCCTTCGCCAAACCCTCAGGTGCGGGTGCCCAAGGTGCCCCGCCTGCGGGCACCCGGGATTCGAATGTCCAAAACATCGACATGATCTTCGAGAAGATCCCCGGCGGCGGCCCGGGAAAATTCAACACCTTCACCGTCAACGGCAAGCCCTACCCGCATGACAACGAGTTCGTCCTGCACGAGGGGCAGCGCTACCGCCTCACTTTCCATAACCGCACCGACGACGCCCATCCGCTCCATCTGCACCGCCATGTGCTCGAACTCGTCGACATCAATACGAAGCCCACCCGCGGGGTCATCAAGGACACCGTCGTCGTGCCCTTCTATGGCCGCGCTGCTGTCGAGTTCACCGCCAACCAGCCAGGCCTCACACTCTTCCACTGCCACATCCAGATGCACATGGACTACGGCTTCAAAGCGCTCTTCCGCTACGCGTAAGTGCCAGTTCTGCTTATCCCAGGGATGCCGCCCACCGCGGTCGCTCACCAAGAAAGCGCAACGCCTGCCCCTCTCTTTTCAACGCGACGATACGATGCCCCTCATCTGAAGAGTTGTCCAGGAGCACAGCCTCATCGGCCAAAACGAGAGCCTTGCAAGAAGTCCCGTCCCCACTTCGTCAGGGTGCTCTTGCGGGAGCCGTTTGCGCCGGCAATTACGGTCAGGGTAGGAGGGCTCACTTGCTGTCTGTTGCCTCTTCCGCCTGCTTCCGCTTTAGCTCCTGCTCCAACTTCTCCTGCCACATCCGCTCCACCTGCACGCCCTTCCGCGCAGCCTCCGCCACCTTTTCCGCCCATCGCTCGAGATCGAAAGCCATTTCAGGCCTCTTCTTCCTCTTCATCCACGTCCATCTCCGCCGTCTGCATCTTTCCGTTGCGGCCTTCCACCAGTACCTGCACGCGGCCCTCTGCCTTCTCCAACTCCGCCTTGCAGGCATCGGACAGCTTGACGCCTTCCTCAAAAAGACGCACCGACTCTTCGAGCGACAGCTCCCCGCGCTCCAGCTTCTCCACCACTTGCTCCAGTTGTGTCAGCCGATCCTCAAATCCTGCCATTTGCGAACGCGCCTCTTCGCTGGCAGTCTACATCCTTTGCAATGCATCCCGCCCAGCGAGAACGCCAGAACTGCTCGATTTCACTGCATGCCGGATGCTCACCCACGCCCGGACAGCGCGTCTACTTTGGTATACTCGCAGCAGATTTCCCGCAGGAATTCCCTCTTTCAAGAACGCAGGTTGGAGTTGTTCACGTTGAAGAATCGAAGTCTGCCCGCTGTGCCTGCTCCAACTTCTACACCGCAACCGGGACCCACCCAAATGGGGGCCTCGCCGGCCCAGCCACGCACTCACCGATTCGCTGCGCGCCTGGCCATCGTTCTGCTTCTGGTCTCCGTCTCCCTCGGCCTCAGTTCCTGCCACTCTGCCGCCTACTACTATTACAAGTTCCCGCAGTACACCTATGCCGGCCGGCCTATCCCACCCAGCAAACTCGCCCAGCGGGTCATGATCGCCGTCAGCATCAATGGCGGAAGCGGCAGCCTCCAGATCGTCGACGCCCTGCGCGACATCCGAACGAACGTCGAAGACACCATCCCTTCGTTCCAGATCAGCGGCTACGGCTCCGGCCTTCCTTCCACCATCTTCAATTTCCCGGTCGAGCTTGGCGGTTACGTTTATTCCTCCAGTGACGGAAGCCTGAACAGGATTAACTACTCGACGGAGTCCGCATCCGGCTCGGTCGGCACTTTCCAGACCGGCCAGAACTCCGTCGCCGTTCCCACCACTTTCACGCGCTACTACGGCGCGGAAGAAGCCGCCGGCATCCTCGAAGTGATCGACAATGGCTTTCCGAGCGGCACCTATGCGCTGAACATTCCCAACGTGTACCGCGTGGTCGCCAACAAAGGCGATACGGTTGCGCTCGCCATGGTGCGCAACTCCAACGCGCTCTATCGTGTGTTCAAGCTCAATCAGGGGCAATTTGTAACCGCTCCTGCTGCCATGGCCGCCACCGGCGCCGTCGACTGCGAGCCGCAGATTCAGCCCGTGTACTGCGCAGTTCAGGTGCCTGGCACATACGACCGTCCCGCCAACGTCTACTTCTCGCTCGACGGCACAACCGCTTACGTCCTGAACTGCGGCCCGGAGTGCGGCGGCACCACCGCCAGCGTTACGCTGCTGCAACAGGGCCCGTTGAACAACAACGTCATTCCTACATCGCCCACGCAGCCCAATCCCCAGATCGCCAACGTGCCCGTGCCGGGAGGAGCCACCGTCGCACTCTCCGACGGGACCACCCTGTACATCGCCGGCCAGGAGATCCAATCGGACAGCCAGTACACCGGGTTTGAAGGCTTTCTTTCGACCATGAACCTGGCAACCAACACCATTACCGGGAAATACCCGATCTCCGACGGCACTCATACCAAGCTGCTGTTCGCCGACAACAATACCCTCTGGATCGGTTCTCAGTACTGCGCTACCGGCTGGCGCCAGGCGCACAACCTGAACTACAACTGCCTCACCCGAGTGGTGCTGGGCGGCGCCACCTTGTCGCCTCAGATCGTTCCCAACGTGACGCCGGGCAATATCAACGCGACCGTTCCTTATCCCAACCAGAACGCGGACAAATGGTATTACGGCAGTCTCACCGGCATCTGCTGGGTAGAGACCTTCAACAAGGTCTACACCGCTTATGGCGGCCAGGTGCACGTCTTCTCCACGGTTGACGGGTCCGAGATCAACAACTCCCTCGTCACCGTTCAAGGCACCGCGCTCGACGTCGCCTACATGGATGCCTCCAGCGACGACGCCAACTAAAGCACTGCCTCCGAATCAGCGGCTGGTCTTTCTTCGCACAAAGTCAACCCACCCAGTCGGGGCGAACTCGTCGTCTGTGATCGTGAATTGCGGGATGCGTTCGAGGTCCTCTCGCAACTCATCCACCCAGCCGGCCTGTAGCGCCTGATGCCCTGGGTCTAGTGCCGTCATCAGGACGGCATCCGCCCGCTTCAAATACCTTTTCGCGGGTGGCTTGAAATCCGCAATGTCGCGCGCCACGATGAGCGCGTATAGATCAGGCTGGAGAAACTCGATCACTGAGTTCGACTCAAGAATGCAGTTGGGAGCGCGGGCGATCTCCTGACGAATCCGAGGCATGGCTTCGGCGAGATGTCCGCGCAGAGTGCGCACCCAGAGTGATCGCACTGCCCCCGCCGCAAGATAGCGCGATGAGTCCGCCTGCACGTTTGCGGCACGCTCTTCCGCGATCGCGAACTTCGCACCGCCCAAATTGCAGTCGCACCGCTTCCCACCACCTTCATGGCTGCATTGTGTAATTTTGATGGCCGTCCAGCGCCGCTCCGGCATCGCGGCGATCAAGGCGCAGATGACGCTGGTCTTCCCTATGCCGCTGGCCTGCCCTCCAATAACGATGGTCGCCATCTCAACTGCGGCTCAACTTCGCCAGATCGCGCAGGTACTGCTTCAGTGGCCGCGCCGGCCTTCCCCAGAAGACCTCTCCCGGCCCGTGCACCTTTTTGTGGCTCAGAACTCCCGCGCCGCCGCCCAGAATCACTCCGGGCCCCACATGCGCATGTTCGCCCAACCCGACCTGCCCACCCAGAATCGCTCCATCCTCAATGGTGCACGAGCCTGAAATTCCCGTCTGCGCCGCGATGATGACATTCCGCCCCAGCACGCAGTTGTGCGCAATGTGCACCAGGTTGTCGATCTTCGTTCCCTTCCCGATGCGCGTCTCGCCCAGCGCCCCGCGGTCGATCGTCGTATTCGCGCCGATCTCCACATCGTCCTCGATCACCAGCGTGCCCTGCTGCGGAAAGGCGAGATATGCACCCGTCTGCGAATTTCGCGCATAGCCAAAACCCGTCGACCCCAACACCGCGCCCGCCTGAATCGTCACACGGTCGCCGATCATCGTTCCCGCATAGATCGTCACATTCGCCAGCACGGTGCAATCGTCGCCTAGAATAACCTCGTTACCCAGCACCGCATGCGGTCCGATGCTGCTGCCGTTTCCCAGCCGCACGTTCGCCCCGATCACCGCCGTCGGATGAACGCCCGGCGTAACACCGGTTTCCGCTTCTTCCCGCCCCCGCAAAAAACTTGCCGCAGTTGCAAACGCATACCGCGGATCAGCCACCAGCAGCAGCCGCGGATCGCCGCGATCGATCTTGCGCCCACCGCTCTCCGCACCCGCCAGGAGGCTTGATTTCGTCAAAATCCCGCCCGCCGGCGAGTTCAGCGCCGCCGCAAGCGATGCCCCATCCATCGCAAATACCAGCGTCACTGGCGTCGCCGCCTCAATACTGGACACACGCAAAATCTCCGGCTCGATGGCCGGCTTCGGCGTGCCCACCAGCTCCGCAATCTCCTTCAGTGTCGCCATCGTCCTCGCTCGCCCTGTCTAGAATGGCATAGAAAACGCCGCCATTCAGCCGCACTATGGATTTCAGAAAATAAACATGAAATTCCATTACCGAAACATGACATAATGGCTCCCATTACAAGTTCGACCCCTTATGACACTTCGCAAATCCCGACGCCTCTATCTCATCCCGGTCCTGTCCAAGGCACTCGACATCCTCGAACTCCTCCAGGCTGAAAACCAGCCCATGACTCTCGAGGCGATCCACCGTCAGACAAAAATCTCCAAGACCACCGTCTATCGCGTGCTCAAGACCTTCGTGCATCGCGGCTATCTCTCCCAGTCGCCCGACGGCCTCTATCGCCAGGTCACGCGCCCCAAGAAGCTCCGCTTTGGCTTCGGCTGCCAGAGCGTCGATATGCCCTTCTCTGTCGAAGTCACCGAGAGCCTGAAGGCCGCGGCAGCATCCGTCGGCGTCGACCTCGTCATCCTCGACAACTGCTACGACGCCGCCACCGCCATCAAGAACGCCGAAGAGTTCGTGAAGAGCCGCGTCGACCTCGTCATCGAGTTCCAGGTCGAGCAGGACGCCGCACCCGTCATCGCGGACAAGATCGCCGGCGCAAAAATTCCCATGATCGCCATCGACATCCCCCACCCTCACGCCACCTACTTCGGCGTCGACAACTACCGCGTCGGATTCGAGGCCGGTGAGGTCCTCGCTCAGCATGCACTCAAGTGGTGGAACGGTCAGGTGGAGTGGGTGCTCGGCCTCGATCTTCCCGAAGCCGGCCTCCTGGTCCAGAGCCGCATCACCGGCGCGTTCGAGGGCATCCGCGCCGGCATCCCCGATCTCCCCGTCGAGTGCTTCGTACGCATCGACTGCCGCGGCATGCGCGACCGCAGCCGCAAACTCGTCTCCGACTTCCTTGATCGCCACCCGCGCGAGCGCCACATCCTGATCGCCGCCGCCACGGACACCAGCGCCCTCGGCGCGCTCGATGCCGTCCGCGAGCGCAAGCGCGAAAAGCATGTCGCCATCGTCGGCCAGGACTGCATCGCCGAAGCCATGGCTGAAATGGAAAAACCCGCCTCTCCGCTCATCGGCTCCGTCTCGCACGAGGCCGGCTCCTATGGGCCCAACCTCGTCCACCTCGGCCTTTCCATCCTGCGCGGCCAGACTGTTCCGCCTTACAACTACGTCGCCCACAAGATGGTCACGCCGGCCGCACTCGTCTCCGCCTAGCAACTAGCCAGCCTTCCTGTTGTCATTCCGCAGCGTTCCGCTTCAGCGCGAATGCGATGGAATCTCTTTGGTCGCATCTCGTAGGCGATCTGGCGGTCAGCCGTGACCTCCGGACTGTTTCGCTGCGAACTCCTTGAGCGCTCGCTTCGCGCCGGCGATATTCGTCAGCTTCATCTCGGCGTACTTTCGCGACAGCACCACACCTGGCGCACCGGCATTCAACGCCGACAACGTCGCCGCGTACACGTCTTCCGGTGTAGTGCGCTTTTCATCGAGCCCTGTCGGAACGTCGATGTCGATCCCCGGATAGATCGGGATCGCACCCTGCACATCCGCAATCGCACGCTTCGTCTCAATTCCCACCGTTGCGCCGGAAAGACCGGCCGTCGGCAACTGATCCAGCGACGCCTCCCCCGTATATCCGAAGAACGCATAGTGCATGTCCAGCACCTGCTGCGGCGTCATGTCGCGGAACACCGTCGACTGCACGTTGCGGATGTACTGCGCCATCCGCGGCCCAGCGCAGTTGTTGTACGGACATGGCTTCAGATAGTCCGAGAAGGGCACCAGCCGCGCGTAATTCGCATCCGCGCTGTAGAACGGGCTCATCGTCACCACATGCATGATGTGCCAGCCCACCTTCAGCCGCGGATTGATCGCTTTCGCTGTGCCGTAGATGTGCGCATACATCTCCTCCTGGCTGGCGTACCAGAAGCGTTCCCATGCGAAAATCTCCGGGAACTCCAGAAACAGCCGCCACAAGCCCACAAAATTTCCGTCCGGCGGATTCGGCCCCGCCTGCGTGCGGCTCACCCAGTGGTCCAGCGCGATATACCCTTCGCGCGCTCTCACGCCGTCGATACCAACTTCCTTCGCTTTGCGCACACAATGCTCGCAGAAGCAGTTCGCGGTACCGCTGCGCCTCGGGAAAATCCGGTTGAAGCTTGCCCCGATCGTATTGTTCAACGGCCCCTGCCGCTCGGACTCCCACATGATGCCGTCAATATCGTTGTTCGTCACCCAATCCGAAACCATCGCACCCAGAAACGCGCGTGCGCCAGGATTGTTGAAGCACGTCGTCCCGCCCGTGCGCCCATAGAGATCGACCTCCGCCACCTCCCCAAAGTTCGGAATCAGCCGCGGGTTGTAGTTCTCCTCAAACAGCCCATACGTCTTCATCCCATTGGCCTTCGCCTTCGGGATCACGTCCGCCAGCACATCGAACTCGCCCAGCTCCGGCGCGCGGATATCTTTGATCGGCGAGTCCGCATAGAACTCCGGATGCACCTTCGCGAAACTGCCACCGTGAATCCGTTCGTACTCCTTCACACCATGGTCCGGCAGCGGCTCACCACGCACCTGCCGTCCGGCCAGCCCAGTGCCATAGGTGAACACGGTTGCCATCACCACATTCACGCCGCCTGTCTCCTGCAGCGTGTGCAGGCACGCATCCACGCCCTCATCGACAAAGGACCGTCCGCCAATCTGGATCGCCACGAATTTGTCCGTGCCCGATGCTGGTCCCGATCCGGCTCCAGTTCCAGATCTCGATCCCGCGCCTTGCCTCGTCACGGCCACTCCGCCCCCCGTCTGCGCCAGCAGATTGCTGCCCGCCGCCATCGCCATCGCCGGCACGCTCATCCCCAGAAACTGCCGCCGCGAAGCTCCGCGCGCGTCCGAATTGCCATCCTTCATAGTTCCCTCACACAGGGCATAATCCCCGGCACGCAGCATAGCAATTTGCGTCGCGCGTGGCGAATCGTCAGGCGTAAGGCCGCGTCGCAGAAATCACCCCGCAAGCTTTTTACCTATTTGATCCGCCACGCCATCCCACTTTTCTTTCGTCGAACATGCTCTTCGGACGGCAGAGCAGCTCCTACTGAACGGTGACCGTGACTGTCGTGGAGGCTGTAATTGCGGGATTGGTCGCGTCCGTGCCGGCCAGCGTGAACACATAAGCGCCCGCAGTCGTTCCCGGATTCTGCGATCCTCCGCCTCCGCTGCTTCCACTGCTTCCGCTGCCGCCGCAACCCATCAGAGACAGCGACACGCCGCTTAGCACAACAAACAGCATCCACAGGCGAGACAGCCGCCGCCTGCGTGGAATGCCGGCCATGAGAGTCAACGCCATCGCAAAGCCATAGCCGGCCGTACGCCCCAGTAAATGCGGAGCCAGCGAAGCGCTGCTGGCTGCCGTTGTGCTGATGGTGACAGAATCAGTCCCGCTGCCTCCCGCCGATAGCGGCACCGCGGCCGTCCCCAGTACGCACGCAGGCAGGTGCTGGGCGCCCTGCGGGGACGTCGTCAACGTGCAGCTCAGGTTCATCGTGCCCGAGTAGTTGGTTCCTGCAATCAGGGTCAGCGTCGCTGCCGCCGCAGAGCCGGGATAAACAACAGCCGGAGTGGAAGCGCTTGCAATCACCGGCGCGACAGTTACCGATGAGGCCGCCGTCGCGGCGTTATACACCACGTTCCCCGAGTACGAGATGGCCAGCGTGTTGGCCCCGGAATTCAATGCGCCCCCAGCGACACTGAAGCTCGCAGCTCCATTCGCGATGGTCTGCTGCGCGCTGTAAGTCCCGCTGGTGAGGGTAACTACTCCCGTCGGCTGACCCGCTGCGCCGGTAATGGATACCGTAATAGTCACACTCTGCTGGTTGGTGATGAGAGCAGCAGAGGCAGTAGCCGTTAGAGTGGCGGACGAGGTGCCGATCACCGTCACAGAGCTCGACCCTGTCGCGCCGCTGTAAATCAGAGCGCTCGAACTGTCCGGTGTGTACGTGGCCGACATGCTGTCGGTGCCTGCAGCCAGCGAGCCTGCCGTAATCGCGATCGACGCAGCCCCGTTGCTAAGGGATACCGCGGGCGAAATAAAGCCTCCGCCTGTCAGCGTAACCGTGCCGCCGGGAATAGGCGCCCCTGTTCCACCACTGATCGCCACTGCGACATTCACTGATTGCGTGCTGGAGATAAAAGAAGACGACGGATTCACCGTTACCGTGGGCGCAGCTTTGGTTATCGCCACGGAGTTAGTGCCGGTTGCGCCGGTATAGGTGGCGGATGCCGCGGAGTCCGGAGTGTATGTCAGGGTCAGGGTGTCCGTCCCAACCGCAAGAGCGCCCGCCGGAATCACAATCGCTGTACCCACCGGCGTGGGAGCCGAACTGTAGCCGCCGCCGCCCGTCAAAACCACGGTGCCGGTTGCCGCCGGCGTCCCAGATCCCGCACTCACGGTGAAGGTCACCGGCAAACTCTGCAGGTCGGGAATGCTCCCACTGGCCGGCGTTACAACAACCGTAGGCGCCACCTTTGTAATTGTCACCGACGAAGAACCCGAAGCCGGCGCATAGATCGCGGAACTGCCGGCGTCGGGTGTATACGTGACCATCAGGTTATCTATCCCGGCCGGCATCGTTCCCGCGGTGATATTGATCGCAGCGCTGCCCGCGCTAAGCGGTGTTGCGGCAGAAGTAAAGCTGCCGCCGCTCAGCACGACCGAACCAGTCGCCGCAGGACTGCCTGCTCCGCCGCTTACTGAGACGGTTACTCCCAGTCCCTGCACCGTCGCAACCGCGGAAGAGGAGGGTGTTACAGTTACCGTCGGAATTGTCTTACTTACCGTGACCGAACTGGTCCCCGTGCTCTCGGTGTAAGTCGTCGTCCCGGCATTGTCCGGTGTGTAAGTGACGCTGAGGCTGTCGGAGCCGGCTGCGAGCGATCCGGCGGGAATGGTGATCGTTGCGCTTCCATTGCTGAGCGCGGCGCCTGCCGATGTGTACGAGCCGCTGCTGAGGAGAACAGAGCCGGTCGCAGTTGGGTTGCCTGCGCCCCCGCTGACTACGACGTTGACGGTCAGCGCCTGCACAGTTGTCATTCCGGAAGACGATGGAACAACCGAGACAGATGGTGCCACCGGTTCTCCGGCGAGTTGAACCGTGCCTGATGTGCTGGATTGAAAGTAACTGCTTCCGGGATAGCTTGCGTCTACCGTGTGCGATCCATTCCCCACCGGCGATATGTTGCTCACACTTGCTGTGGCAGTCTGCGCCAGCTTTGATAGCAACACAGTCGCACTGGCGCCGGAATAGTTGATGGTGAGCAGGTCCGGGACGCCGTCACCGTTGAAGTCGGCGGCAGCGATGCTGAACGGATAGAGACCTGTAGTGGGACTCGCTGCGACGGTAAAGGTGCCGTTCCCGTTGCCCAGCAGGACGGTGGCTGAGTTGCCGTAGTAGTTTGCAACTCCAAGGTCCTGAATGCCGTCATTGTTGAAATCTCCCACGACCAATGAGATGGGATTGCTTCCCGTTGCCGGGCTGGATGCGGTTGGCACGAAGGTACCATCGCCGTTGCCCATCAGCACCGTGACTGAATTGCTCGCTCCGTTCGCAACCGCGAGGTCCTGAATGCCGTCGCCATTGAAATCTCCAACGGACACCGAGAGCGGATTGTTTCCCGTAGCCGGGCTTACCGCAGTCGGCACAAACGTGCCATCGCCATTGCCCAGCAGCACAGTAAGCGAGTTGTTGCTCTGATTTGCGACGACGAGATCCGCCACTCCGTCGCCATTGAAATCCCCGATTTGAACGGAGCGCGAACCGCCGGCGGTCGCCGGAGCGGATGCGGCAGGCGTAAAGGTGCCATCGCCATTGCCCAGCAGGATGTTGACCGAACTGCCCAGCGTGCCCACGACCGCGAGATCCGGTATGCCGTCGCCGTTCAGGTCTCCGGCAGCGATCGATCCGGGACCGGCGCTCATCTGTGGATTGAAGCTGGTAGACGCAAAAGTGCCATCCCCATTGCCCATGAATATGGTCAATGAATTGGGGTTCTGACTTCCCACTACGAGGTCCAGCTTGCCGTCCTGGTTCAAATCCGCCGCGGCCACCACGGACGCAGTACCGGAAGCAGGACTCAGTGGAGTACCCGCGGTGAAAGTGCCGTCGCCTTTGCCCAGGAAAATCATGACTCCGCCCGGGTTCTCCGCATTCACTACGGCAAGGTCAGGGATTCCGTCGCCGTTGAAGTCACCCACAGCCACAGATGAGGGCTCCACGCCGGTCATCGGCACCTGCGAGGCCGTCGAACTGAAGGAGGTCTGGGCCGGCGCCAATGTCGCGCTGCCCAGAACAAAGTTTGCATTGCTTGTGTCCACGAAGGACACCATGCCATCTGGCGCGGCCGCACCCTGGCCGGAGACGGTCGCGGTAAGACGATATGCACCCGGTGAGCCGCTCTGCGTGATGACGGTCGTCGTGGGCTGCGCCGACGTCACACTCAGACTCGATACCGCGGAGGAACTGCCCGCAGCAGCATTGGTGCCCAGAAAGACGGCTTTATATCCGTGACTTCCCATTCCGGGGACGAACGTGAAGGTCGCGGTGGCGGCGCTCGTCAGTTGCGCAACGCCCAGCATGGAACCGGGCCCGCAGGAGGTTGCTGCCGCGCCGCAGAAGATCACTTGCCCTGTAGTCAGCGAAGTCGACCCTTGCCCCACGGATGCGGTCAGCGTGACAGGTGTTCCAGCCGCCACCGAGCTAACAGGGTTGGCCGCCGCAGAGATCGCCAGTGTCGTCGTCGTGGCCGCGGGCGCAGTGCGGATCGTGATCTGCAACGGCTCGGTTGCGCTCTCTGCGCCTGAAGTTCCAGTAATCGTCGCGACTGTGGTGCCCGGGGTCACCGATGGGGCGGCTGTCAGAGTCAGCGTACTGGACGTGGTCGTCGACGGCGAAGAGAAGCTCGCAGTCACGCCGGCGGGCAGGCCATCGATCGTGAGATTCACGGCTCCGCTGAATCCATTCGAGCGGACCACCGACACCGTGGACTTGGCTGACGCCCCAGGGAGCAATGCCGTCTCCGACGGCGCGTCCGCAATCGAGAAGCTGGACGCGTTAACCGTGAGGTTCAGCGTTGTCGATGCCGATGCAGAGCCTGACGTGCCAACAATGGTGACAATTGCGGGCCCTGCGGTGGCGCCGCCGGAGGCGGTGAACGTCACGGTGGAAGTCGCCGTCGCGGGATTCGGCGAGAATGATGCTGTCACTCCTGCGGGAAGGCCGGATGCGCTCACGCTTACGGGACTGTTGAACCCGTATTGACCATAGATATAGACCGTGCCGGTTCCCGATCCTCCCTGGTTGATGGTGACCGAGTAAGAGTCCGAGAGCGAGAAGCTCGGCGGGTAAATTTGCAAGACCAGCGGCAACGTGGAGGTCAGGCCGCCCGAAGTGCCCGTAACCGTCACGTTGTACTGCCCCAGTGTCGCTGAGCCGGCAGCCGTGAACGTAAGGTTTGTCGAATACGCGGCCGGATTGGGCGAGAACGATGCCGTGACGCCG
>DATNAU010000155.1:0-2577 GCA_035572415.1 Acidobacteriaceae bacterium
ACGATCGCTTCGCCGGTGATGCGCACACCCGTCACGCGCTCGTGGTCCTTCCACAAGCCGGTCCCCGAGATCCATGTCTCGATGCAGCCGCGCTGGCCGCAGTAGCACTCCGGCCCGGGCAGCTCATCCGGCCGCGGCCAGGGCAGCGGATTGTGGCCCCACTCACCGCCCACGCCGTTCGGCCCCACATGCACGCGACCATGCGCGGCAACCCCACCGCCGCAGCCCGTGCCCAGGATGACGGCGAAGACCATCGCCGCGCCCGCTGCCGCGCCGTCGGTCGCCTCCGACACCGCGAGGCAGTTTGCATCGTTGGCGCAACGCACTTCGCGCCGGAGCGCCGCAGAGAGATCGCGCTCCAGCGGACGGCCGTTCAGCCAGGTCGAATTCGCATTCTTCACCAGCCCGGTCGCGCGAACCACGGTGCCCGGAATACCAACTCCAACCGTCGGCCGCTCGCGATCGCGAATACCGCCGATCCGCCGCTCGAGATCTTCCACCACGCTGACGATCGCCGCGACCGTCGCCTCATAGTCATGCTGCGGCGTCGCGATGCGCAGCCGCGCGATCTCATCGCCCGACGCATCCAGCGCCAGGCCCTCGATCTTCGTCCCACCCAGATCGATGCCAATACGAACACGATCAGCCAATTGCTCTCCTAGTCCCCACCAACCAGTCCCTAGCCGACCAGCCATCGCAGAGCGTTCGCGAGAAACCGCTGTTGCAATACCGCATGCAGCTCCGGCACACGTTGATAGAGAATGCGGCCCTTGCCGAGCTTCGTCGTGAACGTCCCCGCGCCGACGTTGCGATCATGGTCGCGTGAATAGGCCGCGATGATCTCCACCTCAGGGCCATTCGGTGCGCGATCGATCAGCAGCCCATTCGACTCGCGCCCCTTCGCCTGGTAATGGATGCCCATCGCCTGGTCCTGTGGAAGCCCCTCATACACCGGGTGCTTGCGCACGAAGTACCAGTTGCCCATCCAGGGTGCGCGGAAGTCGCCGACGGTGCCGCTGTATGTAAACGCACCTGCCGCAGCGAGCTGCCTGGCGACGCCATCGCTCAACGCATCCGTCTGCGGAATGGCCAGCAGCGGCGTGCCCGCGCGTACCGCATCGAGAATGCCGCCCGCAAGCTGTCCCGGCCGCGAGGGCTGACCTGCAGAGGAAGCAGGCTCAGGCGCAGGCGCGGCTCCGGCCGGCCCGTTGCCGGGCGCGTCAAGGCCGGTGTCGTCGCCGGCGTTCTGTGTCGAAGAAGCTCCAGTGACCAGGCCTGCCGAGACGATCACGTCGTACTTGGCGCCAGGAGCAAAGTCGTGAAGTTCAATGTCCTTCAGCGCCGCCAGCGAATTGCGCAGCCTGTTCGAAATACCGGAGACCGCGACGATCAGGGCGGGAAACCGCACGACCTTCGCTGCCGGAACCGATGTGATCTCAACCGCTAGCGGCGCGTGCGTGTTCGCCACCCATATTTCCTTGGTCTGCGTCGCCGCGGGCAGGGAACTGAGCGCGAAACGGAAGCGCCACATCCCTTCTTCGTCGAGTCTGGGCGTGACGAGCGCTTCCTTGACAAGGTAGCTGAACTGATCGCGTTGCCACGCTGGAGCAGCGAACTCGCCCAGCTTTACCAGCCGCCCCGAAGGCGAGACTGCCGTGAAGTTGAGTGTGCCCACCGCGGCAGCGTCGGTATCGTTCAGCAGAAAGAGATCGAAGGTTGCGGTCTCGCCAAAGGCCGTGCACATCGCGCGCTGCTTGGCGACCGGCCGCACCGGCAGCAGCGTCGCGCCGATCGGCGTCGGGTCGCTCTTGAAGTTGCGCAGGTTGTCGACGATGCCGGAGTGGTTCTCGATCGCCGTCGACTCCCAGCCGGAGATGGCGGCGAAGTCCAGCTCGTCGCTGATACGTGCATTCTCCAGGTAGTTCTGCCACGTGTCGTAGCACTTCTTGCCCAGCGAGGTCCAAAGCTTTTCCGTCGCGGGGAACGCCTTGCGGAAGCCCCACCTGTCGAGGAACTTGTCATATGCCGCAAGAATCTCGCGATGGTCCTCAAGATCGTAGCTCTGGTTGGGCGGCTGATTGCCCAGGCCCGTGCCCTTCGGGTCGGCCAGCTCGTGCAGCATCAGCGAGTGGTTGTCCGGCGTGGCGCAGCCCTCCATCTCGCCGAATTCCGAGATCACTTTGCGCTCAGGCGATTTGTAGGTGAAGTCCGTGGGCGATTTGTAGAACTCGTCATACCACTGGTCACCCGCGCCCTGGTGCTGATTCCACCAGCCGCCCCACTCTTCTTCATCGGAGCGGTGCAGCTTGCCGGACTTGAGATCATTGCCCCAGGGTTCGTACCACGCCTGCGCCGCTCGCCGCGGAGGCGCGACGAAGCCGTCGTTCAGCACGACGAGGCGGCTGGGGTCTTCCTTGTGCATCGCTTCGAGGACCGCGAGCGTGTCTGGATTTTTGAGGTCCGCGCCGAGCTCGTTCTGCAGGCAGTACTCGATGACGCACGGATGCGAGCGGAAGGCCTTCACCATCTCCACGCACTTGGTGAACATGTACCGCTGCGCGAACTTATTGTCCGTGC
>DATNAU010000156.1:0-2602 GCA_035572415.1 Acidobacteriaceae bacterium
GCGGCAAATCGAGCGCAGCGCTCGGCGCGGCCATCATCAATGGCGTTCCAGCCTTGGGATTACCGAAAATCAGCAGCTTCGTAGCCCGCATCTCGAAGCCGACCGCAGAGGCTTCCCCGGAATGGTCGATCAGGCAGAAAAGCTTAATCCCCCTTTCGTCGAGGAGCGCCTTTAGCCTATCGACCGTCTCTTCAACGGAGTAGCTGCTGCTCAGACTCTGAATTCCTTCCTGCATGGGCGACATCCTCCGCAGGGCCAGCATACTCCTGCATCCTTAATGGCATGCCTCGACAGAGGCGCGGAAGATCATCGTACACTGTCGTTTGCGATGCGGAAATGGCTCGAATATGCGGTTGTGCGAGTGCTGGTGGCGCTGCTCGGCAGTCTGCCGCGTGGCGTTGCGCGCTCTATCGGCGCAGGCGTAGGCGTCACAGCCTACAGGCTGCTTGGCCGCCTGCGAAGGGTCGGCCTCTGCAACCTGAATCTGGCATTTCCTGAAAAATCCCCGAAAGAGCGAGTGCAGATTCTTCGGCGGCTTTATCGGAACCTCGGCTGGCTCCTCGCCGAATTTTGCCAAATGTCGCACTATACCGCTGAGAATACACGCAGCTTCCTCCGCTATGACGGTCTCGAACATTACCTGGCCGCCCGCGATCGCGGCAAAGGCGTGCTGATCGTCACCGGCCACTTGGGCGCATGGGAACTGTCCAGCTACTACCACTCGCTCATGGGCCATCCCATGAGCATCGTCATCCGCCGTCTCGACAACGCCCGCGTCGACCAATTGGTGAACGCCATCCGTTGCCTGCACGGCAACCGCGTGCTCCACAAGGACGATTTTGCGCGCGGGCTGCTTGCCGCCATGCGCCACGGCGAGACCGTGGGCATCCTCATGGACACCAACATGACCCCGCCGCAAGGACTCTTTGTGCCGTTCTTCGGACGCCAGGCCTGCACCGCCTCCGGGCTTGCGCGAGTGGCCTTGAAGACAGGCGCAGCCGTGCTGCCGGGCTTCATGCTCTGGGAAGAATCGGAGCAGAAATACGTTCTCCGCTTCGGAGAAGAAATCCCGCTCCTGAACACAGGGGACGACGAAGCCGACGCCCTGGCCAACACCGCGCGATTCACGGCGGTGATCGAGGACTGGGTCCGGCGGTATCCTGACCAGTGGCTGTGGGTGCATCGTAGATGGAAGACGCGGCCCGACGGCACGCGGGAAGAAGCGGTTCAGGTTTCAGAACACAGGAAACAGAATTCTTAATCTGGAGTGATCGTGCGACTGATTCAGTTAGCGGAGTTGCTCAAGGCGGACCTTCGCGGCGCAGACCCGGATCGCGAGCTCTCAGGCGTAGCTTCAATTGCAGGAGCGCGCGGCTCGGACATCGTCTTTGCTGAAGATGCGGCAGTCCTGCGCGACGCGTTATCTTCGCAGGCCGGTGGGGTAATCGTGTCTGACAAGGTGAACGCGTCAGCAGGCGAATCCGGCAAGGCGTTGCTTGTCGTGAGTAAACCAAAGCTGGCCTTTGCGCGTGCCGCAAAACTACTCGGCTCCAGAGAAGTGGAGGCGGAAATCCATCCCACCGCCCAGATTGCCGCCGATGCAGTGCGCGGAAGACGCATTTCGGTCGGCGCGTATGCCGTCATCGAAGCTGGCGCGCACCTCGGCGATGAAACCGTGATCGGCGCAGGCGCGGTCATCGGACGCGGCGTCAAACTCGGACGCGAATGCCGAATCTATCCAAAAGTGGTGATCTATGCCGGCACTGAAATAGGCGACCACGTCGTAGTTCATGCCGGAGCCGTGCTGGGCTCCGACGGCTTCGGCTACGTGCGCGATGACGCGACGGGAGAATACCTCCAGTTCCCGCAGCAGGGCCGCCTGGTCATCGAAGACGATGTCGAAATTGGAGCCAACACGACCATTGATCGCGGCGCACTCGAAGAAACCCGAATCGCGCACGGCGTCAAGATCGACAACCTCGTCCACATCGGGCACAACGTGCTCGTGGAGCCAAATGTAGTGATCGCGGCCCAAACCGGCATTTCCGGGTCAAGTGCCATCCGTGAAGGCGCGGTCGTTGGCGGGCAGGTGGGCATTGGCGATCACGCCGAAATCGGCCCCGGCGTCATTCTCGGCTCCGGTTCCGGCGTGCTCACCCACAAAAAGCTGAAGGGCGCAGGTGTAGTTCACTGGGGACGCCCCGCTCGCCCCCTGCATCAATACCTGAAGGAGTTGGCGGCGCTCGGTCAATTAGGAGAGGACGCAAAAGCCCCCGGCGCGAGAAAGCGGCGCCCACCCAAAAAGGAGAAATAACCCGTGGCAATCATCGTGGTCGGCGGTCAATCCCGCAGCGTGGGCAAGACCGCAGTGGTCGCCGGACTCATCGCGCGCCTTCCGCAGATGCGCTGGACCGCCTTCAAAATTACGCAGTACGGCCACGGCTTCTGCACCGCAAACGGCGCGCCCTGCGCCTGCGCAACAGCAGACCACACCATCGCAGTAAGCGAGGAGCGCAGCACTACCTCAGGCACCGACACAGCACGATTCTTAGCCGCGGGTGCGGTGCGATCGATCTGGGTCCGCACGCGCCAGGGAATGCTG
>DATNAU010000157.1:0-8979 GCA_035572415.1 Acidobacteriaceae bacterium
GGGCGGTCTGATCGTGGGGAACCTGGGCCTGTTCCCGATCGTGCCCGGCTCTTCTCAATTACTGACGCTGAAGCCTGGGTGCGACGACCACTCCGTGGCATGCGGGCCGGGGACCCTGCACATTACGGACACTGCTTCACCGGGCCTGGCGACAGTTGTCGCCATGGATTGGGGACCGGACGGACTGCTGTACGTACTGGAGCTGTCGGATACAGCCGGCTTCCCGAATCCCGGCGACGGCAAAGTGGTCCGCATTCGCAATGGCGTGGCGGAAGACGTAATCACCGGGCTCGCGCTGCCGACGGGTATGACGTTTGGACCGGATGGGGCGCTGTATATCTCGAACTGGGGAGCGGCAGCGCCTGCACCGATCGGGCAAATCCTGCGTTATACACTGCAGTGACGTACCAACTGGAGCAGTTGAACCCACGATTTTGGTGGGCAGGTGTCTTCGTCTTGCGGGTCTGGAGCGACCGGCAGACGGAGTGGATTTTGGGAATTGCCGAGGTTCACTGAGGAGCGCCGATAGCGTCCACTGCGGAAACAGGTGCAGTGGGCGCTGTGGGCTTCGGAGTTGAACCTTCGGGCGCGTCGGGATCGGTGTCGTCGGCGGGTTTGGCGGAAGGCTGCGCGGCGGGCGGCGGAGCGCCGGGCGGTGCGTTCACCGGGACGTCGAGTTGCTTTTCGCCGCCGGACGGGAACTGCTCATCGGGTTTGCTGGCGATGGCGGCGCGCATGAAGTCCATCCAGATAGGAAGCGCGGCCCGGGCGCCGGTCTCCTTGTCGCCGAGAGACTGGCGGTTGTCGAAGCCGATCCAGGTGCCACAGGTGA
The DNA here is from genome assembly GCA_035572415.1 of Acidobacteriaceae bacterium. Lineage (GTDB taxonomy): Bacteria > Acidobacteriota > Terriglobia > Terriglobales > Acidobacteriaceae > Edaphobacter. The sequence continues at coordinate 833 of DATNAU010000157.1, forward strand.
CGGAGGGCGAGAAGCCGAGGAACCACGCGTCGGTGTAGTCGTTGGTGGTGCCGGTTTTGCCGCCGAGGGGGTGCTTGAGCTGCGCGGCAGCGGCTCCGGTGCCGAAGCTTGTGACGGCGCGGAGGAACTGCATCATGGTGCGCGCGGTCTCGACCGAGATCACTTCCGTGACCTGAGGCGGAGGCTCATCGAGCGGGGTGCCGTCGGCCTGGGTGACGCGGCGGATGTAGTGCGGCTGGATACGGATGCCATCATTGGGGAAGACGGAGAACGACTGCACCTGCTCATAGAGCGAGATGTCCGCCGCGCCGATGGCGATAGGGAGGAAGGCCGGGATGTTGCTGGTGACGCCGAAGCGATGCGCAACCTCGATCACCTTGCGGATGCCGACGTGGTCGGCGATTTTGAGCGCGGGGATATTACGCGACTCGGCGAAGGCGTTGAGTAGAGTCATCGGGCCCTTGTAGTCGCCTTCGTAGTTGTGCGGCGTGTAGGGTCCGTTGGGCGTGGGGAAGCTGACGGGACCGTCGACGATGATGTCGTCGGGCTTCGCGCCGGCCTCGACCGCGGCGGTATAGTCGTAGGGCTTGAAGGAAGAGCCGACCTCGCGCTCGGACTGCGTGGCGCGGTTGAACTGCGAGAGCGCGAAGTCACGACCGCCGACCATGGCAAGCACTTCGCCGCTCGCGTTGTCGACCGCCATGAGGGAGGCCTGCGCGCCGGAATCCTGCTCAAGGGCGGCATGACCGATGCCGCTTGCGCCGGGTACGCTGTCGAGACGGACGTAGACGATGTCACCTAGGGAGAGGAAGGCACTGCCCGAGGTCTGGCCGGTCCACTTCCAGTCGGCGGGCGTCATCGCGGCCTGGGTGCGACCGATCTTGACAACAACGCGCGACGGCGACACTTCCGTCACCAGTGCGTGATAGTAGCCGCCGGGCTGGATGGTGAGCCCGGTCCAGTCCGGATGCTGATACTTCGCGGGGTCCTGACCTTCGCGGACGATGTTTTCGAGATGGCCCTTCCAGCCGTGGCGGCGCTCGTACGCGGCGGTGCCGTCGAGCACGGCTTTGTTGGCGACGCGCTGCAGATCGATGTCAAGCGTGGTGTAGATGCGGAGGCCTGCACCGTGGACTTCTTCCGAGCCGAACTCGTGCTCCAATTGGCGGCGAACTTCTTCGACGAAGTAGGGAGCCTCGGAATTCGGCGCGGCCTGGATGTGGAGGCCGAGTGGCATGGCGGCGGCGGCTTCTTCCTGGGCGAGGGTGATCTTGCCATCGTCGCGCATCTCGGCAAGGACGAGGTTGCGACGGCGGAGAGCGCGATCGGGATGGTTGAGCGGCGAGTAGTATTCCGCGCCCTTGGGGAGCGCGGCGAGGAGTGCCGCTTCGGTCAGCGTGAGGTCGTGGACGTGTTTGGAGAAATAGAACTCGCTGGCGGCTTCGAATCCGTAGGTGCCGTGGCCGAGGTAGATCTGGTTCGCGTACATGGCGAAGATCTGGTCCTTGGTGAAGACATGCTCGATCTGCATGGCGAGCAGGATTTCCTGGAATTTGCGGCCGTAGGTCTTCTCGTTGGAGAGGAAGAGATTGCGCGCGAGCTGCATGGTGAGCGTGGAGGAGCCCTGCGCGCGGCTGCGAGAATGGAGATCGCGCCAGGCGGCGCCGACGGCGCGAATGAGGTTGACGCCCCAGTTGCGCTCGAAGGTTTTGTCTTCGATGGAAATGAGCGCCTGACGGAGGACAGGCGGGAATTGGCTGTAAGGAACGACGACCCGCCGTTCGAGCGCGAAGGAACCGATCTGGCGCCCATGGATGTCGAGCAGTTCCGTGGTGGTATCTGGCCGATAGCGCATGAGGTCGTTCATCTGCGGCAGGTCGACCGAGTAGATGAGCATGAGGCCGCACATCGAACCAAACAGCGCCGACAGCAACAGCAGCGTGACGAAGGTGGCGCGCACGGCGATGCGGCGCGAAGGATAGGCCGGGCCATGCACGAGATGGAAGCCGCGCCAGGGAAACAGGCGACGCCACCAGCGCGCGGTGTCGCGCGACTGGCGCTGCTCGTCATGGGAGAGAGTGGTCACGGGCTGCCCTTCCATAGTATTGCGCGGAAGAGCAGTTGATATTTGCCGGTTGTTAGTTGCTAGGGATAGACGTGGCTCAATCCCACTCATCGCGCAACAACGCGCGATGAATGGGGCACGGATTTGTGGTTATTCGGACGTCCGCCGGATACGGTTTGCCCTACGCGGGCTTGGTCTTCAGCAGGTCGAGCGCTTTGGTCAGTTGCTCATCAACCTGGACGGTGGGCTTTTTGGGTGCTGTCGGAACCGTGGCGGCTGCGCCGCCAACGATCTGTTGCGGCACTTCATCGTCCACGTCGGCCTGCTCGTCGAGGCCGGAGGAGACAGGGATGTTGGGCGTGACGCCGTCATCCTGCAGCTTCTTGCCGGAGGGCGATTCGTACTTCGCGATGGTAAGGATGAGTGCGCTTCCGTCCGGCAGTTCAAAGGTCTTTTGCTGGGCGCCTTCTCCGAAGGTCTTTTCGCCGACAACATCGCCGCGCTTGTCGTCCAGGATGGCGCCAGCGACGAGTTCCGCCGGGCCGGCGGTGCCGCGGTTGGTGAGGACAATGAGCGGAGCATTGGGGTTGATGCTCTTGGCAGCGTCGGACCAGAAGACCTGCTTGGGGAATTTCTGGCCTTCGAGGGAGCCGATCATCTGGCCATTGAGGAAGAAGTTGGCCAAACGGATGGCCTGATCCATGTCGCCGGCGGCGACATCGCGGAGGTCGAGGAGAATCTTCTTATTCCCGTCCTTGGACATTTGCTTCAAGCGCGTCTGGATCTCGTCGACGTGTTCGCGGTCGAGAATCTCCGGTTTGAGATAGAGGATCGACGAGTTCTCGTACTGGTCCTCCTTGACGGGCGGCTCGGTCACCAGGGTGCGGGTCATGACGATCTTGTCCGGCTCGGCTTTGGTGGGACGCACTACGCCCACGGTGAGCGTGGAGCCCGGCGCGCCTTCCAGCATGCGCTGAATCATGGCGAGGGAGATATTGCGCGTGTCCTGTCCATCGATGGATTCGAGAATGTCGCCATCCGCGAGGCCTTGCTTATCCGCGGGACTGCCCGGGACGACGGAGACGACGGCTGCGTAGCCGTAGCGCTTGGAGACGTTGATGCCGGCCTGAGCGCGGCCACCCTTGTCGGACTTGTAGGCCTTGTAGTCGTCGGCGGTGAGATAGCTGGAGTCGGCGTCAAGGGACTCCAGCAGGCCGCGGAGAGCGCCGTTTGTGACCGCCGGAATGTTTGGCTGCGTCACGTAGTCATCCTGAATCTTGTTGAGCACCTCGCTGTAGACGCTGATCTGGCGATAGGCGCCATCCTGGCCGTCAGATGCGGCGCGGACGCCAGCGGAGTTGACGCCGAGGAAGACGACCAGAACCAGAACGACAGACGCGGAAAGCAGGAGGACTTTAGAAATCTTCGGCATGGGAAGGGAAACGCTCCGATAGGAGGAAACTGCAAGACAGGCTGCGCCGCTAGTTAGACGCGCTCGGCGGCAAGCTGGTCATCCCATGATACTCCGCTGCCCTGAGCGGCTGGATTGCCGTGGAGGAGACAGGAGATTTTGCTGGGAAATGCTGGTGGCGGCGGGCAGAATCGAACTGCCGACCTACGGGTTATGAGTCCGTCGCTCTAACCATCTGAGCTACACCGCCGGATTGGGGAAACGCTTGCTGAGGCAGGGGTTGCGACCTGCGCCGGAGATCTCTTCCCCAGCACAATCACGCAACCTGTCCATGATACTTGAAAGGAGAACGATGAGTGAAGCGCAGCTTAGTTCGGCGTAGGGCGCTCGATGTGGTCGATGACGAGGTTCTGGGAGGGGATTTTGGTTCGCTTGAGCTCGAGGCCGGTGTCGCCGATGTCCCACATGTCGGAGGGCTGGGGATCGGTGATGGTGCGGTTGCCGTCTGCGTCTCGGGGTATCTGCAGTGGACGGATGACGAAGTCGTAGCGACCAGTGAGATGGGTCTGGTCCTGAACTACCCAGTTCGTGGCGATCCGCTGAGCCATTTGTTCTACGGTGGCGTTGTAGTAGTGAATGGCGTTGTCTTTGGAGGCTGAGGCGGGAACGACCTTGGCTCCGTCACCGCCGTTCAGCGCGCCGTCGGGATAGATTTCTCCGGGCTTCGTCGGGGTGAGCCGAACGCCGTGCTTGCCGATAACGAGGACGTAGCCGTCGACCTGGGCCGGGACAAGGTGCGCGACGAGCTTGCAGCGATCGGCAAGCATTTTTTGCAACATTGGCCTGCCAAGTTCCTGATATTGGCGAACGGGAAGCTTCTGCCAGAGAGCGGCCGTGGCTTCGTCGACATGGGCGACGATGTCGTAATGTTCATCCACCGCCCAAGCCGGATATCCCACAATACGGTCGCCGGAGAAGTGTTGAAAGTAGGCCATGTCAATGACCATGATGAGCGGCATATTGGTCATGTGCACACCGGTCGATGTCAGCCCTCCACCAAAGTTGCGGCTTCCAGAGTTATTGGGCTTGATGGAGACGACGTCAAAAGTCGATTGGGGGGACGGTTCGGCAGGCGTCTGTGCGAATACCACGGAGGAGGAAACGAGGGCGACGCCCAGGGCTGCATATGGAAGGTAGCGCATCAGACTCTTAGACATATAAACCAGGCAAACGCCGCATAACCTGCAAAAGCATCGCGAGACCTGAAAGCGCCACGAGGGCTGTAGCCGTTATACTGCTCCGGCCATGCAAAGTCATCGATTTCGCTTTCTTCTGGGGCCGCTGGTGTGCTTCGCGGTTCTTCCTGTTTGCGCGGCGGCGCAGTCGCTGCTGGTGGTGAACCAGGGCGATGCGACGCTGAGCGTGATCGATTCCGCGACCGGCAAGCAGACGGCGGTAATCGCGGAGAACACGCCGGGGGTGCACGCGCATGAAGTGATCGCCTCGGCGGATGGCAAGACAGCGTGGATGCCGATCTACGGGAGCAGCGGCGTTGGCCGGCCGGGAATCGATGGACACGAGATGCTGGTGATCGACGTGCCCACGCGCAAGGTGGTGGGACACGTCGACTTTGGCCACAGCGTGCGGCCGCATATGCCGCTGCTCGATCCGAAGACCGGGAACCTGTACGTGACAACGGAGCTCGACAAGGCCGTGACCATCGTCGATCCGAAGACACGGAAGATTGTGGGCACGGTGCCGACTGGCGCGGAGCAGTCGCACATGTTGATCCTGTCGCACGACAGCAGGCGAGGTTATACGGCGAATGTAGGTTCGGGCACGGTTTCCGTGCTGGACATGGCGGGGCGGAAGACGGTTGCGGTGATTCCGGTCTCGCGCACGGTGCAGCGCATCTCCATCTCGAATGACGATAAGTGGGTCTTTACCTCGGACCAGGCAAAGCCGCAGCTTGCGGTGATCGACACGGCGACGAACACGGTGAAGAACTGGATTCCGTTGCCTGGGCTTGGCTACGGTGGCGCGGCGACTCCGGATGGGCGGTGGCTTGTGCTGGCGGTCCCGACGGTGAACCAGGTTGCGGTGATTGATCTGGCGGCGATGAAGGTGGCCCGGACGATCGACGTGCCGGCAACGCCGCAGGAGGTGCTGATTGCGCCGGGCGGCAAGACGGCTTATGTTTCGTGCAATGCAAGCGGCAAGGTGGCGGAGATTGACACGGCGAGCTGGCAGGTGCGGCGGCTGATCGACGCAGGCAAGGGCGCGGACGGGCTGGCGTGGGCGAACTGAGGGGCGCGGAGGCGGAGATGTACGCGTCGGTTGACGGTCGCGAATGAGCAAAGCCCTTCGCACACTCGGCGTGATCCCGGCACGGCTGGCTTCTACGCGGCTGCCGCGTAAGGTGCTGCGCGAGGTTGCGGGCAAGCCGCTGCTGGCATGGGTGGTGGATGCGGCGCGGGCGTGTCCGGAATTGGATCGGGTGCTGGTGGCAACGGATTCCGACGAGGTAGTTGCGCTGTGTGCGGCGCGCGGCATCGAGGTGGCCTTGACTTCGCCGGCCCTGCCCAGTGGGACGGACCGCGTGCATGCCATCGCGCAGAAGATCGATGCGGAGGTGTACGTCAACATTCAGGGCGATGAGCCGCTGCTGCGGCCGGAGCACATTTCAGCACTGCTGCGGCCGTTTACGCACGCGCATGTGGATGTGACGACACTGAAGGTACGGTGCACGCCGGAGAATATTTCGAATCCGAATGCGGTGAAGGTGGTGACGGCAACGGATGGCCGCGCGCTTTATTTTTCTCGCGCGACGATTCCCTACGATCGCGACGGGGCCGGCACGGAATACTGGAAGCACATCGGGCTGTACGCCTATCGCAAGACAGCGCTGGAGCACTTCCCCTCCCTGCCACCAAGCAGCCTCGAACGCATTGAACGGCTGGAGCAGCTTCGCTTTCTGGAGAACGGGCTGAGCGTCTACGTGGAAGCAACCGAGCACGACACGATCGGCGTGGACACGGAGGAAGACCTGTGGCTGGTGGAAGGGTTGCTGCGCGGGCGCTGAGGCCGCGAGAAAAGCACGATTCCAGAGCTGTCAGCTGTCAGCTTTTCAGCTTAGAGCTTGTCGGCTGCGAGATTTTTGAACTGGAGAGACAGACCGCCGGCATTGATGGCGATACCGACTCTTTCCAGAGATTCTGCTATCCAGGTGGCCTCGCACAGTTCGTCCGGTTCGTGTGTGCCGAGAACGGCAAGTACGCGGCAGCCCGCGGCGATGCCAGCGCCCACGCCGGACGGAGCGTCCTCGACAACGATGCATTCGGCTGGAGCGAAGCCGAGCAATTCCGCGCCACGACGATACGGTTCGGGGTCCGGCTTGCCTCGCTCCACCATATCGCCGGAGATTATCCTCTCGGGCAGAGGAAGCCCGGCGGCAGCGAGACGTCCCAGCATGACTCGCTGCGTAGCCGACGTTACAACGGCCCAGCGGTCCGGTGGCAGACTTTGCAGCATCCGGTCCGCGCCGGGAAGAACGGCAAGATCGGCGGTATCGGCGATCTCGAAATCCTCGATCGCTCGCAGGCCTTCGGCAACTTGTGCGTCATTGAACTCAGGCTTCAGCATGCGCAGGATGTCGACGGCGCGTTTGCCGTGCGGAACCTGAAAGGCGTCCGGGTTCGGGATGCCATATCTGCGGCACCATTGCTGCCAACTGCGCTCGACTCCGCCGATGGAGCTGACGAGGATGCCGTCCATGTCGAACAGAAGGCCTTTTGCATGGACGACTATTTCGCTTGTGAATTGTGGCACCCGGTTCTCCGCCCGCGTTCGAATTGCGCCTATCCCTTACGTCCAGCGAGGACAAACTGCCGTGCGGCTTCAAGGATTGCGGTGACCGAATCTCTCGAGCAGCTCTCGCAGTAGACACGCAACAGCGGTTCGGTACCGGAGGCTCGCAGCAACAGCCAGGTTTCGGCGGCGTTCGGCTTGCTTGCGCAGGCGGGATTTTCGAGGAAGAACTTGATGCCGTCGAGGTTCTCCGTGCGTAAGACCTTCATGCCAGCCATGGTGCCGCCGGATTCGATCGCCCGGGCACGGCTGATCGCAGACTGCTTCAGCTCTTCGTCGATGTGCATATCGATCCGGCCGTACTGGTGTTCGCCGTATTCGGACTGCAGGGCAGCGACGAGCTGGCCAAGGGTCTTCTTCTCATCGGCCATGACATTCGCGATCAGCAGGGCGTTGAGCAGGCCGTCGCGCTCAGGAAGATGTTTGCTGATCCCGATGCCGCCGGACTCCTCGCCACCCATCAGAATCTCGTGCTCCAGCATGAGGTCGACGACGTACTTGAAGCCGATGCCGTGCTCGTGCAGCTTGCGGCCGTGTTTCGCGGCGATGCGGTCGATCATCTTCGTGGTATTGAAGGCGCGTGTAATATCGCCGGGCCAGTTTTTGCGCTCCAGCAGCCAGTTCACCAGGACGGCGAATATCTTGTGCGGATCGACGACTTTGCCGTGCTCATCGACAGCGCCGATGCGGTCGGCGTCGCCATCGGTGATGAGCCCGGCGTCGCACTTGTGCTTGACCACGGCCTCCTGCGTCGCCTTGATGTGCGGCAGGATCGGCTCCGGATTGATGCCGGGGAAGAGCGGG
>DATNAU010000158.1:0-36346 GCA_035572415.1 Acidobacteriaceae bacterium
CAGGAGAACCTCACCACCTTCCCCACCATCCAGAACGCGCTCGACCATCATCCCTTCGCTACGCCCAACCCTGACGGCACACCCGGCCGCGTCTATATCGAGGTCGCGCCCGGCACTTACCACGAGCGCATCATCATCACGCAAAACCACTCGAACATCACGCTCATTGGCCTCGGCAAATCGCCCGAAGACGTCGTCATCACCAACTCGCTCAACGCGCGCACCGCCGGCGGGACCTTCTTCACCGAGACTGTCGAGATCAACGGCACCGGCTTTGAGGCCGACAACATCACCTTCGAGAACGCCGCCGGTAACACCGGCCAGGCTGTCGCCGTCGCCGACCGCAGCGACCGCTCCATCTTCAAGCACTGCCGCTTCCTCGGCCATCAGGACACGCTGTTCGCCGACTACGGTCGCCAGTACTACGTCGACTCCTACATCGAGGGCGGCGTCGACTACATCTTCGGCAACGCCGCCGCCGTCTTTGACTCGGACGAGCTCCACTCCAATGGCCCCGGCTCCATCACCGCGCAGTCGCGCACCTCGCCCGACCAGAACACCGGCTACATCATCCTCAACAGCAAGGTCACCGCCGACCTCAACGCGCCGCCCGGCTCGCCTTCTTCTGCGCCTGCCCCCAATGCACCCGGCGCCCAGTCCACCGCCTCTGCCCGCCGCATGATCCTCCTCGGCCGCCCGTGGCGAGCCTATGGCCGCGCCATCTTCATCAACACCTCGCTTCCCGCCGAAGTAAACCCGCTCGGCTGGGACCGCTGGGGCAGCCCCAACAACGAAAAGACGGCGTACTACGCCGAATCCGGCGACACAGGCCCCGGCGCCTCGCCCTCCACACGCGTTCCCTGGTCGCACCAGCTCACCGCCGCCGAAGTAAAGCAATACCTCCCGCGAAATTTCCTCGCCGGCCCCAAGTCCGGACCCGACCACTGGGACCCCATCGCCGAAGCCGCCAAGCTGCCGTAGCACCTCCCAACCAAAGATTCCCTTTCCTCGCCCGCCCGCAATCGGCTACCCTTCCAGCCATGCGCCGGACTCTTGTTGTGCTCGCCGTTCTCGCGCTTCCCTGCGTCGCGCGCGCCACCGTACCTAACGAGATATCCGGTTATGTCACCGCCGTTCTGCCCTCCGGAAATTTCGACCTGCAGGGCATACACGTAGCGCTCGCGCCGGATGCACAACTTTGTACTCGCGAAACCGCCGGAACTGCCACCTGCGCTCCCTTCAATCCCGCCGCTGCGCCCGTCTTCTTCATCGGCCAGATGCTGGATGTCGATGGCCACATGGATCACGTCGCGCACATTCTCACCGCGAACAAGGTCACGCTGCTGCCCAACTCGCCCGCCACTGTCAGCGGCACCGCTATCATCGACTTCGTTCCATCTACGCAACCCTCCGATCTGAAACAGCGCATCGTCCGCGCGGACGGTTACCTGCTCCACATCACGACCGCGACCAAACTCAACCTCGCGCCGGAGATCAAATCCCTCGCCCAAGTCTCCACCAACCAGTGGATCGAATACTCCGGCGTGCAGCAGCCGGACGGCAACGTTCTCGTAGACTACGCCGGGATCGGCACAAACAACGTCTCCCACACTGAAGACAGTCTCCGCAAAAAGACCGAATACGATCCCTCCAAAGTCCCTGACGATGCTCATCAGAGCGGCCTCAGCAAGGCCTTCGTCGGTGTCGACTACAAACGGGTTCCGCCCTGGCACGACGATGCGATGCAGGCACGCGTCGAGCGCATCGGCAACTCTCTCATTCCCGCGTATCAGCGCGCATTGCCTTTCGGGGACCCTGCCAAAATCGCCTTCCGCTTCCAGGTCATCGACGAGCAAAGCCTGCGCGACGCGGTCAAAATGCCAAACGGAGTGATCCTCATTCCGCATCAGGTTGTCGAGCGCCTGCTGAACGACGATCAGCTCGCCGCAGTGCTCGCTGGCGGCATCGCAGAGTGTCTCGAAAAGGAGGCCTTGCGCCATCGCACCGCCGCAACCTTGGAGAAAGTCGGGAGCGCGACAACCAAAAGCAGCATTGTTCTGCTATATCCGACCGGGTTGGCCGGGGGGCTCCTCACCGAACATGTTGCCTCTGCGGCCCTCGAAAGGGCCCTCCAGCAGAGCGGACGTGTCAGCCTATGCCTGCTCCACGACGCGGGCTACAACATCGATCAGGCGCCGCTCGCGTGGTGGCTGCTCGCCGGCAAACCTGGCAAGCCGCTCGACCAGACAAAAATCCCGCCCCGCGCCGCCACCCTCTACATCATGCTCGGAACCACGTGGCATACCGCTGCTTCTGGCGAGACCACCGCTGCCTCACCTGGCACTTCCACCGTCCCTGCTCCGCCGAAAAATTAATTGGAAAAAATGAGCGCGAACCCATGGCCATGCGTTTATCAGAGAAGACGCTGCCTCATGCTCTCCGGAAACCCATGAAACTCGCACCCCTTATCCTCGCCCTCCTCACGCCGCTCGCGCTCGCGCAACCCGCGCCGCAACCCGCGCCCCTTCCCACCTGCGCATCACCCACGCTCGCCACCTTTGACGTAGCCAGCGTCAAGCCCAGCCAGCTTGAGGCCGGCAGTTGGCACAACAGCGGCACGGCGGATAGCGTCACCGGCGGCGGCACCATCTTCCACATGATCCAGACCGCTTACGGCCTGCGCGACTACCAGATCTCCGGCGGCCCCAACTGGCTTACCAACTCCACCTGGGACATCGTCGCCAAGGTCGACCAGCCGCCCGCCAACTACAACTCCCTCACCCGTGACGCGCGCACCAGCCTGCAGCGCCAGCGCATGGCTGCCGTGCTCGCACAGCGCTTCAACCTCAAGTGCCACTTTGAAACAAAGCAGCTTCCCATCTATAACCTCGTCCTCGCCAAAGGCGGCGCAAAGCTCCCGCCCACTCCGGCCGACTCATCCAAAAAGGGCAACATGAACTGGAACGGCCAAGGCCGCCAGAACAATATGGACGCCACCGGCGTCGAGCTCACCGCCGTGGCCAACATGCTCTCGCAGGTCCTCGGCCGCACCGTCGTCGATAAGACCGGCCTCACCGGGCTCTACGACGCCAAGCTCAACTGGACCTCCGACCCGCCCGCAAATGCGCCCGCTTCCACCGACGCCGCAGCCTCCGGCCCGTCCATCTTCACCGCCCTCGAAGAGCAGCTCGGCCTCAAACTTGAATCCGCCAAAGGCCCCGTCCCCGTCCTCGTCATCGATTCCATCGATAAGCCGTCAGAGAACTAGCCCGGCATCACTGCGTCTTCAGCTGATAGCTGATAGCTGGTAGCTCGAGAAACATGCGCCGATGCTCCGCTTTCTGAACCGCGCAGCAGGCCACACTCTCGCTCGCTAAGCCGCGCGGCCCGGATGTTAGCCGGACCACGTCTACCGCGTGGCCTTCTCCTGCGTTAGCTGCGCAGGCGCTCGCGGCGGCCCCTCCGCGTGTTGCGCTTTGATCTTCTCGTATCGCGCTTGCAGCTCGTCCAACTCCAGATCGCTCAGGTTTTCAATGTCGATCATCTGATTCCGCGCCTTATCGATCGCGCGGATCAGTTCATTCAGCTTCAGGTTGATCGCCTTCGCATCCCGGTTCTGCGTGTTCTGGATCAGGAACACCATCAGAAAAGTCACAATGGTCGTCCCCGTGTTGATCACAAGCTGCCAGGTATTCGAGAAATGGAACATCGGGCCCGTCACAGCCCACACAACAATCACCAGGATCGCCAGCACAAATGCCCACTTCGATCCCAGCCAACCGGAGGCCAGCGCCGCAAACTGGCCGAACCGGTCATTCGTCGTCCGTGTTTGTACTTCAACCGCAGGCTTCTCCATCCACGTACCCCGCGCAACTCACTCAGGGTTGGATGCCGTTCGCCCCCTCTGCGAACGCAAAGCACCTGATTCGGCAACGCTGGACCGCATTCAGCGGCGATCAGGGACAACGATGGGTTACGATCTCTGGCATGAAGTTCACGGCCGCCGTGCTCGTTCTCGCCGCTCACCTGGCCGCCGCGCAATCCGCCGCTCCTCACGCTGCATCCGCGAACCCCCTGGCATTCTCCATCGTCTCCATCCGTCCGCACGATCCAAACGGCGCCGGCGGCGGCTATCACGTGGCCCCGGACTGTCACGAAATTACGGTTACCAACCTGACGCTCAGCTTTCTCGTCAGCAATGCATACAACGTGAAGGATGGCAGGTTTCTCCTCGGCGGCCCCTCATGGGTCAAGACGGCCCGGTTCGACCTTGAGGCAAAGCTCGACGACGCGGATATTCCTGCCGTACGGCTTACCGAAGACCAATGCGTGGCTCTGCTCCAGCCGGTACTTGCCGACCGCTTTCAGTTGAAGGTTCATCACGAGACTCGCCCAACTTTGGTCTACAACATTGTCCTTGCGAACGGCGGCCTGAAGATGAAGCGATCTGGCCCTCTCGTTGGATCGGCACAGCCTGCGCCCTGCAATATCGACGCCAGCCGCAGAGGCTCCGCCGTTGTCCGGTCCTGCCCTATGGATCGGATCATCGGGGTGCTGGAGGATGGGCCCGACCGCTTTCTCATCGACAAAACCGGCCTCACCGGTCGCTATGACTTTGAACTCCACTGGACCCCCGACAACACTCCCGATACCTCACCTCTTGCCGGCGGCCCGTCCATCTTCACCGCCGTACAGGAACAGCTCGGCCTCAAACTCTCGCCATCCACCGTACCGATGGACATTCTCGTCATCGACTCCGCCGAAAAGCCCACTCCCAACTAACGGCGTCCCGTGTGCCCATTTTCATCACGAACTTTCGGCGATCGTTTGACATACGACCATTATCGTACTAACGTGGCATCCATGCTTCGTCGAGCTTTCCCTCTCCCTGTTCTGCTCAGCGCTCTTCTTCTTTCTGCAGCCGCTTCCGCGCAATCTTCTGCTGCTGCACGGGCACAACCGCCGATGACCTTTGACGCCGTCTCCATCCACCCGACGTCGAATCCCGTCACCGTCGATACCGTCCACGACCAGAAGATCGAGGTCGTCCGCACCACCACCCGCACTACCGCAGACGGATACGAGGCGCAGAACGCCACCCTCAAATTCCTCATCGCGACCGCGTACAACCTGAAGGACAATGCCATCTCCGGCGGCCCCGACTGGCTCAACTCGGACCACTACGACCTCATAGCCAAAATCACCGCCTCCGACGAGAGCGGCCCGCCCGCTCTCACCGCACAGCAGCGCCGCGAGATGCTGCGCGCTGTGCTGGCGGATCGCTTCCATCTCATGGTTCACGCCGAAACGAAGGACGGCCCGGTCTTCGATCTTGCCCTCACGAAGAACGGCCCAAAGTTCCACCAGGCCACTCCCAACGACACCTTCGCGAAGGGCGTCACTGCTCTCGATGGCCGCGCCCACCCCGGCTCTCCCATGATGGTCAGACCCGGCAACGTCGTCGGCCAGGGCATCACCCTCGCCTCGCTCAACGATCTCCTCACCCAGATCGTGCATCGCCCCATTATCGACAAAACCGGTCTCACCGGCCGCTACGACATCTCGCTGGAATGGAAACCCGACAACATCCCTGACACCTCACCGCTCGCCGATTCTTCAGCCCCATCCATCTTCACCGCCGTGCAGGAACAGCTCGGCCTCAAGCTCTCACCCTCCACGGCCCCGCTCGATGTCCTCGTCATCGACTCCGCCCAGAAGCCCACGCCGAACTAAGTTTTTGTCATTCCCGAAGGGAATCTGCGTCTCTCGTTTTGGGTGCCCCATTCATCGCACGGCGCCAGCCGGGCGATGAGGGGGATGAAACCCGCACCAATCCAGCCAACAACCTCGCCTCAAGCGTATTCGCCTCTCGGGCGTCCATCGGATAGAGTCATCCCACACCGCCATGCGCATACGTCCCGTCGCCCTCATACTGGCCGCCGCCGCCCTCGCCCCGCTCGCCGATGCACAAACAACTCCCGCACCGCCCGCGTCCGCACTGCCCGCCAAACCCCTCGCGTTCGAGGTCGTCACCATCAAGCCGGACACCAATGGCCGCGGCTGGGCATTGCAGCCTACTCCCGATGGCTACAGGGGCGTGAATATCTCCCTCTACAAGCTGGTGCAGGAGGCCTACGGAATCTTCGACAGCAAACTGGTCCTCGGTGGCCCGGCCTGGATCGATAGCGAGAAATTCGATCTCGAAGCCAAATTCGATCCTGCCGCGGTACCCAGTGCGAAAGACCTCAACTACCGCCAGCGCGCCGACATGCTCCGCGCCGTCCTCGCCGACCGCTTCCAGCTCAAGGTTCACTTCGTAAAGAAGGATTTTCCTGCCTACAATCTTGTCGTAGCCGAAGGCGGTCCAAAGCTCACCGAAACGCCGCCCGACAAGGTCGCCATGACGGTTAGCGGTCCATCCTGTCTCCACAAACGCGGCGGCGTCGGGCTGGAGCAGCTTGAGGGCTGCACCATGGGCGCTCTCGCCGACTCGTTGAGGTATCCCTCAGGCCGCACCGTTATCGACAAAACTGGCCTCACTGGCCGCTACAGTTTCGAACTCCACTGGACACCCGATAACACTCCCGCCGACTCGCCGCTCGCCGATTCTTCAGCCCCATCCATCTTCACCGCCGTGCAGGAGCAGCTCGGCCTCAAGCTCTCACCCTCCACCGCCCCGCTCGATGTCCTCGTCATCGACTCCGCCTCGCGTCCCTCGGAGAACTGAACTCTATGCATCTGCGCCCTGATGTTCTCTTTCGCCACTGCTTCGCTGGCGCAATCGGTCAAGCCTCACACCTTCGATGTCGAAGCTCGCGCCTCGAACGCTCGATCAAAACTCTTGTCAAGCCCCAAAGCCACCTAAGTCTCACAATCCGTTCAGGATAAAGTTGGCAATTTAGTTTCCTCCAATCGGTACAATAGAAATAGGTAGATCTAAGACGCCGAAAGCCTGATCGCTCACAGTTTTCAGACTCTTCCTGTTTTCAATCACTTACCGTTAAGTCTCTTACTTTCTAGAACATAGTATTTAAATCATTTATTTTCTAGAATATGGAACTTTTGATACCGGGGGGAGGGGGTACAGGCCGATGGCGTCACACCGCAATCCCATCCTCCTGTCCTGGTCCGGCGGCAAGGACTCCGCCTGGGCCCTTCACCTTCTGCGCCAGAGCGCCGAGTACGAGGTCGTTGCGCTGCTCACCACGATCAACGATCAGTTCCGTCGCGTTGCCATCCATGGCTTCCGCGAAGAACTCCTCGACCTGCAAGCGGAAGCCACGGGCCTTCCCCTGTGGAAAGTCGACCTTCCCTTTCCCTGCTCCAATGCGGACTACGAATCCCGGATGGCCGCCGTCTGCGCTCGCGCCTCGGCCGAAGGCTTGCACGGCATTGCCTTCGGCGATCTCTTCCTCGAAGACATCCGCGCCTACCGCATCGCGCGCCTCGCCGGAACCGGTCTCGAACCCATCTTTCCGGTCTGGTGTGCGGACCTCGGCCTCTCGACCGCCGACCTCGCTCAGCAGATGATCGCCGCCGGCTTGCGCGCCTACCTCACCTGCGTCGACCCACGCCATCTCGACGCCTCTTTCGCCGGCCGCACCTTTGACGCCGCACTCCTCGCCGATCTTCCGCCCACCGTCGACCCCTGCGGCGAGCGCGGCGAGTTCCACTCCTTCGCCTTCGCCGGCCCGGTCTTCTCCCGAACCATCCCTGTACTTCCCGGCGAGCGCGTGGAGCGCGACAATTTCATCTATGCCGATCTGCTCCCCTCCGCCGCGGAGACCGAAGCCCTCCATGTCGCCTAAAACCGAAGGGCGCGGCTGGCTCTTCCGTCCTGCGATCGCCGCCCTTACGCTCTTCGCAATCGCCCCATTGGCTTCCGCGCAGGTCCTCGTGCATCCCGGCTGGGCGCGCTCGCACTCCGCCGCAGAGCCCTGGTACAAGCGCGCCGTCTTCTATGAGATCGGTCATCCGATCGAACGCGGGTCAACCTGTAGAACGAACGAAGGCGCTCCCGCGCTTTGCGGCAACCTCGGCCAAGTTGACTTCAAGCCCCTCGCCGACCAGCTCGACGCGATGCAATCAACCGGCATCGACGCCATCATCGTCAAGCCGCCCGCGCTGCCGTCGCTCTCAGGAGCGAGCGCCGAGCAGGCCATCGCGGCGCAATCCGCGCTCGATGCCTTCGATGACTTCACGCGCCAGGCCACCGCGCGCGGCATCCGCGTCCTCGTCGACATCGAAGCGGCACACGCCGACGCCGACCTCGCCGGGCGCGCACGCTTCTGGCTTACCCGCGGCGTTGCCGGCCTTCGCCTGGAGCTGCTGCGCGACATAAGCCCGCAGGAGCGTGACGCGATCTCCGCCTCCGCGCGCTCCGCCGCAGCGTCCATCGCCGGCCAGCGCATCGTCCTGATCGACACTCCAGGAGCCGCTCCGGCCACCGCGCCGCTCTCGCCACGTCCCGCGGCGGCCCGCCGATCTTCTCACGCCGCCGCCGAAGCTGCGCCGCAGCTTGAGGTCCTCACTCTGTCTGGCCCGCTCACGGCTGCTTCGCTGCGCCCTGTGCTCGCGCAGGCCCTCTCCGCCCCGGACAAGCTCCTGGACACGCATCCAACCGCGGACACGCCGGACGGCGCGCACCTTGCCGATGTTCTCGCCACCATCGCGCTCGTCACCGGCCCATCCGCGTTGCTCGATCCGGTCCAGCCGCTGCAACTTCCCGCGACGCAGCCCCGCATCGAGCCTGAGGACGATTCGGTCAAGCCCCCAGCGCCGCCGATCCCACAGCAGCCGCCGCCGGGCGTCTACCTGCCGTATGTGCCTTACGTTCCGCCGCCACGGCCGCAGAAGAAAGCCGCGCCTCCGCCGCCTGCGCCCGCCGACCCATTCACGGTCTGGATCGGGAAACTAGCGGCGCTGCACCACTCCAACCAGGCGTTGCGCACCGGCTCGAAAACCCTGCTCGACTTCGACGCGCAGAACACCCTCGTCTGGGTCGCGCGTCCCAGCTCACCCACGCCGCAGAACCCTCCGGTGGTGGTGCTCTGCAACCTCTCCGCGCAACCGGTCCAGCTCTCGCTCGCTGAAGCCGTGAAGAAGCTCAACCTGCATGGCTTCTTCCTGCGCACGCTGCTGCGCTCCGATTCCGCTCTCGGGGCTCAGGACCTGGAAGCTGTGAAGCTGCCTCCGTACGGCGTCTTCATCGGCGAACTGCGCCGCTAAGACCGAGGCTGGAGGATTACCGATGTGAAGTGGAGGCTTACTTCATCCGCGCCCGGCACTTCGCCATAATGGCGTTGTGCAGGCGGTCCTCGATCTCGGGAGGAAACTCGTAGATTTCGTGCTCGCGATAGATCGAGATCGTCTGCCGTGTCGTATCCAGCACCACTTCGCAGTGATGACATTCCGAGAGGTGCGTTTGCACTTCCTTCAACAGCGACGGTTCCACGCATCCGTCGAAGTAGTCGGTGAGTTGCTTGAGGAAATCGGTGCAGTTCACGGTCTGGCCCTCCCGTCTTTCTGCGCAAAGCCCTTCTGCTCGGAGGTCTTCTGGCGGAAGTAGCGGCTCAACCGCTCGCGCAGTTGCAACCGTGCGCGGAGGAGCCTCGATTTTACGGCGGGAACGCTCAAGCCCAGTGCCTCCGCGGTTTCCTCGGTCGAGAGGTTCTCGATGTCGCGCAGCGTAAAGACCGTCCGGAATCCAGGAGGCAGGCCCTGGATGGTCTTGCGCAGAATATCGCCGAGTTCGTTCTGCCCATAAATCTGCTCCGGGTTGGGGCGCCACTCCGCGAAGTCACGCGGAATCGAGCCCTCTTCCGTCTGCACGTCCTGATCCATGGAGACGGTCTTGCTCGTCTTGCGCCGCCGGAGCCGCATCAGGCTCTCATTGACGGCGATGCGAACCAGCCAGGTAGAAAATTTCGAGTTGCCCTGAAACTGGTCCAGTTTTTCGTACGCCTTCAGGAAGGCGTCCTGCGTAATGTCCTCGGCATCTTCGCGGTTCTGGGTAATGTGCTGCGCTACCCGGAAAATCTGCCGCTCGTACTGACGCACCAACTGTTCAAAGGCCGCAGTGTCCCCTTTTTTCGCGCGGTCCACAAGCGCTACATCCGGGTGTATCTCAGCGGTCTCTGGGAATTGGATGGCGGCCATAGGCGAAGGTTGCAGCAGTTCGGGCAAATTCGCACCTTGACGGTGCGCTGCCATGGGACTTAAGTGTACCGTCCGAAGGCCTCGTGGGCAACGCGCGCTGAGACGTTCCAGATGTGAGGCCGTCCTACCCATGCCAGTCGGACGCATGTATCTGCGCTGGTTCGCGCGGTTGCATGAGCGCGTGCTGTGACGCTCGCGGCTTTAAAGTCATAACTGAAGTGCTGAACCGGCGAAGCGCGCGTACAGGCCGGTCGCGTGCTCTGGGGTTTATTGAATGTTGCGTAGGTTTCTGCTCGCTCTGCTTTGCCTGTTCTGCCTGCTGCCTCCGGTCAGCGTCTTTGCTGCGTTCAGGAGTTCCGGTGAAAACTCTACCGGAACCTCGAAGAAAAAGGCTCCCACGGCTTCGTCCAGAGTTGCGACGGCACATGCCAAGCCCAGCTCGCACAAGTCCAGCGAGAAATCCAAAGCAGCTTCAGGAAAGGCCTCTTCGCGGACAGGGCGTACAGCCCGCGCCCATCCGGTGCATCGCCCGGCGCCTACCGCACGCAGTATTCAGCTGGCGAGCGCATTCCACGCGTCGGAGCAGCTACGGCCCATGGCGCAACAATTGGCATCAACCCGCGGGGCTGCCGCCTACGCGGGTGTGCTCACCTATGCGCAATCGCATCCCGGCGAGCCTGCCGCGGCTGCCTACCTGGCCCTCGCGCACGCTTATTCGCTTGACCATCGCTATTCGGATGCTCTGGCTGATTTCGCTCTAGCCAAGCGGGCGGGCGCGGCCCTGGATGACTATGCCGATTACCTTGGCGCGCAGGCCGCCATCCAAGCCGGGCGCGGAGCCGAAGCCTACCCGCTGCTCGACCACTTCGCGGACCGGCACCCCGACAGCATCTTCGTTCCCACCGCGCCGGTCGAGCTCGCCAACGCGCATTTGCAGCAGAACGACGCGCGCGGCGCGCTTGCAGTGCTCGAGCCGCTCGCAGGCACCGCACAGGCCGACCTTGTCGACTATCAGTACTCTCTCGGCCGCGCGTATCAACTCTCAGGCCAGACGGCGAAGGCCACTCAACTTTTCCGCACGATTTACATTACGCAGCCGCTGTCGTATGAGGCAACACAGGCAGCGGCGCAACTCGTGACAATGGGCGCACCGCTTTCTATCGCCGAGCGCAAGACGCATGCCGATGCGCTGTTCAACGCAAAACGCTATACGGAAGCCGGCGCGGAATATACGGCCATCGCGAAGGGCAATCCACAGATTGGCGCCGCCGACCGCGACTCGCTTACGATCTACGCCGCGGTGTGTCAGTTCCGCGTCAAGCATCTTTCGCGCTTTTCCGTCGAGCGCCTGCCGGAGACCAACGGCGACACTGCCGCGGCCAAACAGTACATGCTCGCCGAGCTCTCCCGCGATGAGCACGACAGCTCCGCGCACGATGCCATCATTGCGCAGATGGTGCAGAAATACCCTACGAGCCGCTGGCTGGAGGAGGCGCTGTACTCCGGCGGCAATATGTATCTGCTGCAGCATAACGCCGCGCAGGCGATCTATCACTACTCCACGCTCGTGCGCCTCTTTCCCGGGAGCACCTACGCGCCTTCCGCACACTGGCGCTCCGCGTGGATGAATTACCGCACGCGCAACTACTCCGAAGCGGCGCGCTTGATGGACGAACAGATCCAGCGATACGCCGGAGGCACAGAGGTGCCGGGAGCACTTTACTGGCGCGGTCGCATCTATGAAGATGAAGAGCACAACTTTGCGCAGGCCGCGAACTACTACCGGCGCGTAACCGAGATTTATCCCGAGTATTACTACGCAATGCTCGCGCGGCGGCGGCTGGCCGTGCTTGGCACGCAACCCACCGTGGCGCCTGCACCTGCGCTTTCCGCGGCGCAGAAGGGCCCCACCCCGGACCTTACCGCCGAGCTGCCCGAAAACGACACGCACCTGATCAAGGCACGTTTGCTCGCCAACGCCGCCTTGAATGAGTACATTGCACCGGAGATTCACGCCGGCGCCGATTCAGAGCACTGGGGCGCGCTCGCACAAGCTGAAATTTACGTCTCCTACGGCGAGTACACGCGCGCGCTGCAGTCGATGAAGCAAAGCAGGATATCTTTTTATACGCAGCCCATGGCGCAGGTGCCGAGTGTCTATTGGCACCTCCTTTTCCCGCAGCCCTACTGGACGGAGCTGGTTGCGGATTCCGGCGCGAACGGCCTCGATCCGTATCTTGTGGCGTCGCTGATTCGCCAGGAATCGGAGTTCAATGCCGGCGCGGTGAGCCGGAAGAGCGCTTACGGTCTCATGCAGCTTCTGCCTTCGGTTGGCAAATCCATCGCGAAGAAGGAAGGCATCAAGCGCTTTGAAACGCGCCAGCTGCTCGATCCTTCCATCAATATTCAGCTTGGCACGCGGAACTTTAAAGGCGTGCTGGACCGGTTCGGCGGCCAGGTGGAGTACGCGCTCGCTGCCTATAACGCGGGTGATGGCGCCGTGCGGCAGTGGCTGTCAAGCGGCGACTACAAGGATGTACCCGAGTTCGTCGAGTCAATCCCCTACTCCGAAACCCGCGACTACGTGCAGGCCATTCTGCGCAACCGCGAGATGTACCGCCAGCTTTATCCCGCGCGATAGCCATTTTCGGGCCCTTGCTGCGACATCGATTCGGAAAATCTGCATTCCTTCCGGTTCGGGAGTGCGTTTAGCCGCTCAGAGGCTCTTTCATGCGCAAGTCCTTGTCCTACGGTGCAAGTTGTCTGCTGATGGCTGGCTTAGTGGCCGGTCTCGGGCTCAGAGGCCAGGTCCTGCATGCAGACTCCCCGCTGCCCTCATTCGACGTAGCCACGATCCGGCCGTCGAAGGGCGATTCACTGCGCATCGTTAGATCATCGAGCGAACTTCAGATGCTGTATGTCACGGCCCGTTATCTGATGGAGCAGGCGTACAACATTCCATGGACCAACGGATCAAAGGACCGCATTCGCGGCGGACCGGGCTGGATGGACAGCGATCACTATGACATCGACGCAAAGGTTGGATCGGAGGCGGCCGCGGCTCTCGATCCATTACCGGAACAGCAGCGTCGAACGGAGATGAATCTGCGGTTGCAGACACTGCTGGCAGACCGGCTCAAGCTCAAGGTCCATTTTGAAACGCAGCAGGAACCGATATTCGCGATCATGGTCGGGAAAAATGGCGCGAAGCTCACGCCCGCATCTGAGGCAGAGGGCCAGCACGATTTGGGTATTTTTGTGAGATACAACGGCCAGGCAGCGCAGATGACAGCGAAGGGAGTCAGCCTCGCCGAGTTGGCAAATTGGCTGACCGGGTACTCCGAGATCGATGGCCAGACTGTTGTGGACCGGACCGGGCTTACACAGCGATACGATTTCGTGCTGAGCTGGGCACGGGAACGCGCGTTGACCAACGGAGAACAAAGCGGCGGATCGGAAACACAGGGCGGTGGCCCGGCACTCTCGACGGCGTTACAAGAGCAATTGGGGCTGAACCTGGTGAATACCAGAGGGCCGCTGGAAGTCATCGTTGTCGATTCCATTGAGCGCCCGACGGAGAACTGAACTCTCGCCGCGTCTGTCGACAACTGCACTCCCCGTTCGTGTTCTGGAAGCGATTGTCGCAATCTTATGAGAATCTAGAATCCATGAAGCTGTACAACACGACGCAAGGCCCACTCGTTACGCAAGATGAGAATCGCTTCGCCGCCCTCGACGCAACGTGGGACGAACTGATCACTGATGCAAGCCTGCATGACCGCGCGCAGAAGGCGCTGGCGCAGGCCACATTGCCAGCCCCGGCGCCGGATAGTTTGCGCGCTCCCATCGGCACACAGGAAGTCTGGGCGGCAGGCGTCACCTATTACCGCTCGCGCAACGCGCGCATGGAAGAATCCAAAGACGCCGGCGGCGGCACTTTCTACGATCGCGTCTACACAGCGGAGCGGCCGGAGCTTTTCTTCAAATCGACGCCAAGGCGAGTAGTTGGCCCGGGGCAGAAAGTTCGAATCCGGCGCGATGCGATATGGTCTGTTCCGGAGCCGGAGTTGACTCTGCTGCTAAGCCCGCGCGGCGATATTTTGGGCTATACGTGCGGCAACGACATGAGCTCGCGCGATATCGAGGGAGAGAATCCTCTTTACCTTCCCCAAGCCAAAGTCTACGAAGGCGCATGCGCGCTGGGGCCGTGCGTGTTCCTTCGTTCGGAACGTTTGCCGTCCGCCACAACGATCGGTCTTTCCATTACGCGTTCAGGCGAACCGGCGTTCGCGGCGCAGACGACCCTCGCCGAGCTCAAGCGAAATCCCGTGGACCTCGCCGGCTATCTCTTCCGGGAGCTGTCGTTTCCCACGGGAGCGTTTCTGATGACGGGTACGGGCATCGTGCCGCCGGACGACTTCTCACTGCGCGCCGGGGATCTCATCTCCATTACGATTGCGGGGATTGGAACGCTGACGAACCCGGTGGCCTGATGCACGAGACATCAGGGCCACAAGTCGGCTCCGACGTCTTCCGTGCCTTGCAGCCTGATCCTGCGCAGCGCAACCCGAGACGCAGCCTCGTAGATTAGTATGTGAGACGTTCCATTCGGCCCGGATGGCGAAACTGGCAGACGCAGCGGACTTAAAATCCGCAGACCCGAAAGGGTTGTGGGGGTTCAAGTCCCCCTCCGGGCACCAACGACCGCGGTTTGCCGTGAGAGCCCGTTCTTGTATGAAAAACGGTGATTCAATCCCCGGCGTTAAAACGAGCGGGTCGACATCCATTCTGCTCTGCTGACGCTGGGTTGATGTGCGTCCCACCCGTCCACGGGTTCATATTCGCGATTCGACGCCACGGCAAATCTTTCTTTGCGCATTTCCATCCAGGCTACCCCCCGCTTTTTCGCCTCACAACAAGTGTCGACGAAGTAGCGCAGGTGGCGTTTAAATTCCGGAAGGCCGAAAGACTCGGCATGGGCGCGGATTCGTGCAGGATCGAACTGGCCTATATGGCACTCCAGCTCGAGAATTGCCTTGATCAACGAAGCTGGTGTCTGCTCCGCAAAGTGCACTCCGGTTACGCCGGGTATCACCGATTCCAGTGCACCACCACGTCCATAAGCGATAACCGGCCTGCCATAGGACTGGCATTCCACCGGAACGATGCCAAAATCCTCCTTGGACGCAAACAGCAAAGCTCTGCATCGAGAATAGAGGTCACCCAACCGCTCTCTCGATGCCCACTCAGTAAACTCAATGGTTGGCCCGGCAAGTTTCTTGAGGTTTTTGAGCTCGCGCCCCTTCCCAACTACAACGAGCCGTCGTCCAAGGCGATTGCAGGCCTCAATGGCAATATCCACCCGTTTGGATCCCACAAGGCGGCCGACACACAGATAAAAATCCTCTGGGGGCACCTCTAAAAAATCGCTTCTGATCTGTACAGGAGGGTAAACGACCTCGCTGTCGAGACCGTAGAAGGCACGGATTCGCTGGGAAATGTAACGGGAGTTTGCTACAAAGCCATTTACGCGATGTGCCGCAATGTAGTCCCACATCCTCAGGTGTTGCGCGACGAAACTAAAGATCGCACGACCCAACCATGGAAGCTCTTCCAATGACTCTTGATATTGATCGTACAAGCAGCGCATCGGACTATGGCAATAGCAGACGTGCGTTGCTTCATCATCGGCGAGAATGCCTTTGCTCAGACAAGAATCGCTCGATATGACCAGATCGTAACCACGAAGATCGATCTTCTCAAAAGCGTAGGGATAAAGGGGTAATAGATACCTGTAGAAGTGGTATTTGCCGGGAATCCAGTTCCATCCCGAGGCGAAAATTCTGCGCCCGGCCAACTGCTCGGGAAGAACGCGGCGGTCATAGAAAATGGTGAAGATGTCCGCCTCAGGGAACATCTCGGCTATGGCCCCAACTGTCTGTTCTGCCCCACCCAGTGCCAAAAACCAAGGGTGAACAATGGCAATTCGCACACACAACTCCCTGCATGATCGTGCTACTCTAAGGCTCGCACACACAACAGCAGCTTACAATCCTTAAAAGAGCACATACCGCAAGAAAAACGTTTGATATTGGAATACCCGTGTGCTCAGTGAAGCGCGATAAACTTCATTTCCATCGAGCGGATGCGCGACATACCGGATCAAGAGTGTCATGCAAGAAGGGGCCGCGCGAGCGTTCCGACTGACATCCTTCGAGCAGAACCAGGGATAGCATGACTGAATATACCTTCGAGCAAACAGCGGCTGCACCCTCTGCGGTTGACGAATACGCTGAATCGATCGACCTCGCCGCCCTTTTCCTCGCACTGCGCAAAGAGAAGCGCTCCATCTTTGCCATCACTTTGGGCGTCCTTGCGCTCGCGGTAATTGTCGCCTTTCTTTTGCGCCCGAAATATACCTCCGAGGCCTCTTTCATCCCACCCAATCTCGGCAATAGCACCAGCTCCGCGGTCGCGGCGCTGGGAAGTCAGCTCGCCGGCATCAGCGCCGGGGACCTGCTGGGCGGGGGCCTGAAGGGACCCGGCGACCTTTACGCCGGAATCCTCAAGAGCCGCTCCATCGCGGACAGCCTCGTTTCCCGCTTCGACCTGGTTCACCACTACAGGGTGAAGAAGATCAGTGAGGCGGAAAAAAGGCTCGCCTCCGATACCTCAGTAGTGGTCGACGCCAGATCCACTATTGTCACTCTCAGCGTCACATCCAGCAGCCCGCAACTGGCTCATGACATGGCTACAGCGTATATGGAGGCCTTGCGGGATACTAACGGCCGGTTGGCTCTCACCCAGGCCTCACAGCGGCGACTATTCTTCGGCCAGCAGCTGGAACAGGAAAAGAACTCGCTCGAGGACGCAGAGGTCGACCTGAAAAAGACCGAGGAACAGACCGGGCTCATCGCTCCTACCGGCCAGACGGAAGCGGTAATCAGGACCATCGCGGATACTCAGGCGCAGATAGCAGTTCGGCGGGTCGAGCTTGCGGCGCTGCGCCAGTCCGCCACGGATCAGAACCCCGAAGTTATCCGTCTGCAGAGTGAAATCGCCGATCTCGATGGCCAATTGGCCACGTTACAGAGGGGCAAGGGCGCCGACTCAGGCCTCAATATACCCACGTCGAAGGTCCCTCAAGTGCAGCTTGATTACGTCCGCAAGGAGCGCGAGGTCAAATACCATGAGGCTCTTTTTGAGATGCTCTCCCGGCAATTTGAAGCTGCTCGCCTCGACGAAGCGCGTGAAGCTCCCGTGCTCCAGGTAATCGATGCGGCATCCTGGCCGGACACCAAATCCTCTCCGAAACGCGGCCTCATCGCGCTGGGTGGCTTGATCGTCGGGCTTATAGCGGGCTGCTGCTCGGTCCTGGCACGAGGCCCGATACGGAGATTGCGGATGCAAGTCTCTAATGCCGGGAACTCTTAGACTCTGCGGGGTTGGGTCAAATCGGCGTATACGCGCACGTGCTGCGCGGCGATTCGCTCCCAGGAAAAGCGCTCGGCGTACTTGCTTGCGCGCTGTTGCAGAGCCATTCGCTCGCCGGGTTGTTGAACCAGTCCTGCCAATGCAGCGGCCGCAGCTTGCGGGGTCTGCGCAAACAACACCGCATCTGACATAGCGCGAGGTGTCTGCTCTCCTATGGTCGTTACAATTGCGACCGAATGCATCATCATGCCGATTAAGGAGCCGCGACGCTCAGATGCGCCGTCGGGAAAGGGCAAGTAAGCCATGCTTGTCCTCGCCAGCTCCTCTTGGATCCGTTCTCTCGGCAGTTCGATAAGCCACTCCACAGGCAGATCACCGGACTGTGACCGCAGCCTGGAGTAGTACGCCTCACTGCCTGGCGACGGAACGCCCATAATACGCACTGAAAAGCTGTCCCCACGCTCCTTGAAAATCGCCGCCAACTTCAGGACATTTTCCAGACCCTTCTCCGGCCGGATAAGCCCGAAATACGTGACAACGCTTCCCGGCATCTTCGCACAGGCTTTCTGCGCCTTTATATTGCTGCCGATTGGAATCACCACCGAACGGCGCCGAATCCAGGGCGCAAGCCGCGCAAGATATGCCTGCTCGTATTCATTCGTCATGATCACCATTGGGCTGCGCAGCGTCAGCGGCAGCAGAGAGAGCTGCCGCAACACGTGGACCTGGCTTGCCTCATGCAGAGTCATGACGAGGGGAATAGACAAAGCCAGCGTCTGCGGACCCAGCTGCCATCCATATCCCTTGGTCGGGTATTGCATATGCAGAATATCCGCGCCAATTGCAAGCAATCTGCGCCGCACGCCAGCCATGCGTAGCGGCGACCAATCCCGCTCGTGGACGATCTCCACCGAAGCTCCAGCCGCGCCCAGTGCAGCAGCGAGGGCAGAGGTGTAGTCTCCTACTCCGCAGACCTCCGGAGGGTACGAGCCCGTAATGAGCGCCGCTTTCATCGGCCTGCTACCCTGCACATCCGCTGTGGGGAAACAAATCGTTGCAAACGCACTATGCTGTCGCCTCCGGCAGCAATCCAGACCGATTCATGGACTCGCTCTCAGTTGCCATGCTTCCGCCAGCAATTCCCAAACCGCATATAAACCAGAAAAAACCGAAAACGTTGAGAAACCCTGAAACGGCCGATGTCACGAGTGTGACGACAAGCGCAAGGTAGATACCGCTGTCGACCTGTATGTCCTGACAAGATTGCCTTTGCTTCGATCTGACTGATCTGTGCAGCCGTTGGAGAATGACAAACATCGCTCCCGCAAAGCACACGAATCCGACCATCCCTGCATTGGCAAGGATGTGCACCACCAGATCATGGGACGCTATGCTTTCCCATCCGACACCGAGGATAGGGTGTCTCAGAAACATCTCCCAGGAGTTTTGGATCGTCATCAGCCGCTCCAGTGCGGACGCGCTTCCATTCTTGTTTAAAAGGACCGCGCTGAAGACGGACTGGAAAACGGGGATCGTAAAGTAGCCTGCGACTGCGATGAGGCCAGTGAATGTGCCAGCCACCAGAAACCGGAGGCGCATTTTTGAGGGCACTGAAACTGTAGTAGCAGCTACGAGGACTAATATTCCCAGATAGGCCGTCGACGAGGTTGTACACAGGAGAACCACAAGCAGAAGGGCGATCCATGCGCGGTCTATTCTCCGGCCGAAAAGACAACGCGACCGCGACATAAAAGGGATGTAGAGGCACAGCGCAATGAGCAACGTCTGGGCAAAAATACTGGGCTCAACAGCTACGGAGGAGAGACGGAATACTCCAGATCCAAGTATTTGCCTGTACCCCAGAGTCGAGGCTGCCGTCCCGGTGTTGAAGACTGCGGCAGGGTACGTAACTCCCGTGAATTTGCAGATGAACTCGATTACAGCCCAGAGGGCGGCAAAGATCGATCCGGCCATGAAAGACCGAATGCTCAGCAGCATATTAGCGCGTCGTCGACTGAATACGGCCACGCAATACGCAAATAGGAATCCGAAGAGGATGTACAACACTCCCGTAACGTTGTGCGCAGTCAACTCAAGCGGAGTTGTCGAAAGATCCAGCAGTGTCTTGGACGGGATCTGTTCCGCCCCGTTCAGGATGACCGGCATCACAAGAGACACTGCCGTAGAAACCAGAAAAGCGGCGAGCCAGCCCAGGGCTGTGCGCTCCGAACGAGGCCAGAGCACCTTGGCCGTGCGCATCCAGTCGAAAACGAACCGCGCAATGAGGAAGGTTCCCAGATACATTGAGATTTGCACTGCGGAGGCATCTTCGCCGGTCCCGATATTCGCAACTCCCGTCGCGGTAAACGGAAGAAAAAAAACAGTTACGGCGTAGAGCCAGCGCCGCCTCGATACGGCAAGCACCGGCCCGACGATCAGAAAGACCCACCCAATCGGCGTCATGCCGATTTCGTCCCGTTGGATGAGACCGAAAGGGTTCGCATCCGGGCTCGGGCATATCGAGTCCCTTCCAATATGAAAGGCACCTTTTTCCACTTGCCGGTAAGCAGGCTTTTCGTAATCTGCAACGCAAGAAATGCCGCAACGGAAACCCGCGGGATTCTCGCCGTCAGATTGAAAAAGCGGATCCCGGAGGCCGTAAACTGCACTTCTCTAATCCGGCTCAGCTTGCGCGTGCTTCCGTTCTCCCGATGCACCAACCTGGACTCAGCGGCCACTCCCAACCTCCAGCCATGCCGCCGGAGCCGAAAACAGAGCTCCGTGTCCTCCCAGTAGAGGAAGAATTCTTCATCCAGGAGTCCTGCATCTTCCAACGCTTCACATCGCACCAGCATGCTTGCTGCGGTCAGATATTCAAACCACGCATCCGGCTTCGGCGAAAATGCGTGTGTCGAGTACGGAATCCATGAATAAATCTGTCCGCCTCCCCACGCCTGGATTCGCTCTGGAACCCCCGGGTAGTACAAAACGGACCCTACGGCACCGAGCCCCATATCCGCCTCAGCCTTTTTCACGAGTTCTCTCAGGCTCTCCGGGGCGGGGATTGTATCGTTGTTCAAAAGCCACACATAGTGAGAGCCTTCAGACATTGCGCGGCGTATTCCCAGATTGTTGCCCCCAGCAAACCCAAGGTTGCTACCGGACTCAATGACCGTGATGTGAGGATAGGCGGATCGGATTCGCGCCACAGAATCGTCCGACGAAGCGTTATCCACAACAATCGTCTCAAGGGCACCATAGTCTACGTCCGCAATGCCGGCGAGGCATTGCAGGGTGTCCTGCCATCCGTTCCAGTTCAGCATCACGCACGTGACCTTCGGCTGCTTCTCCATCGCCGTCTCGAATTTCCCTTCAGTCAGCAGGCAGCTTCACGCGGAAACGCCAACATGAAATCCCCGGCTGGGTTCACGCCGGCTCATTCTATTGATCATAATCTTCTACATCCCCCATATATCACTCACAGCGTAGTAACGAAAACGCGACCCTGAGCGGCGCATCACAACTGGAGTTGTAAGATAGGACAAGCCGGTCCATGTCTGCCCAAGCGAACACAGGAAAATCCTCTGTCTTCCTGCACAACCTCATCGCCCTGTTCAGCGTTCAGGCGGTGAACTACATAATTCCGCTGCTTACCATTCCCTACCTGACCCGCGTGCTGAGACCGGATGGTTGGGGAGAGGTTGCATTTGTCCAATCGCTTGGCTTGATGTTGATCACAATTATGGAATATGGGTTCTCGCTATCCGCCGCTCGCGAAATCTCCGTACGTAGAGACGATGATCTTTTCCTGAAGGTCCAGTTTGGGGCCGTGACCACCGCCAAGTTGATTCTGCTCGCCGTCGCCCTGTTGATTTCCCTGATTGCACTGCGCTGGGTGCCGTTTCTGCGGTCCAATCCTCGGATGTTCGCCGCAGGCCTCGTCTGGACTACGGCCCAGGGCCTAAGTCCTTTCTGGCTCTATCAGGGCATGGAGCGCCTGCGCGTCTCCAGCATCATCGACGTCTCCTGGAAGTCCCTCGGCGTCGCCGCGTTGTTCGTATTGGTGAAGATGCCCTCCGATGCACTGATGGTTCTCGTGATCTATGCCGCCGCCTCTGTATGCAGCACGCTGACGCTATACATGATGGCGCTCCTGAGGTACGGTCTCACGGTGCCTGGCTGGGCCGATGTTGTGCGCGTCCTGCGTGAAGGTTGGCCCGTTTTCATTCTGCAGGTCGCAGTATCGATGTACACCACGGCCAACGCTTTTGTGCTCGGTCTGTTCGCATCGCAGTATGAGGTGGGTATCTACTCCGGCGCCGAACGCGCCTCCAGAAGTCTCACCGGTCTCCTCGGCCCCCTGAACCAGGCACTTTACCCGCGCATGAACATGAGTGTCCACGCGGACAAACCGTCGGCTGCACGGATATTGCGGCGGACCTTCTACTGGGTGTTCGGACTCACGATAGCAATCGCTGTACTGGCCGCGTTCTTGGCCGGACCGGTGATCCGTGTCTTTTTGGGCCACAACTTCACGGATTCGATTCCTGTCCTCAGAATTATGGTCTTTCTGCTGCCCATTATCGGCACCAGCAATATGCTCGGAGTGCAGTGGATGCTTCCGCTGCGCATGGATCGGCAATTCAGTGCCATCATCGTCTGCAGCGGGTTCCTTAATATCCTGCTCGCATCCATACTGGCGAGACATCTCTTCGCCCAAGGCATGGCTATCTCAGCCGTCTGCGCGGAACTCGCCGTAACTCTCAGCTGCCTTCTGTATCTTTCGAGGAAGGGCCTCAACCCCTTGATCAAATCGCACATCGCCCTGCCCGATCCGGAATCCGCTGGTTAGCTTTCTGTGCAGATAGAAAAGGGCTCAAATCACTTCCTCACCGATCTCGAGTTCGCAATATGAAGCGCTCCCACGACAACGATCAGTTCCAGACATTCGATCTGTTCGACACTCTGATCACTCGAGCAGTACCCAGCCCGGAGGACATCTTCGTTATCACAGGGGCCCGTTTGCGAGAATTGGGCTTGTGGAGCAAGGACCCGGCCGAGTATAGAAATCTGCGAGTAGCCTCGATTGCCGCCACATACCGAAGACTTCGTTGCGAAGAGATAACCATGGCGCAGATCTACGAAACCATGGCATCTCGAATCGGCTGGAGGTCCAACGACGCGCAGAAGGCGCAGGCGATCGAGATCGCGTTGGAGCTGGCATCTGTCCGACCCATCCCCGAGATGCGTACGCGATGGGAGGCAGCCGCCCCTTTACGCAAGGCAATTGTCTCCGACACTTATTTCAGTCTCGATGTAATCCAGGAAATGCTCGACCGCTGTGGCATTAAGTGTGCTCCAGAACGCATCTTCCTCTCCTCCGTGTACTGCAGTAGGAAGAGTTCAGGCAAGCTCTTCCGCATCGTCACGGAAAAATTCGGGATCCACCCCGCCCATGTTCACCACGTCGGAGACAATGCGCATTCCGATCTCAGGTCCGCACTAAAGGAGGGTCTCTCCGCAGAGCTATTCGAGAGTTCCCGTCCTCGGCGATACGAAGCAGCTTTGAAACATCTAAATGCCGAAGCGGGTCCGCGAATCGCCGGAGCATTGCGCGCTGCTCGCCTGGCCTTTCCTGGCGGAACAGAACCAGAGCGAACGCTGTGGGAAGTGGGAACGACCGTCGCCGGTCCGCTTCTTTTCTCCTACGTCTCATGGCTGCTCGTCATGGCCCGCGAGGAAGGCCTGCAACATCTCTTCTTCCTCGCTCGCGACGGTCAAATCCTCCTGCGGCTTGCGCAAAAAATAGACCCGGCATTCCCCTCGTCATACCTTCTCGCCTCGCGTCAAGCCTGGCACCTGCCTTCGCTCACCGACGTGATCGACCCAAAAGGTCTTTCATGGATCACCGACGCTCATAAAACCTGCTCACTTAGAAACGTCCTCGGCAGGCTGGGCATCCGGCCGGAGGAGATCGCAGGCGTTTTGGAGGCACGCGGACTTGCCGCTACACAGTGGGAATCGCCTCTGCAACATCGAAAAACTATCGAGTCGATCATCGCGGAGGAGGAGGTGCGCTCACTCGTGCTCGAGCGAGCAGCAGAGGCTCGCGAGCGCGTCCTGGCTTATCTCCACAGCAGAGGTGTGTTCGCGTTGGACCGAATCGGAATCGTAGACCTGGGCTGGAACGGTCGTCTGCAGCGCTCCTTCTCGCGTATTCTCGCGCAAAGTGGGTATCCCGGCCGGCGGCAGATCGACGGATTTTATTTCTCGCTTAAGAATGCGGTCCGCGAAGAGAAGGATGGTCGCTTTCACGCGTATTTCGGCTCCGATTTCGCGGGGCGCGGCGGTCACGCAATGCTGATGGAGATCTTCTGCTCCGCGGACCACGGAGGGCTGCTTGCCTTCTCTCCGAATCACAAGGGCACAATCGCTCCCGTGCTCACGTGCGAGCAGGATGATGCGGTCATCGGATGGGGCTTGCCGATCCTTCATGCTGCAATCCTTGCAGCCGCCGAGAATCTTCTCGCCGCGGGCACCGAGACGGACCTCAGCCCTGTCGAAATCGGCCGCCTTTTGAAAAACCCTGCGGCAAAGACCCTGGAGTTGCTCGCGGATAAGCCTTTTCCATCCGAGGCTGAGGCCTTCGGCCGCTTTCCATTTACCTATGATCAGTACCATGCAGAAGTGTCTGAAATCGCGCCCGCGTTCTCGCCTGGGGGAGCTCTCAGGATGCTTCTGCCCGCCGCTCTCCGTCCCAAGCGACGCACCTTGTGGATGCAGGGCACGTTGACCCGATCCCTCGGCTCCTTCGCGCGTTTGACGCTACCCGTCGTTCAATGGCGCACAACTCTCGTGAATCTGCTCCAACGGAATGGTTGAAGCAGAGCGGAGTTCAAGAAAATCCACCTCGAGAGTCCGCGCCTCGCAACATAAGGACCCTCCCGGACGCGCATCGGATCCGTCGAAGGTTTATCAGCCTCAGTGGATCGATGCGGCGATACCCAAGTCGATCAAGACGACGCGGAAATGCTACGCGCCGCACGTGAGTCGTTGCTTGCTATGCTTGAGAATAGGTTCAGATGGCGTGGGTATAAAACGTGTCGATCTGGAAAAGAGAGCTATCCCATGCCATTGTTGGAATGATACAAGCCTGAGGCAAAGAGACCAGTATTCTTGCCAAGTCCGGCGGTAAGTCGTCTGCACTTCTGTGCTTCGGCTATCACGTCCTTGGACGAAAGAAGTAGGAGATCGCTGTTAATTCTGCTTCCAAAGAAAGACCTGGCGTCTGTCAGCTCGTCACGCGCGTTACATCCAGGCCGAGTCCGCTCAGATTTCCTTCAGCATCTCCGCCCGCGGGTCTTCGGGATTCAGTTTTGCCAGTTCGCGCAGGATTTCCTTTGAACGCTCGTCCTGCACCTTAGGCACGACAATCTTCACCTCGACGATCTCATCGCCACGCGCACCGTCCCGCACCGCGCTTGGGACGCCCTTTTCCCGAAGCCGTAGCTTTTGCCCGGTCTGCGTCCCCGGTGGAATCTTCAGTTGTGTCCTGCCGCCGCCGTCATGCGTGTCGATCGTCGGAACTTCGATCTTTGCGCCCAGCGCCGCCTCTGCGACGGTCACCGGGACCGCGACATGAATGTCGTCGCCTACGCGCGTAAACACCGGATGCGTTCCAACCTTGATGATGAGGTAGAGGTCACCGGGAGCTCCGCCCTCGGTTCCCGCATTGCCTTTGCCGGCGAGGCGAATGCGTTGCCCATCGCGTGTTCCCGGCTTGATGCGAAACTCCAGCGGCTCGAGCTTGTTGACGGTCCCCTCGCCGCCGCACATCGAACAAGCATTCTGCACCTTGCCAGTGCCGCCGCACCGGGGGCACTGGATGTTGAACTTCATGCGGCCACCCATTTGCGTTACCTGGCCGGTGCCATGGCACTCCGGGCACTCCATGCTGCCGCCGGAGATCGACTTGCCATGGCATGCAGGGCAGGTCTCCTGCCGCTGAATCTCCAGCCGCGCTACGCCGCCCCGCACCGCGGACCAAAAGTCCACGTTCACTTGGTATTCGAGGTCTGTTCCCGGCTGCGGCCCACGCGCCTTCTGCTCGCGTGAAAAAATGCCGCTGAAGATATCGCGAAAGCTGCCGCCGAACCCTCCACCGGTCTCTGCTGTGGCTCCCCCACCTCGTGCACGCGTGCCACCGCCCTGGAAGCCGGAAAAATCGAAGCCACCGAAATCGAAAGGCACCTCGCCGCCCGCCGATTCACCGCCCGAACCATATGCAGTACGAAACCCGCCCGGGCCATAACCGCCGCGCGCCGCCGCCTCTGCCGCCGCGGGATCGATGTTATCTGAGTAGAAACCGAGCTGGTCGTATACCTTGCGCTTCTTTTCGTCGCTCAGGACATCGTTGGCTTCCGAGATTTCCTTGAACTTCTCCTCAGCCTTCTTATCTCCGGGGTTCACATCCGGGTGATATTTGCGCGCAAGCTTGCGGAAGGCCTTGCGGATCTCCTCCGCCGTGGCCGTCTTTTTCACCCCTAGCGTGTTGTAGTAGTCCTTGGTTTGCGTTGGCGCCATCGCTCAAAAATTTCTCTCGTTCTACTCTACTTCCACCTGCCAAGAAAAAGGTACGGCCGAAGCCGCACCTTGTTCCGTCCAAACCACCGCCTGCCTTACTTGCGTCCCAATTGGTTTAGTTCCACACTTTCCGAGCATCTACAGCTTCAACGGAGATGGTTTGGTCCGGCTCCATCTCCCGCATCCTGTTCATGAACTGCTCGGCCTCCTCACGCGTCGAGAAGATCATCCGGTTGTATAGCCGCCCGGCGCGAAGCTGATCGCACCGCCACAGGGTCTCCATCGTCATCGTCGTTGCCCTCCGAGAAGTCGATTGAGTTCCAGTTGCTCTGTTGAGCCCTCCAAACTGCCCCAGTTCTGTTCCGATCTACTCTCTCACGTCTCAGACGGACTGAACACCCTCCGTTGTTGCTTTTTACTGTGGGGAACCAGCCTGAATTACAGCGGTCTTCCAATACACGAACATTTGCGATCTAGTTCCATACATGCTGGATCGGCATCGGCTCAATGCGCAGCACCAGGTCCGGCGCTACGCCGGCAAGCTGCCGCGCGAACTCACGCGCCTGCTGCTCGCTCTGGAAGACCTTCTGCTCCTTGATTCTTCCGCCGAGCCACTGCTCGCACTTCCACACTGTCTGCTGTGCTCCTGTCATATCAACCTCCGCATCCGAGGTTCGCTCGAACCTCGAACCCAGCGCCTCGAACCTAGAAGAAAGAGCGCCCACCACCGCGAGCGCTCTCTCCTCCCTGCTATTCCTTTAGATGTTCGAGCGGCAATTTCGTATCAACCGTCCGTCACCGCCCGATCATTCTCCTGTCACTTCTTTGCTGCTACCAGTCACCTATTTGCTATCGACGTCCACGTACTCCGCATCGATCACGCCTTCGTCCTTCTTGGCCTCGGGAGCCCCTTCTCCAGCAGGAGCCGCTCCTTCAGGCGCCGCCGCCGCCCCCTCAGCGGATGCGGCTTTATACATCGCCTCGGCCAGCTTGTGGCTTACGGAAGTCAGCTTCTCGCGCGCGGAGTTCAGTTCAGCCGCGCTCGCGTCGCCCGCCAGCGTCTTCCTCGCATCCTCCATTGCAGACTCGACGTCTTTCTTGTCGGACTCGGTCACCTTGTCGCCGGCGTCCTTCAGCATCTTCTCCACGTTGTAGACCATGGAATCGAGCTGATTGCGTGCCTCGACCTTGTCGCGCTGCTCCTTGTCCTCGGCCGCGTGCGCCTCGGCATCCTTCGCCATCCGCTCCACCTCTTCCTTGCTCAAGCCGCTGGAACTGGTGATGGTAATCTTCGCATCCTTGTTCGTGGCCTTGTCCTTCGCGGTCACGTTCAGGATGCCGTTGGCGTCGATGTCGAAGGTCACCTCGATCTGCGGCATGCCGCGCGGGGCCGGAGGAATTCCGCCCAGTTTGAACTTGCCCAGAGTACGGTTCTGCGCCGCCATCGGACGCTCGCCCTGCATGACGTGCACTTCGACCTCGGTCTGGTTGTCGGCCGCTGTCGAGAACGTCTCCGTCTTTTTCGTCGGAATGGTGGTGTTGCGCGCGATCATCGGCGTCGCAACGCTGCCCATCGTCTCGATCGAGAGCGTCAGCGGAGTCACGTCGAGCAGCAGCAAGTCCTTCACATCGCCCGCCAGCACGCCCGCCTGCACCGCAGCCCCTACCGCAACCACCTCGTCGGGGTTCACGCCCTTATGCGGCTCCTTGCCGAACAGCTCCTTCACCAGTTGCTGGATCTTCGGCATGCGCGTCTGTCCGCCGACCAGCACCACCTCATCGATCTTGCTGGCGTCCACGCCGGCGTCCTTCATCGCCTGCTTGCATGGCCCGATCGACTTCTGCAGCAGATCGTCGACCAGCGACTCGAGCTTCGCGCGCGTCAGCTTGCGCACCAGGTGCTTCGGCCCGCTCGCGTCCGCCGTGATAAACGGCAGGTTGATCTCCGTCTCCTGAGCCGTCGAGAGCTCGATCTTCGCGCGCTCGGCGGCGTCCTTCAACCGCTGCAGCGCCATCTCGTTGCCCTTGCTGGTCAGGTCAAGTCCGCTCTCGGCCTTAAACTCCGAGATCAGCCAGTCCACAATGCGCTGGTCCAGATTGTCGCCGCCCAGGTGCGTGTCGCCGTTGGTGGACTTCACCTCGATGACGCCTTCGCCGACTTCGAGGATCGAAATATCGAACGTGCCGCCGCCAAAGTCGTAAACCGCGATCGTCTCGTCCTTCTTCTTGTCCAGCCCATACGCCAGCGCCGCCGCGGTCGGCTCATTC
Organism: Acidobacteriaceae bacterium; assembly: GCA_035572415.1. GTDB lineage: Bacteria > Acidobacteriota > Terriglobia > Terriglobales > Acidobacteriaceae > Edaphobacter. Next base: position 28,444 of record DATNAU010000158.1, read on the forward strand.
ACAATGCGCTTGACATCCAGGCCGGCAATCTTGCCCGCATCCTTGGTCGCCTGCCGCTGCGCGTCGTTGAAGTACGCCGGGACGGTGATGACAGCCTCGGTCACTGCGCTGCCCAGATAGTCTTCAGCCGCCTTTTTCAGCTTCTGCAGGATCATCGCCGACACTTCCGGCGCGGTGTACTCCTTGCCCTGCGCCACGACCGCCACATTGTCGCCCTTGGCCACCACCTTGTAGGGCACCATCTTCATCTCGTCGGTCACTTCGTTCAGCCGGCGTCCCATGAAGCGCTTGATGGAATAAATCGTGTTCTCCGGATTGGTGATGGCCTGCCGCTTGGCCACCTGGCCCACCAGCCGCTCGCCGCTCTTGGTGAACGCCACGATGGACGGAGTCGTCCGGCCACCCTCCTCATTCGGGATCACCTTTGGCTCGCCGCCCTCCATCACCGCGACGCAGCTATTGGTCGTTCCGAGATCAATACCAATAATCTTCCCCATAATCCAGCCTCCAAACCCTTTTAGAATCTGCTTCTAAACCCTTTATATTCAGCGCGAGAATCGACGCGCGTCTTGCCTCGACTCATCCAGTCTCACATATGAGTGACTTACTGTCAATCTATCTGATGCGCTAAATATAGTCTGCGATGCGCCATCGTCCACCCGAAATTGATTGGCGATCACACCGTCACTCTGTATGATTCCGCTGTCCCCCGAAGAGTCTGACCCCATGCGCATCTCTGTCGGCTTCGCCCCTCTGTTACTGCCTGTCCTCGCCCTCGTCGCCGGTTGCGGCGGCGCAGGGACATCGATGACTTCAACTCAAACCCAGCCGCCCAACCCAACAGCGTCTCTCAGCGGCGACTGGGGAGCCCTCGGCATTCCTACCGGAACCCCGCCCGCACTGGCATCTCCGATCAGCCTCTTTATGGGTTCGCTGCAATTCAACGGCAGCAGCGTCAGCGGGACCTTTCGCGCGCTCCCCTCACAACCGGGCTCATGTCTGACCGCAATCACTGCTCAGGATCTGGCCGTGACCGGCACCTACGACTCCGGATCCATGACGCTTACGCTCACCCTACCCATCGCAGGAGGTACGGCGAGCCTCTCCGCGCCGATTGCAGCAGCGGGCGGCACTTACAACGCGGGGTCGTGGCAAATTGTAGGTGGCTCGTGCGCGACAGGCCAGACTCCTATGCGCCTGGCGCAGTTCGCTTCGGTAACGGGCACTTTCACGGGCACTGTTTCAGCAATCGATCTCACCACCGGCATGCCGGTCGCAGGCTCCGGCATCACGCTCACTGCCACCCTTACACAATCCACCGCTGCTAACGCCGACGGTCAGTACCCACTCACCGGAACAGTTACGGCTTTGGGCAGCTGCACGGGTACCTACACCCTCACAAATTACGTAGTCTCAGGCGGCGAAGTGATGCCTCCACCCTATACACCATTTTCGTTTATCGGCGCTGCCGATCCAAGCGCTACATTAATGGTCGCGAGTCTCGTCCCATCATCTTGCCCTTTCTCGTCGTATGTCGGCACACTCACCCGCCAATAGCGTCTTGAGCGGTTCTCGCCGCGCATGGCTACACCGCCGCGTACCATGCGGCGCAACCAAAACAGCAGTCACCCGTCAGGCTGCCGATAGAGTGTCTCGTCTCGGTCGTCGCGATAAAAAATATGCCAGCAACACGGTGGCGCCGATGACACTTATCACTGCCTCGGTGCCCGCCACGCCGCGCGGTCCCCACTTGTCTCCGCCCCATCCGTCCAGCCGGATCATATAAAGCACCGGGATGTTGCCGATGGAATTGATGATGGAATACCGAGCGCTGCCGCTCTTCCCTGACCGGCCTAGGAACTCGAGCACAACTGCTGTAAATGTCGCAAGACCTGTTCCCGAAGTGAAGAGATACAACGCCGTTCCTGCAAAGTAAAATGCCGGATGCATCGGGCAAAGCCATAACACCAGCAGCGTTGCGGCATTCGCCAGCCCAACGAACAGGTACGCCACGGAGGCGCGCGCGCGCGATGGAATCAATGTCGCAGCCAATGAACCAAGGGCAACCAGCAACGCACCGGCCAGGCCGTTCATCCACGCCACTTGATCGCCGCTCACGCCATAATGCTGCGCGATACCCGGCAGCAGGCCGACCGCGGCACTGCTGTTCATGGGAAAGGTCAGCAGCAGGGTGTACGGAACCGCTTCCCATCGCCAGAAGGTCGCTTTGAACTCGCGCCCCAGCCGGCGCATGACCGCGCCAAAGCTCTCTTCGTTCTGGTCATGCGCACCCGGCACGACCAGCCCGATCAGTCCTGGTCCTGCAATCAGCAGCACCAGCATCACAATCAACAGGCGCTGCCATCCGCCGATCGCATGAGCCATTCCGGCGAACCACCCGCTGTGGTCCACCAGTTTGATCAGCACAAACGCCGACAGTGCGCCGAAGCCCGCCGAACCGGCCTGATAAAAACTGCCAGCCAGGGCGCGAGGCTTTCCCTCGCCCAGCGTGCCCATCAACCCGCCGCAGCCGGCCACCACCAGTTGACTTGCGCACGCCGCGAGGAACATCACCACAACCGCGGCACGTGATGCCATGTCCGGCAGGCGAAATGCCTCAGCCATCAGCAATCCGCCGGTCGCACCGCCGATCACCAGCCACGTGCGCCGCGCGACCAGAAAATCCGTGATGGGGCTCCACAGAAAATAAATCGACGTCGGCCACGATATCGTCGAGATGATCGCTGCGGCACGGCCGATGCTCACGCCATGATGCGTGAGGAAAAACGCGAGCATGCCGCCCTGCACCACACCGTTCATCAGCACGGCTGACGGGCCAATCAGCATCGAGAACAGCCATGGCGGCGGCGTACGCCCGGGGCGCACCGCCGGCGAATCGTCTCGCGCCGCTTCCGCGCCTGCGGCATCGATCTCATTCATCCTGCGAATCTACCATGATGCCGACGCGATGCATCAGCGCGGCACTGGATTCGCAAAATCCGCGCGGTGCGATCAGCGGCCTGTGGATTGCATCCAACATCTGTCTTCGCGCCTCTATATATCCTGTACCTCTTGAGCACCTGTCCACTGGCAAAGGAGCCGGAACCCTCAGCATGGCAGCGACCGCTACGGCGCCACCCGATCAGTCTGCGCAAGTGGCGCAGGGCGTCAATCCCTGGCTGATCGCAGCTTCTGTCATGCTCGCGACATTCATGGAGGTGCTCGACACCGCGATCGCCGCGGTCGCGCTGCCCTACATCGCCGGTTCGCTCTCCGCTTCCACTGATGAAGCCACCTGGGTGCTCACCAGCTACCTTGTCTCGAACGCCATCATTCTCCCGGCTTCGCACTGGTTTTCGCTCAAGTTCGGGCGCAAGCGCTTTCTGATGGGCTGCGTGGCGATTTTCACTGTTGCGAGTTTCGCCTGCGGCGCGGCGCCTTCGCTGATGCTTATCCTTCTCGCGCGCGTGGTTCAGGGCGCAGGCGGTGGCGCGCTGCAGCCACTCTCTCAGTCCATCCTTTTGGAATCTTTTCCGCCCGCTAAGCGCGGGGCGGCCATGGCCGTCTTTGCCTTCGGCGTCGTCGTCGCCCCCGTGCTTGGCCCTACGCTCGGCGGGTGGCTGACCGATACCTATTCCTGGCGCTACGCCTTCTACATCAACATCCCGGTCGGCCTGCTGGCGCTGTTCATGATCAACCGGTTCGTGCATGACCCGCCCTACATCAAGAACGCCAAAGTTCCGCTGTTCGACAAGATCGGCATGGGCACGCTCGTCGTCTGGACCGGCCTGCTGCAGATCATCCTCGATAAGGGCCAGGAAGATGACTGGTTCGGCGCCATCTGGATCCGCTGGGCCGCGCTGTTCCTGATCGTCAGCTTCGTGTGGTTCTGCTGGCACTCCTGGGTGAAGAAGAATCCGCTTGTCGATCTGAAGGTCTTTAAGGACCGCAACTTCCTCATCGGCTGCATCCTCATCTTCCTTTTCGGTATCGGAATCTATTCCACCGTGACTGTGCTGCCACTCTTCTATCAGGAACTGCTCGGCTATACAGCGTTCACTGCCGGACTTGTCGTGGCCCCGCGCGGCATCGGCGCGATTTGCGCCATGCCTATCATCGGTTATCTCTCCAACAAGGTCGATGCGCGGTGGCTGCTTACTTTCGGTTTCCTTACCTTCGGGCTGACCACACTCTACTTCGGCAGCATCACCCTCGACATCTCGCCAACAACGCTGCTGTTGCCCATTCTGATCACCGGCTTCGGCCTCAGCTTCGTCTTTGTGCCCATCTCAACAGCCGCCTACGGCACGCTGCGCAATGAGCAGATCGGCAACGCCTCCGGCGTCTTCAACCTGATGCGCAACGTCGGTGGCTCGATCGGAATCTCCATCGCCCAGACGCTGCTCACACGCCGCTCTTCCGTCCACCAGAACGAAATTCTCAACTCCGTGCCGCAGACCGGCGCGCTGTTCCAGAACTCATTGCAAAAAGCGCAGCATGCATTCAGCAATATTTTCGGTCCGCCAAACTCCGGGCCGCCCGCGGCTGCCTCGCTCTATCAACAACTGGCGCGCCAGGCAGCGCTATGGTCCTTCGTCGACGTCTTCCGCTGGCTTTCACTGCTGTGCTTTGTTTGTGTGATGGTTGTCTGGACCTTCCGCAAAGTCAAACCGGGCCGCGGGCCCGCCGGCGCCCACTGATCGTCAAGCCGACCCTACCGCTCCACAATCACCCTCTTCCACGCCATCTCAACAGCGGGTGCCCCATTCATGCGCGGTTTCAAGAGCGCGCATGGTTGGGTCTACCTCCGCTTCTTCTCCACCGGCACAAAGTCCTCCATAACCGCCTGGCGCAAAAGATCCGGCGGCAGCAAGCCCTGCGCCAGCAAAAAGTCGTGGAATCGCTCCTGGTCGAACTTCGTGCCCAAGGCAGCCTCCGCGTCCTTCCTCAACTCCAGCAGCTTCGTGTAGCCGTAGAAGTAGCTGTTGGCCTGGCCGGGCATGCGGTAGGTAAACCGCTCGACCTCTTCCGTGGCGAACGCGTGGCTCAGCACCACATCATCCATCAGCACCTTCAGCGCCTGCTCCGGCGTCACTTTGCCAGACTCCAGCTCTGGATCGAGAAATGCCCGCGCATCGCGCAGCAGCCGCAGTTGCAGCGTGATCAGCTGGCCTTCTTTCGGCTCATACGGCTGCATCATCCACTCCGCGTAAAGACCCCAGCCTTCGACGTTCGTGGAATTGAATGCGTATAGCACACGAGCCAAACTCACGCCATGCTCCACCATCGAATCAAATTGCAGTTCATGTCCCGGCCGCGCCTCATGCGCAATCATCGTCCACGACACCGCATCGAAGGTGAAGTCGTCATAGTTGTCCGCTGCCCCGCCATTCGCCGACGGCACATTCAGCGGCAGCACGAACTCGCCCCTCTGCCCCGTGTTGTTCAAGAATGGCGGCGGATCCATATGCGGTGCGGGCTGTTGTGCGGTCTCCGCCGCTGTGGCCAGCCGGATGATCGCCGGCCGGTCCGGCAGCGTCACCAGCTTCTGCTCGCGAATAATGCCCTCGATCTCCTTCAGCCGCTCGCGATAGAACGGCAGAATCGCGTCGCCGGTGATCTGATTCTTCTTCAGCTCCCGGATCACGTCGCGATAATTGCTAAACACCCATCCATGGTCCTTCGCAATCTCGGCCGCCAGCGTCTGCATCTTCGCCTGGTCATCCGCAAAGGCTTTGTGCGCCATCTCCGTTAACTGCGCCGGTGGTATGTCGATCCCGTAGCTCTTCAGCGCCAATGCATATTCTTCTTCCGGCAGGCGAGTGTCTTTGCGCCCCTTCGGCATTACGTTGGCACGTACCCAGGTGTCGTAGGCGGCAAGCTCCTGCGTCAGCTTCTCGAATGGCTCCTGCCACCCCGTCAGCTTGTACTTCACAAACAGTTGCCGCAGTCCGTCGACATAATTCTTGTCGCGGCCCAGCTCCGTCTCCATCTCGACCGTCGAGGGATAAATCACGCCGGGCTTCGCCATCTGCTCCTTCACGCGCTCTTCCAGCAGGCCGGTGAACGGCTTCGATCCTGGATCAACACCCGCATATTTGCGCAGTCTCGCCACCGCGGCAGGTCTCCGCGCCGCCGCTACTTGATCGTCCAACAGGATGCGCAATCCGCCGAATACCGCGGCGCTCGCATCGATGAACGGGACCCTGTGGTCCAGCCGGTAATCGTCCTGCTGGAACTGGAGATGAAACGTCCTATCGATGATCTCCAGATCTTCGCGGACGTTCTTGTCCTTCTCCTTCGCCTCATCTTTCTTCAGCGTGGCCAGCGCAGCCTCCAGTTCCTTGCGCTGTGCAACCTCCGCCGCGCGCGAAGGATCCGTAATCTCCGTGTCGTATTTCGCGGCGCCCTGCTCCGACCCCGACTCCGGCGAGTATTTGTACTGAATGTCCAGCAGCATCTGCGTGTACTGGTTGCTGCGCTTCACCCATTCGGGCTGTGCCGGCACAGACGCATGCGTTGCGCCATCCTTCGCGCTCGCCGCGGCTTTGAGCTGGGTCTGCGCACTTCCCGCAGCCGTGGCCAACATCACTACGCCAACCAGCACACACGCCAAATCGAGACGACGCATCCGCATCATTCTGTTCATCCTCATTTTTCTTCGTCGATCTTTGAGCTTACAAGCTCGCGTGCCAGATGGTCTCAGCGAGGCGCTTGAACAGGTGTTCCATCTGTCGGCGCTGCCGGCTGCCCACTGGGGCCGCCGGATCCCGGTGTGCCTCCCGTTTGCGGAGCGCCTCCAATGCCGGCGGGATTGCCACCGCCGCCCGCACTTGCTACCCCCTGGTTCATCTGCCCCTTCTGCCGCAGTAACTCCTCCCGCGGGTCATACAGGAACTCCCAGGTTTCATAACTCGTTTGCTGGTTCACTGTAATAATCGAGTCGCCTGTCGCGCTGGAGCCCACGCCCATAATCGGTCCCAGGTTCGATCCCGGCGGTCCGCCGCCCGTTGTCGCTGACGTCGACGCCGACGTTGAGGTTCCGGGGGCTGCTCCCGCATTCTGGATCGCAGCGCCTCCACCAGTGCCCGTTGCTTGAACACCCCCCGGCAAATTCTGCGCTGCCGCCGCGCCGCCGAATCCCATCGTCCCGATATTTCCATTGCCCCCGCCAAATGCGCCGCCCGTCACGCCGTTTGCCGCGCCCGCCAATCCTCCTGCACCGGGTGATCCGGGCGCTCCTGACGAGGCGCCGCCCGTCGAGCCAGGCAACCCGCTCAGCGGCTCACCGAAGAATCCCACGGGCGTCGTCTTGTTCTGCCCAACGATAATCAGCCGATAGTCGGCCTTGCCCGTCAGCGGATCGACATACTTCTGGCGGAGGAAGCGGATATTGTTGGTGTTCTCCAGCTGCTCCACCGATCCCGGATATCGCCGGAACTTCAGGTAGAACTCGCGCACCGCGCGCACATACTGGTTCGCGCGTCGCACTGACTCCTCTTCACGCTCCCGCCTCAGTTCGAATGACACTTTCACCGCGGCTACGCTCAGCGCAATCATCACCAGCGCAATCGCCACAATCGCGCCCAGCAGCAGGTACCCTTCCTCGCCATCCGGCGCGGGCCCCTTGAATCTCGAACCTTGACCCTTGGACCTCATCGCTAGTTCGATACCATCGGCAGCGTCTGCTTGTTATTCGTTACCAGGTCCTCTACCTGGATCGATCGCGCATCCACCGTGATGATCCGGTATCGCCTCAATACAATCTCACCCGGCTTTGCGGTGTATACGGCATCATCGTGCAACAGGATCGCCTGCCTCACGCCTGCCGCGTCCGTCTCTGTGCCAAAGAACGTCAGGTCGATGGGCGGCGGAGGCGGGGGTCCGGTGCGCGCCGGCGGCG
>DATNAU010000159.1:0-26885 GCA_035572415.1 Acidobacteriaceae bacterium
GTACACCTGGCAACCACCGGACGGCGCGGCCCGGTGTGGCTGGATATTCCATTGGACGTACAAGCCTCTATGGTGGACGAGACGAAGCTCCGCGGCCTCACTCCGGAACCCGACCATGGCCCGGATGTGCAGCTGCGGGACCAGGTGGCGCAAGCTATCGCACTGCTGAGGAAGGCCGAGCGCCCGGTGCTATTTGTCGGCAACGGTGCGCGGCAGGCGCATCGCGAGGGCCTGGTGCGGCAAATCGTGGACCTCCTGAAGATGCCAACCCTGCTGACATGGAAATCGATGGATATGCTGCCGGAGGAGCACCCGTTCTTTGCGGGCAGGCCGGGATCGGTTGCCTCCCGCGGATCGAACTTCACGCAGCAAAATGCGGACTGGATCCTTGTGGTTGGCGCGCGGCTCGATATGCCGCAGATTGCATTCAGCCACAGAAACTTCGCGCGTGGGGCGAACAAGGTGCTGGTGGATATAGACGCGAATGAACTTGCGAAGTTCGACATGGGAATCGATGTTCCGGTCCAAGCCGACGCAAAGGATTTTCTTCGAGAGATGCTGCGGCAACTCAATGACGCCGGAGTGCCGAAACGCCCGGAGTGGATGAGGAAAGCGAAAGACTGGCTGGCGAAGTACCCGATGATTCCGCCGGATTATTGGAACGAAGAGCAGGGCGTGGTGAACACTTATGTACTGGTGGATGCGCTCAGCGACCTTTGCACGCCGGATGATGTGTTGGCGCCGGGAAGTTCCGGCGCCTGCAGTGACATTTTTCTGCAGTGCTTCCGCATGAAGGAGGGCCAGCGGGTAGTTAATTCGCCGAGCCTGGGTGCGATGGGCACTGGGCTGCCAGGGACGATCGGAAGCTGTCTGGCGAGCGGCCGCCGGCGAACGATTTGCGTGAACGGCGATGGTGGCTTTCAACTCAACATTCAGGAGTTGGAGACGGTGCGCCGCCTGAATCTGCCGATCAAATATTTCATCCTCTGCAATGGAACGTACGCATCGATCATTGCATCGCAGAAGAACCATTTTCAGGGCCGATTGGTGGGCAGTGATCCATCCAGCCATTTGACGCTGCCGGATGTGCGCAAGGTGGCGGAGGCATACGGCATCGCCACGGCGGAGATTCGCGACCACAAGGGAATACGCGAGAAGATTGCTGCAGTGCTGGCGACGGACGGACCCGTGGTCTGTGCAGTAAACACCTCCTCGGACCAGCCGACGCTGCCGCGCGCAACAGCGTCGACACGACCGGACGGGACCATTGTGAGCCTGCCCATGGAAGATATGGCGCCGCGGCTCCCCCGCGAGGAGTTTCTGGCCAATATGATCATTGATCCGCTGCCGGAGTGAGCGGCTTGAGGCCGGGTGTTTTATTGCCGTTGGAAAGTGAAACTCTCCGTCTAGACTTGGTGGCACGAGGTGCTTGCAGGCTTTGAACGGTACAAGAACCATCTCGATCGTTACGCCCTGTTTCAACGAACAGGACAACGTGCTGAACGTCTACAACCAGGTGCGTGAAGTGGTCGCTGGTTTAGGCGAGTATGACTATGAGCACATCTTCATCGACAATGCATCGCGCGACAATACCGTGGCCATTCTGAAGATGATTGCGGCCGAAGATAAGAACGTAAAAATCATCGTGAACTCGCGCAACTTCGGGCATATCCGTTCACCCATCCATGCCATGTTGCAGGCGCGTGGCGATGCCGTCATCAGCATTGTGGCCGATCTTCAGGACCCTCCGCAGATGATCGCCGACATGGTGCGCGAGTGGGAGAATGGCGCCTACTGCGTGCTGGGCATCAAGCGCACCAGTGAGGAAAACTCCGCGATGTTCTGGCTGCGCAAACAGTACTACAGCCTGCTGGAGAGCCTCAGTTCGATCGAAACGATCCAGAACTATACGGGCTTTGGCCTGTACGACCGCAAAGTGATGGAGCTGATCCGGACCTTCGACGATCCGTATCCGTACTTTCGTGGGATGATCGCCGAGATCGGCCTGCCTACGGTGAGGCTGATGTATGACCAGCCCGCCCGCAGGTTCGGCATCACCAAGAACAACTGGTATACGCTCTATGACATCGGGATGCTGGGCATCATCAGCAACTCCAAGGTGCCCTTGCGTCTGGCCGCGCTGGCGGGTTTCGTGGGCGCAAGTCTCTCTTTTTTGATCGGCCTGGCTTATCTGCTCCTCAAGCTGGTGCTCTGGTCAACCTTCAGTTTTGGACTGGCGCCGCTGCTGATAGGCATCTTCTTCATCTCCTCACTACAGCTGCTGTTTTTGGGCGTAATGGGAGAGTATATCGGGTCGATTTATACCCAGGTGCAGAACCGGCCATACACGGTGGAACGGGAGCGCCTGAATTTTGAGTATCCTCCCGCGCATCCAAGAGAAAGTGCGCCGGAGGGGGTTCAAACGCCGGTGATCGCGTAGGGGGACACATTCGAGACCTGGTGAAGCGACAGTTGGAGCAGTCGGCAGCGACACTGGCTGCGGTCCTCAAGGACGAATCGATTCACGCGGCGGTGCTGGAGGCCGGTCGCGTGACTGCTGAGGCCATGCGCGCAGGACGCAAGCTGATGGTCTGCGGCAACGGCGGGTCTGCCGCAGATGCACAGCATCTGGTAGCAGAGTTTGTCGTGCGCCTGGAGCAGGACCGTCCTGCGCTGCGAGCGATCGCGCTGACCACCGACTCAAGCATTGTGACCGCTGCGGGCAACGACTATGGCTATGAACACGTTTTCGAGCGGCAGGTGGAGGCTCTGGGCGTGAAAGGCGATGTGCTGCTGGCAATCTCGACCAGCGGCAACTCAAGAAACTGCGTGCTGGCGCTAAAGAAAGCTCGGGCAATCGGCATTCACACCGTGAGCTACACAGGCAATTTCGGCGGCGCGATGAAGGACCTGTCGGACATCAACGTCATCGTGCCGTCGAAGGTCACGATGAATATTCAGGAGTCGCACCTCGCGTTGGAGCATATCTTCTGCATGGTGGTTGAGCGCTGCTACTTCGGGCCGGATTTCGGAACCGATGGGGCCCGCGAGGCAAAGAAGTAGAGCATGAGTGCGAACGCGTTGCCCCCACTGGCGAAGCGCGATCTCGATTTGATTCTCAACGGGACGCGTGAGTTGTGGGAGCAGGCGCGCGGGCAGCGGATCTTCATTACGGGCGGGACAGGATTCTTCGGCTGCTGGCTGGTGGAGAGTTTCTGCCATATCAGCCGTGAACTGCGGCTTGGCGCGCAGGCGATGGTCCTGACACGCGATGCGACACGGTTTGCGGCCAAGTGCCCCCATCTGGCGAGCGATCCGGCGGTTACTTTATACGCGGGTGATGTGCGAAGCTTCGACTTTCCTGAAGGTGAGTTTCAGTTTGCAGTTCATGCAGCCACGCAATCCACTGCGCCGCAAACCTCCGATGAGATGCTGTCGACGATTGTGGACGGTACGCGACGGGTACTCGAATTTGCGCGGACGCACAGGACAAAGAGGTTCCTGTTCACGAGTTCGGGCGCGGTCTACGGCAAACAACCGCCGGATATTTCCCATCTGCCAGAGAGCTATCTGCCTCAACAGGAGGCGATCGCCACGGACGCCTATGCCAAAGGAAAGCTCCGGGCAGAGACATTGTGCGCAGAGATGACGGGCGGCACTGAGGTGGAGGCGGCGATTGCGCGGTGCTGGGCATTCTGCGGACCGCACCTTGCGCTGGATGCGCACTTCGCCGTTGGAAATTTTATCGGCGATGCGATCGCAGGGCGTCCGATCGCCATCAGCGGCGACGGAACACCGCGACGGTCGTATCTCTATGCGGCAGATCTTGCGGTTTGGCTTTGGACGATGCTCTTCCGTGCGCCTGCGCTGGTTCCAATGAATGTGGGCTCGGCGCATGACGTGAGTATTCGTGAGCTCGCAGAGACAGTGATGCGGACCCTTAGCCCCGGGGAGCATATCCATGTGGCAAAGCAGCCTGCGCCAGGAGCACCCATATCGCGCTATGTGCCGGACGTGAACCGAGCGGGAGAATTACTTTCCCTGCGGGAGACCGTTGGTCTTGAGGAGCAGATTCGCCGCACGGCCGAATGGCACGGGTTCACGCCGCGCGTCTAGTAATTGCGCATATTCGCGCTTCAGGATACGAAACTGCGGATGTGTATCGTTAACGCAGTATGGTGGACGAGGTCAAACAGTCGAAAGCGGAACGACTCCGGCAGCAGATCCTCGCGTTGACGGCGGAGTATCAGGCGGAGAAGTTCCGCTCAGATGAATTTGTGCCTGGCGAATCTGTCGTGCCCGTGTCAGGCAAGGTGATCGATGCCGGCGACATGATGTCCGTGGTCGACTCGGCGCTGGACGGCTGGTTCACCACGGGGCGATGGGCGCGCGAGTTCGAGCGCAAGCTGGCGAAATTCGTGGGAGTGCGGTCGGCCAGCCTCGTCAACTCCGGATCAAGCGCAAACCTGGTCGCGCTCAGCGCTCTCACTTCTCCCAAACTCGGCGAGCGGCGGCTGAAGCCCGGCGACGAGGTGCTGACCGTTGCAGCGGGATTTCCGACCACAGTCAATCCCATTTTTCAGAACCGGCTGGTGCCGGTCTTCGTCGACATAACCATGCCCACGTATGAGATCGATGCAACGAAGCTCGAAGCGGCATACAGTCCGAAGATGAAGGCCGTGATGATTGCGCACACGCTGGGAAACGTCTTCGACCTTGACGCAATCATGGCCTTTTGCCGCAAGCACAATCTCTGGCTGGTGGAAGACTGCTGCGATGCGCTCGGTTCGACGTGGAAGGGCAGACGCGTTGGCAGCTTCGGGGACATCGCGACCGTAAGCTTTTATCCGGCGCACCACATCACGATGGGCGAAGGTGGCGCCGTGATGACGGACAAGCCACTGCTGCAGACGCTGATCGACAGCTTTCGCGACTGGGGCCGTGACTGCTGGTGCGAGCCCGGTAAGGACAACACCTGCGGCAAGCGCTTCGACTGGCAACTCGGTTCCCTGCCCTGCGGATACGACCATAAGTACACCTACTCGCACATCGGTTATAACCTCAAGGCGACAGACATGCAGGCGGCGCTTGGGTTGTCGCAGATCGGCAAGCTTGACGAATTTATACGAAGGCGCAGGGAGAATTTCGCCTATCTGCGGAAGGCATTCGAGCCGCTCAGCGAATTCCTGATACTGCCGGAAGCCACCCCCAATTCCGATCCCAGCTGGTTTGGCTTTCCGATCGGCGTGAAGACAAATGCGCCGTTCACGCGCGACCAGCTCACGCATGCTCTGGAGACGAAAAAGATCGGTACACGGCTGCTGTTTGCGGGCAATCTGCTGCGGCAGCCGGCCTATGAGGGCTGGGAGCACCGCGTTGTCGGGGACCTGAAGAATACTGACTTCGTGATGAACCGGGTCTTCTGGATCGGAGTCTTTCCTGGCCTCACGCAGCCAATGCTGGACTTCGTAGCGAAAACTGCGGCTGACTTCGTCGCCACGGCAAAGAGCGGTCTGGTCGTCGCCTAGACTGCTTTTCCCGAGCAGCCCGCGGAATATTTTTGTATATCTTGTCGCGTAAAATATCTGGATTCAGATGTTTACGCGGTCATTGGGTCTGCAAAATATTGATTCGAGGACGTTTGTTCACAAATTTCCTGGAATCAATGATTTATGGCAAATTCCCTGATCCGCGGCAGCGCTTCCATGCGAAGAGAGCCTGCCTGCGCTGGGCTATTGCTGCTACCTACTTCCATGATAGCCGGCGGAGCGAAACTAAAATGCCATGTCGCGGAGAATTTGTTTCTCGCGTGAATTCAGTTGTTTACGCGGGAAACGCGAGGCGCTGAGGGGTTGACAGCGTTTGGCTTCGACCGGCCGGTTCCCAGGCATTCGCTGGAAGGGCGCGAAGGCTGCGGAATGGCGGCATGGAGAGTTGGACGAGACCTTCGCGTCCGGACTGCAGCGACAACCCGCATGGCGGCATATCCCGCAAGCAGGGTGAGCACTGGATCGAGGTTCAGGCGATACCGGAATTCCGCGTGTGTCATGTAGTAGGGGAGCGGAAATAAGAGCAGTGGAAGCGCAAAGAGGACGGCCAGCGAGCGGTTACGCCGATAGAGCAGTCCAAGACCCAGCAGACCGAGCAACGTCGTCGCCAGCGCGTGTGCTTCATACAATGGTGAGCCGTCGACGTTGCCGGTACCCGACCAGAAACGGAAGATACGGCGCGTGGTCATGGCGGTAAACCATGCCGGATGTGAGCCGATATAGCTCCAGGCGGCTGCAGATTTCCCGTGAATGTATGCAACCTCTCCCTGAGCTTTATAGAGGTCCAGTTCATGCTGGTTCAGCATGGGGTAGATGGACTCGTCGAGCCTGCCGGTAGCGCCTGCGCGATTCCCCATCCACATCTCGAATCCTACCGTGGACCGCAACGGAATGAAGGCGTGAAAGCGGACGGCGTTGCGAATGGGCCATGCGATGAATACCGCGGTGAGTGCAAGTACGCCCAGGACAGGGGGCTTCCATCGGATCACAGAAGCGGTATTCGACGGGTTCGCGCGCGCGGCAAGCCATGCCTCAACTGCGACCCAGCCCATGATGGCCACGAAGGAAAAGATCAGCGCAGGGTTGATGAGGGCGGCGACTCCTGTGAAAGCTCCAAGGAGAATCCAGTTGGCGCCGGTCGGTGCGCCGCGCGTGCGCAACGCCAGAGTGAGCATCGTGACGAAAAAGAGGGCGGATAAATTCGATTCCCAGAAGATGACCGGCAACCAAAGCACCGGCAAGGAAACCGCCCAGACTGTCCCGGCGATGTATGCGGCTGCGATTCCGAAAAGCCGCCGCGCGAGCCGCATGATCAGCGCAATGGTTCCAAGAGCGGCGGCGACATTCAGCAGAACGATGACGAGCGCGGATTTGGACGTATATGCGCCGAACAGCAGGAAGATTCCGGCAACGATCGTAGGATAGCCCGGCGCGATGAAGGCTGTGGGGCCAGTGGGAACGCCGAAGGGCGAACTATAGCCCAGCCCGTGGATCAGCGAGTTGGCGAGCAGCCCCATCTCCCACGGGTGTGAATAGAACTGCATTACCGGCTTCTGGAACTCAAAGCTGACGACGAGAAGCCGCATGAAAAGCGCTGCGGCGAGGATTGCCCAGAACCAGCGGCGCTCGCGGGTGGACGCTGCCGGAATTCCCTGGCGGGAATTGATTTGTTTTGCGGTAGTCATTTGTTTCGCACTGCCGATAGATCTGCTAGGAGAAGCGGCCGAAAAACGCCGTCCATGTGAATCAGCGGCCGCCTCACGCATGTTGATTCTAACTCCCAGATTGCTCGTAAGTAGATCAAAAAGAAGGACATAATTGGGAATTTCAATAGACTTTCGTGTTACCCGCTCCCACCTATAGGGGATTTAGATTCGGATCGGCAAACCCTACTCTCACATCATCCCAGGGAACTCTCTACCCGGAGCGCCGTGGATAAACCCGAACTAGGAGAAAAAGAAATGAAGAACATGAAGCAGTTGTTCACGAACCTGATGGTTGAGGAGTCCGGTCAGGACCTTATCGAGTACGCGCTGGTTGCGGCTCTGGTTGGTCTTGGCGCGGTGGCCGCGATGAAGGGCCTCTCGAACTCGATCGGCAACACCTTCAACGGTGTGGGCAACTCTCTGACGAACGCTGTTGCGTAATTGACCTCGGACCCCGTGCGAGACCGTCGGACCTCGCATAGGTTTCCATCACCTTCTGCGCGCGCTTCCGGAGATTATCCGCGCTACCAACCGTCAGGCCCGGCCTGGACTGACTCTGCCAAAAACCTTGTACGAAGGAGAACGAACATGAAGCAGCTTCTGAAGAACCTGATGACAGAAGAGTCCGGTCAGGACCTCATCGAATACGCGCTGGTTGCGGCACTGGTGGGTCTTGGCGCTGTGGCGTCGATGAACAGCCTGGCGAACTCGATCGGCAACACCTTCAACGGCGTCGGCAATGCGCTGACCAACGCTGTTGCCTAAACCGGATGGGATCCGTATGCGGGCGAGATGCGACATGCGGATCCTGTTCCACTCTTCAAGATCAACAAGCAAGCACGCGGTAGCCGGGAACGATCAATGACATTCATGCAACCACAATTGACGTATCCCGCGGCGGCGGCGGCGTGTGCGCTGATGGGCTCGGTGACGGACGTTAAGAGCCGACGCATTCCCAATCTCATCACCGCCCCGGCATTTCTCTTTGGGCTGTTGCTCCACCTTTTCCTGGGCGGCTGGAAACAGATGCTCGAAGCGCTCGCAGCGGGCCTGATCTGCGGCATTATCTTTCTGGTGTTTTACATCGCGGGCGGCATGGGCGCCGGAGACGTCAAGCTCATCACCGCAGTGGGCACCATCACGGGCTGGTCACACAATGTTGCCTACACCCTGGTGCTGACTGCGATTACCGGAGGCGTGATGGCTATCGTTCTCGCCCTGGCGCGCGGCAGGCTGAAACAAACGCTGATGAATGTCGGCGACATCGCATCGCACCACAAACAGGCCGGGCTGCAGCCGCATCCCGATCTCAACCTAAAGAACGTCCAGACACTGCGGTTGCCGTATGCACTGGCCATCGCAGGCGGCAGCGTTTTGACGCTGTACTTTCAGTTTCAGTAGAGGTGCCCATTGTTGAATCGTCGGCTCACCTCAGCCTTTATCATCGCGCTGGTTGTCGCGGGCGTGTTTACATATTGGCTCAGTCAGAAATATCAGAGAGCGCATAGTGCTGCGCCCACGCCCAAGAGCCAGTACGTAGCCGCGGCCGCGCCGCTGGAAGCAGGCCAGGCGATCAAGGCGGAGAATCTTCGCCTGGTGGACTGGCCCGCGACCATGCCGCTGGCAGGAGCATTCACCGATCCTAAGGCTCTCGTCGGCCGCGTGGTGCTCTACCCGTTGCCGGCGGGCGAGCCCATTCTCGATCGCCAGCTTGCGACTCCCGGCTCAACCAGCGGGCTCACAGTAAAGATTCCGGACGGCATGCGCGCCATCTCGCTGCACTCCGATGACGTGGTTGGCGTAGCGGGGTTCCTGCTTCCAGGCACACATGTTGACGTGCTGGTGACGATCCATCCGCCGGGCGGCGCCGATCCGGTTACGAACACGGTGCTGCAGAACGTTCAAGTCCTTACCAGCGGCCAGAAGATCGAGCCCGATCCAGAGGGCAAACCGCAGAGCACAACGGTAGTCACGCTGCTGGTGTCGCCGGAACAAGCGGAAAAAGTCGACCTGGCCAGCACACAGGGCATCGTGCATTTTGTGCTGCGCAACGGCGTAGATGACAAGCAATTCGACGGGCCGCCAGCGCTGTATGCCGAGCTCTCCGGGCTGAAGAATGCATCCGGCAAACCGGTGGATGCAAGGCCAGTAGAACGCCCCGCACCAAAGCCCTATGTGGTTGAGACATTCATGGGCTCAGCAGTAAAGACGGACAACTTCCAGTGAAAATGACATCGATCCAACTCGCGAACAGTCCGGTGGGCCGCCGGCAGAGCCGGACGGCAATCGCCGTCGTGGCAGGTTTGGCAATCAGCCTCACGCCGTACTGCGGAGCGCAAGACATCATGGAGGGCGCGCAGCTCGGAAGCCATGCCAAGCCACCGGTGACCACCCCTCCCGTTGTGCCGCCTGGAGGCGCGGCGCCGGCCATCGAGAGCGCTCCCCTTCACGCTCCTTCGGGTCCGCCGAGGCCGATGCAGGCCTCTGTGTCGGGAGGACTCGGGATTTCCGGAGCATTTTCCGCGATCAGCCACATTCCCAGCGAAAACAGTGTGATGCACGTGACTGTGGGTCATCAGATCTTTATCGACACCAAGAGCCGCTTGCGGCGCATTATCGTGGCAGATCCGGCAGTGCTCACCTCGAATACGCTCACGCCGAATCAGATCGTTGTAACGGCAATGGCGCCAGGACTCAGCTCGCTGACGCTGCTGGATGAGATCGGCCGATCGCAGTCGTACATGATCTCTTCAGATCTGGATATGGATGGCCTGCGTGCGACCATGGCGTCCGCTTTAGAAGGCCGTCACATCCGTGTGGAAGGAAGCGGCGGCCGCGTGGTGCTGACCGGCAACGTTGCAACGCAGGCGGATGCGGACGCAGCCGTGAAGCTTGCAGGAATGTATGCCAAAGATGTTGTCAATGCGCTGGTGATCTCGGCGAATCATCCCAAGCAGGTCCGGCTGCAGGTGCGAATCCTGGAGGTCGATCGCGACAAGGCTGCACAGTATGGCGTGAATCTGTTCAACCCCGGCGGAAATACAAGCTACTTTGCATCGAGCACCAGCACGCAGTACCCCTCAACTGCAACGGCAAGCAAAAGCCCTCTGGGCAACGGGACCGGCGTCGCCGTCGCCGTCAGCAATCCACTTAATTTTTTCTATTACAACCTGAAGGCCAATATTGGCACGACCATTCAGGATCTGGAAACCAAACAGGTATTGCAAATTCTCGCCGAGCCGACGATCACAACAATCAGCGGCGAAAAGGGAGACTTCCTGGCGGGCGGCGAATTTCCGGTTCCCATCATTCAGCCTGGCGGCAGCGGGGGCGCCCCTGTGATCACGGTTCAGTGGCGGCCATTTGGGGTGAAGCTCGAATTCACACCGACCGTGAACGAGGATGGCACGATCCGCCTCAATGTGACACCTGAAGTCAGCGCGCTGGACTATACCAACGCGGTGGTGGTCAGCGGATTCACGATTCCCGCTCTTTCGACACGCAGAGCCTCGACGGAAGTAGAGCTGCGCAGCGATCAGAGCTTTGCTATCTCCGGCCTGCTGGATCAGAGAACCAAGGACATCATGGACAAGAATCCCGGGATCGCGAGCATCCCGATCATTGGCAATCTGTTCAAGTCCAAGAACGTGGACCATTCCTCAACCGAGCTGGTGGTCATTGTCACGCCCAGCGTGGTCGATCCGCTGACCGACACCGCGCAGCCGGCACAGCCCGATATGCCAATCCCGACGCTGGATCGTCCGAAGTTCGATAAGTCGCTCGGCAAAGACGCCAACCCGCGGCCGGCACCTCCATCGCTCGACCCCAACCGTCCGCCGTATGGCGACGCGGTGCCTGCGCCGTTGCCGCCCGATCCGAACTCGCCTGACGGACGGATCGTCGGTGATGCTGCGCCCGCCACCCAAACCGCGCCGCCCCCGACCACAACGGAGAACTCTACGCCGGCGGTGGAAGCGCCATCGGCCCAACCGGCGGCCCCAGCGGCTGCACCACAACCGGCTAACAGCAGTGCGCCGCCACCTGCGCCGGCTCAGAGCCAGGCGAAGCCCGTATCGCCGCCCCCCGCTACTCCGGCCCCCGCCGCGCCGGCATCCGGGACAGAGCAGATTCCCGCGCGCCCCGCGGTGGCTTCGCTGCGGACCTTGCCGCCGACGACCGCCGTCACGACCGTTGCGCCGAAAGCTGAAATTGCGAATGCCACAACGGTAGAGATTATGGCCCTGTCGCATGAGTCGGATACAGACGCGACCTTAAGCGCGTTGCGCCGGCATGGCTATAACCCGGCTGTGAATCACAGCACACAGGATTCGTTGCTGCACCTCGACCTTGGTCCGTTCCCTACCCGAACCCAGGCGGAGGCGGTACGTCAACGACTGGTTCGAGACGGCTACGACGCAACGCTGAAATAGCGCCAATAACGAAACGAGATTCTGCAAAGAGGAATTGAAGTGGCTGAAGAACAATACAACGCGGGAACTCCCAACGTCGCCCTCATTACTGTCGGCCTGGAACCGGAACTTGCCGAAGAGATCGCCTACGGCGCCGGTGCGATGCCATGGAATGTTTACCGGGCCGACCTGGAATCCTATGTCTCGCCGACGCGGCGCCCTCCCCTGCCCCAGTCGGTGAAGCTCGCGCATCACTGCATCGCGGTGATCGACTTCGATCACGATATCGATCAGGCGATCGAAACCATCGCCTATATTCAGGAGCTATTTTCCGGCAAGGCAGCGCTGATCGCGCGTTCCACCAGCCGAGACCACGACGTGCTGTTGCGTTCGATGCGCGCCGGGTGCAATGACTTTATCGGCGGCGCGTTCGATGCAGCGGCATTCGACGAGACGCTGAAGCGCATTGCGCAGCAGTGGACGATGCGCGCCACCAGCAACGCGGCGCGGGGATCGGTCATCTCCTTCCTCGGCGCGAAGGGCGGGGTCGGCACCACCACGCTGGCCGTGCACTTCGCCTTCTATCTTGCGCAATGCCACAAGAAGAAGGTCCTGCTGATCGACAATCATCCGCAGCTCGGCCACGTATGCGTGTATCTCGGCATCGATGGCACCAGCTACTACTTCCATGAGCTGGTCCGCAATCTGAACCGCCTTGACAGCGAGCTGCTGCGCGGTTACATCGCGAGCCACCCCAGCGGTCTTGACGTGCTGTCCTCGCCGGACGTGGTTGGAGCAAGAAAGATCGTTGAACCTGAGGACATGTCTCAGACTCTGGACTTCCTCCGCGGCGAATACGATTACGTTCTTGTCGACTGCGCGAGCACGCTGGACGACACCAACCTTGCGGTGATCGACGCCTCGAACCATGTGTTTCTCGTTGCGACGCCGGAGATCGGCGCCATCCGCGATCTTTCCCGGATGGTTGACAACCTTACGCAAAACGACCAGAACAACGAGCGCATCAAGGCAGTGATCAATCGCTTTACCTCCCAGCATGGTGTCGCGATCGAGCAGATCGAGAAAGCCATCCGCCTGCCGGCGAACGTTCGCCTGCCTAACAGCTACGCGGAGGTGGTCCGCGCCGGAATTCTGGGCCAGCCGATCGACGTCAAGCAGAAGGGCGAGTTCCCCGCGCAGATCCTTAAGTGGGTAACGAGTGTCGCGGGCCCTGCAGCAGGCATGGAGCCCGTAGCAGCGAAGAAGTCAGGCTTTTCCTTGTGGAAGTAACCGGCCCGGCATGGCCGCCGGGACGAAAGAAGTAAGCAGGTGAATTGAACTATGTCGGATCTTCATACCTCGTCGAGTAACAATCGGCTGCCTGAGCGGCCAGGGCGCACGCCGCAGAAGCCGGTGGGAGACGGCGTGCAGCAGCGCATCAAGACGTCCGTTCACAAAGAGCTGATCCAGCGCGTGGATCTGGACAAACTCGGCGAACTACAGGAGACGCCAGGCGCGCAGGCACAGCTGTTTTCGGTCATTCAGACCATCATCAATGAGCAGGGCGTGCCGCTCAGCGCCAACGAGCGCGACAAGCTCGCGCAGGAAGTCGTCGACGAAGTCTTTGGCTTTGGCCCGCTCGAACCTCTGCTGAAGGACGATACCATCAGCGACATCCTGGTGAATACCGCAACCCATATCTACGTGGAACGGCGTGGCATGCTCGAGAGGACCACACTCACTTTCCAGGACAATCGGCACCTGCTGCACATCATCGACAAGATCGTTTCCGGCGTAGGCCGCCGCGTGGACGAGTCCTCGCCGATGGTGGACGCACGGCTTCCGGACGGCTCGCGCGTGAACGCCATCATCCCGCCGCTCGCGGTCGACGGTCCCATTCTTTCCATCCGGCGTTTCGGCTCGAATCCTCTGGGCGCCGAAGATCTGCTGCGCAACATGGCATTGACTCAGCCGATGCTGGACTTTCTGAAAGGGTGCGTGAAGGCCCGCCTCAATATCGTCATCTCGGGCGGTACCGGTTCCGGTAAGACGACACTGTTGAACACGCTTTCGAGCTTCATCTCCGAGCGCGAGCGCATCGTCACGATCGAAGACTCGGCCGAATTGCAGCTCCGCCAGGAGCACGTTGTCCGTCTCGAAACCCGCCCGCCGAACGTGGAAGGCCGCGGCGCTATCCGCCAGCGCGAACTGGTCATCAACGCGCTGCGTATGCGTCCTGACCGCGTAGTGCTGGGTGAGGTCCGCGGCGAAGAGACGCTGGACATGCTTCAGGCCATGAACACCGGCCACGACGGCTCGCTGACCACCATTCACTCCAACACGCCGCGCGATGCCGTCGCCCGTCTGGAAACCATGGCGATGATGGGCGAGGTCCGCATCGCCGCGTCTGCTGTGCGCTCGCAGATTGCATCCGCCGTGCACATTATCGTGCAGGCCTCGCGTATGAGCGACGGCAGCCGCCGCATCACCCACATTACGGAGATCACGGGAAGCAGCGGCGACATCGTTTCCATGCAGGACATCTTCCTGTTTGAGAAGAAGGGTATCGGGCCGAACGGCAAGGTAAAGGGCCGCTTCTTCGCAACCGGCATCGTGCCCAAGTGCGGCGACAAGCTCAGCGCCGCGGGCGCTCCTCTGCCAACCGGCCTCGCCGATCATTCCATCGAGATCGGATAGAAGACCGTCATGCTTCTGTTTCTTGCATTCGCGGGTATTCTGGTCGTCACCTTCGGAGCCGTGGCAGTGATGAGCGGCTCGTCAGGCAACCAGCGCGCCATTGAGCGCCGCTACATCGGCATTCGTGCCTCGAACGGCGACGGCCCCGCCGTTGACCCTCAGGCCGCTGTCCTGCTTAAGTTGGCCCCCGCCAACAGCAGCGAGGGTCTCGACCTCATCCTGCAGCGATTCTCGATCATTCGTGGACTGGAGCAGAAGATCGTTCAGGCCGACGTGAAGGGGTCGCCGGCCAAATTCATCGGCATCGCCGCGGTGCTCGCCGTGGGGGCAGGCGGATTGGCTTCCCTGTGGGTGCCCGTTCCCATTGTGCAGGTCGGTTTGGCGCTGGCTTTCGGATACGCGCCATTCGGCTATCTCACCTTCAAACGCTCGCGCCGCCTGAAGAAGTTCGACAACTGCCTGGCGGACGCCGTCGACATGATGTCCCGTTCATTGCGTGCCGGTCACGCAATGACTGCCGCGATCAACATTGTGGCCGAGCAGAGCCTGGAGCCCATCCGTTCGGAATTTGCCGAGGTCTTCAAGCAGCAGAACTTCGGTCTGCCCATTCGCGAAGCCATGCAGCAGATGCTCGACCGCGTGCCTTCGCCCGACCTGCGCGTGGTCGTGACCGGCATCCTCGTCCAAAAGGAGACCGGCGGCAATCTTGTGGAGATTCTGGAGCGCATTGCGAACACGATCCGCGAGCGGCTGAAGATCCAGGGCGAAATCCGCACGCACACCGCTCAGGGCAGGCTCACCGGATACATCCTGTGCGCGCTGCCCATCGTCATGCTGCTGGTCATCAACTGGATCAATCCCGGCTACTCCAATGTGCTGATCGATACTCCGACCGGGCACATGATCTGCTATGTCGGCGTCGCATTGCTTATTACCGGCGGACTGATCATTCGCGCCATCATCAATGGAATCGAGGTATAGCACGATGATGCCCTTTTACGTTCTTCTCGGCGTCATCATCTTCGCGGTTGTCGCGCTGCTGCTGTCGCCCAACCTTTTTCGTCCGTCGCCGGAGGCGCAGCGCATCTTCGACGTGGTGAAGGGCGAGACCGACCGGCCCGACCAACGTGTGATTCGCGGCAAGGAGCAGATGCAGAATAAGCTCCTCGGCGCGGCAACCGTCCTGCGCATGCGGCTGGGTCTGGCGGAAAATCCGAAACTGCGCGCGAAGCTGACCATGGCCGGCCTTGACGGCAAAGCCTACTCAGACATCTTCTTCGCCTCGCAGTTCCTGATGCCGCTTGCAGGTGTCGTGGGTGGCACACTGATGCCTTCAAACACCATGCTGTGCGTCATCATCTTCGGCGTACTGGGATACATGGCCCCCGATTTCTGGCTCAACTGGAAGACCGGCCGCCGCCGCAAGCGCATTCGCCGCAGTATTCCGGACGCCTTGGACCTGCTGGTCATCTGCGTGGACGCAGGCCTTGGCCTCGATCAGGCTTGCCTGCGCGTGGGCACGGAACTCACCGTGAGCCATCCGGACATTCACACCGAGTTCATGCAGGTCAACAAGGAGCAGCGTGCCGGACGCCCGCGCCTGGAAGCCTGGCAGAGTCTGGCTGACCGCACCGAGATCGAGGAGTTCAACCAATTCGTCAGCATGCTCACGCAGACGGACCGCTTCGGTACGCCCATCGCCAAGGCGCTGGCCCGTTTCTCCGAGGACATACGCAGCAAGCGCCGCCAGCATGCCGAAGAGGCCGCGTCGAAGACGAAGATCAAGATCATCTTTCCGCTGGTGCTCTGCATCTTCCCATGCCTGTTTATCGTTCTGCTGGCTCCCGCCGTGCTCAACATTATGGCCGGCCTCAAAGGTATGAACCAGTAATACCGTTGGGATTCACTTCGCTTTCGCGCCCGGAGTATGGCATGATTCCGTGCAGACCTTCGGCCTCATATCGCACAGGAACCGAGCTTTGCAATGAGCCTGAGAAGTAAACAACAGTAGACATCACCCGATGGTTGGATGGTGTATTTCCAAGGTGTAGAGCAAGATAAAGGCAAGTTCTCAAGATCGCGGCTGCAACAAGATACGGGCCAGTTGTTGCCGTGGGGGAAAATGCCGAGGTTCATGGGAAAGGAGGATGCGCAAATGACCAATACGGAAATCGTTCGGATCGCTGCCGGAGCTCTCGCGGTCGCAGTGATTGGGATTATCGCTTATCGCCGGAAGCAGAAGGCCGCCTAACTGGAAAGGCCGTCACGCGGCTGACTGTTCTCCACCATGTACAAAGTGAACAACCTAACCCGGGCAAGTTCCGTGGGAGAAAGTGTCGAGCTGGCTGACACATCCCTGACCAGGATGTTCGGCCTTCTCGGAAGACGTGGGTTGGACGCGGGAGGTGGGCTGTGGATCAAGCCCTCCTCCGGCGTCCATACTTTTTTCATGATGTTCCGCATCGACGTGATCGGCCTCGATCGCGACCTCAAGGTGATTAAGCTGTGGCGTTGCCTGGCGCCCTATCGCGTCACCTCCGTGAGCATGAAGATGCAGAGCGTGGTCGAGCTGCCCTGCGGCACCATCAAGCGCAGCGATACGCAGATCGGCGATCAGCTGGAGATCGTTCGCGCGGAATAGCAGGTGTCTCTGAAGGCGATTGCTTACTTGGTTGAGGCCAGGGTAGCGGGTTGTTGCCGCAGCGGATCTTCAGGCGCAGCAATATCGTTTGCAAACGGACCAAACCTGGCGCGATAGATGTTGAGCGCAAGCTGGTACTCGCGCTCTGCGTCTGCCGGCCTGTGAAGTCCGGCGTAGAGCGATGCGAGCATCTGGTGGGGCTGCAGCAGCTCCGGCGCAATGGCCGCGGCCTGTTGCGCGTCGGGCAGCGCGAGACTCGGATGACCGGAGCGGAGCGCATTGTTCCCGATGGCGAGGTGGCTTGCGGCACTGATGAGGCGGACCTGGTAGGCGCCGTTGAAGACGAGGGTTTCGCCACCAATGACCTGGTCGGGCTTGAGATCCTTGAACTGGCCGTAAGGGTTAAGGTCGGGCGGGCCCCAGAAGCTCGCGGGGAGATTCTCGGATGCGATGAAAACCGGCCCCTGGATGGTTTCAGGGATGGCGGCCTGTGGGCTGCCGAAGAGCATGGAGAAGTAGGACGGCATGGGCTTGCAGGGCAGGTGAAAATACGAGAGTACCGCGGGGCCGTAGTAGGCGTACCAGCACTGCGTGATGTGGTGGTCGGTGATGTAACGCTGCAGGGCGGGCAAGCCGGAGCTCCAGCCGACGTTGGCGTCGCCGAGAACTTTGTACGTGTTGAGAGGCCCGCCGAAGAACTCATTCGAATATTCGAGGTAATTGGGGTAGGCACGGACGGACGAGAGGGCGTGGAAGAGAAGCAGCGCAGCGACGGCGACAGCCCACGCGCGGGAACGGCGGATGAGCGCCCAGGCCCCTGCGGCGATGAGCACGATGAGAAAGGGATAGATGGGAAGGATGTGGCGCAGGCCGAGGTCGAGCTTCGAGCGCATGGCGAAGCCGAGGTATACGGCGGCGGGGAGAAGCAGGAACAGTGACTCGAGCAGGCGTTTGCGCTGCCAGAGGTAGCGCGTGGCAAGAGCGAGCGCGAGCAGAAGAAGGAAGGCAATCGTGGATTTGATGAGGATGGTCGCCGGGAAATAGAACCACTGGCCTTCGGCGTAGTCCTTACCGAAAAGGAAGGTGTAACGGCCCCGATCGGTGAGAACGAGAATGTCGGTCAGGCCGTAAAGGTAGGCTTCGGGCAACAGGTGGTGGCGCTCGGCGAAGCCGATGAAGCGCGCCTCGGCGGGCTGGTGCAAGGTTTGGAGGAAAGCGGCGGTGGGCGGAGTGATTTGGGCGTTGCCGGGACGTGCGGCATAGCGGAATCCATAGCAAGCCCAGAGGATGGCGATAGACATCGCGGCGATGAAAACGAGCGAGCCGAAGGCGAATGCGGTGCGGCGCAGGAATCTTTGCGAGGCCTCAGATTGCGTGCGCGAGGCGAGTAGGAGATAAGCGCTCGCGAGGACGAGCAGGATGGGAAAGAGGAGCACGCCGGAGTGCTTGACGGAGAGGGTGAGGCCAGCGAAGAGGCTGGCGACGAGCAGGCGCGCGAAGGATGGCTGCTTAAGGTAGCGATAGAAGGTATAGACGGCGCCGAATAGCATGGTGGTGACGGCCATGTCGGTGGTGACGAGTGCGCCGTTGGCGAGGATGTTGGGTTCGGAGACGAGCACTGCAAGCGCGATGAGAGCGGTTTCGGGGCCGAACATCTCGCGCGCGGCGAAGAAGACCAGCAGCGCGAGTGCGAAGGTGAAGATGCTGATGGCCATGCGCGAGTGGAAGAGCAACGACTCAGCGTTGTGCGAGTACAGGAACTGGCGGCCGCCAAGGCCGGAGGCGCCGCGGAAAAATATGGGAGGCGGCGGATTGAGGGTGAGCCCCAGCCGGAGGAGCGGCAGCGTGGCGACGAGTTTGGCCAGTGGAGGGTGCTCGGGATTGAGGCCGAAGTCGTGCGTCTTCCAGTAGGAGTAACCGGCGTAGAGATGTGCGCTTTCGTCGAAGGTTTGCGAGTTCTGGCGAATGGAAAAGACGAGTTCCGCGGCGAGGACAAGCAATAAAAACGCTGCGGCGATAAACACAAAGCGGGGCCCGGGGCGTTGCTCAAGCATTTGGCCTCCATACAGCCTTGGTCTTAGGTGAGGTCTGGATGGTAGTCGACTACAAATTGCCAGTCAAACGAATTACGATTGCTGTTCTGTCACGCCGTGGCCTGGAAGCCAGCGTTGAAGAGAGCAGGTGCCTCCAGATGCCTCCGCAGCAGGCAGGTCGCGGCGATCTCGCTCAGCCCGAATTTGACCGCCCTTAATCTGCGGCCTACCATGCAGCGAGTCGTCTTCTTGCGAAAAATGAATAAGAGAACGCTCGTCCCCGCCCTCCTCGGCGTCGCGGTTCTGCTCAGCGTTGCCATTCCATCCCACGCCTCTGAGCAGCTGCAGCAAACGCTTGACGCCATCTTCACCCGCCACGAATACGAGCAGAAGAACTTCGGCCCGGCGCGCTGGATCGACGGCGGCGGAGCGTATACCACGGTCGAGCCGTCGCCCGGATATCCCAATTCAGCGGCCAGGGACATCGTTCGATACGACACCGAGTCGGGCAGGCGCAGCGTTCTGGTTTCGGCTGCTCAACTCGTCCCTTCGCCCGGAGCCAGACCACTCGCCATCGACGACTATGCCTGGTCCCAGGATGCGAAGCAGCTTCTGATCTTCACCAACTCCCGGCGCGTCTGGCGGCAGAACACGCGCGGGGATTATTGGGTTCTCGACCTGAACAAAGGCAGTCTGAAAAAACTCGGCGGCGATGCGCCCGAATCTTCCCTCATGTTTGCCCAGTTCTCTCCGGATGGCCGCATGGCCGCCTATGTCCGCTCCAACAACATCTACGTCGAAGACATTCAGTCAGGGAAAATCCGCCAGCTGACCGCAGACGGATCGAACACTATCATCAACGGGACCTCCGACTGGGTCAGTGAGGAAGAGCTCGACATCCGCAACGGTTTCCGCTGGAGTCCCGATAGCCAGTCCATCGCCTACTGGCAGTTCGATACCTCCGGTGTCGGCATGTACACGCTGATCGATGACACCTCAAACGACTATCCCATCATCAAGCAATACGCATATCCCCAGCCGGGCAGCACCAACTCCGCCGTTCGCGTAGGAGTCGTGACCGTCGCGAGTGGCGCTACCGTCTGGATGAAGCCGCAGGGTGATCCGCGCGAGCACTACATTGCACGCATGGACTGGGCTGGAAACTCCGGCGAGGTGGTTCTCGAATACCTCAACCGCTTGCAGAACGACAACCAGGTGCTGCTCGCGGACAGCAAGACCGGCGCAGTGCACCAGATGTTTGAAGACACAGATCCTGCCTGGGTCAATATCGTCGATTCGTTTGAGTGGACAGATCAGGGCAAGAGCCTGCTCTGGTCCAGCGAACGCGATGGCTGGCGCCACATCTACAGCGCCCCACGAACCGGCGGCGTCCCGCGCCTCCTTACGCCACAGAAAGCCGACGTTATCAAAGAAGTTGCCTCGGATGAAAAGGATGGGTGGCTCTACTACATTGCATCGCCGGACAATGCCACCCAGAAATATCTATACCGATCGAGAAGCGACGGCTCCGGCTCTGCGGAGCGCGTCACACCGTCGGATGAGCCGGGAACGCACTCCTATGACATCTCACCCGATGGTCGCTGGGCCTTTCATACCTGGTCGCGAGCAGATCATCCTCCGGTCATCGACCTGGTCAGCCTGCCCGATCACAAAGCCGTCCGCGTTCTCGAAGACAACGCCGCGCTCGCCCAAAAAGCCCGCACCCTCGTTTCCTCGCCTACAGAGTTCTTCCAGGTCCCAGTCAGCGGCGGCGTCAAACTCGACGGCTGGATGATCAAGCCGCCTAATTTCGACGCTACGAAGAAGTATCCGGTCCTTGTCTATGTCTACGGCGAACCGGCCAGCGCTACGGTTACCGATTCCTGGGGCGCGACCCGCATGCTCTTTCATCGCGCTCTCGCCCAGGAGGGGTACATCGTCGTCAGCTTTGACAACCAGGGGACGCCGGCTCCCAAAGGCCGCGCCTGGCGCAAGGTCGTCTATGGTGACGTCGGTGTCCTCTCCTCCCAGCAGCAGACCGACGCAATCAAGGAACTCGCGAAGGAACGCGCCTATATCGACAGCTCACGCATCGCCATCTGGGGCTGGAGCGGTGGCGGCTCGAATACCCTCAACCTCATGTTCCGCTCGCCGGGAGTCTTTGCCGCCGGCATGGCGGTAGCGCCAGTCGCCGACCAGCGCTACTACGACACCATCTACCAGGAACGCTACATGGGGCTGCCCAAAGACAACGCCAAGGGCTACCACGACGGGTCACCCATCAACTTCGCCCAGGGCCTTCAAGGCCATCTGCTCATTGTGCATGGGTCCGGAGACGATAACGTCCACTTCAAAGGGACCGAGCTGCTGCTCAACCGGCTCATCGCGCTGAATAAGCCCTTTGATTTCATGGACTACCCAAACCGGACCCACGCGATTCGCGAGGGTCCGGGCACCACCATTCACCTCTACAGTCTGCTTGCGCGCTATCTCGAAGACCACGTTCCACCCGGCCCTCAATCCCGCTAAAGCGCGATCAGACGTGGCACCTGAAATTGCCATCTGCTGCATATACATACACTTCCACGCTGTATGAATATGCAACCTAGTACCATAGTTGTAGTGGGATAGCCACGAGCGGGCGGCCTAATCCGGCCGTCTGCGGGATGGGTACCCGCGAAGGTACAGGCCCCCATGCTTTCCCTCGATTCCAACGCTCTCATCGCGCTTGAAGACCGCTACGGCGCCCACAACTACCATCCTCTCGACATCGTCGTTGAGCGCGCTTCCGGCGCGTGGGTCACGGACGTCAGCGGCCGCCGCTATCTCGACTTCCTCGCCGCCTACTCTGCCGTCAACCAGGGCCATTGCCACCCGAAGATCCTGGCCGCGCTCCAGCAGCAGGCCGGTCGCGTGACACTCACCTCGCGCGCCTTCCGCAATGACCAGCTTCCGCTCCTCTTCCGCGACCTCAACGAGATCACCGGCTTCGAGATGGCGCTGATGATGAACTCCGGCACCGAAGCCGTCGAGTCCGCCATCAAGCTCGCGCGCAAATGGGGTTACGAGGCCAAAGGCATCCGCGAGGGCGAAGCCGAGATCATCGTCGTCACCAACAACTTCCACGGCCGCACCATTACCATCGTGGGCTTCTCCACCGAG
The DNA here is from genome assembly GCA_035572415.1 of Acidobacteriaceae bacterium. Classification (GTDB taxonomy): domain Bacteria; phylum Acidobacteriota; class Terriglobia; order Terriglobales; family Acidobacteriaceae; genus Edaphobacter. Next base: position 22,198 of record DATNAU010000159.1, read on the forward strand.
GAGCAGTACCGCAAGGGCTTCGGTCCCTTCCCCGCCGGTTTCAAGGTCATCCCCTTCGGCGACGCCGATGCCCTGCGGCGCGCCATCACGCCCAAGACCTGCGCCTTCCTCGTTGAGCCCATTCAGGGCGAGGCCGGCATCTTCGTTCCGCCGGACGGCTACCTGCGCGAAGTCGCCGCCATCTGCAAAGAGAACAACGTGCTGCTGATGCTCGACGAGATCCAGTCCGGCCTCGGCCGCACCGGCAAGCTCTTCGCTTACATGCATGAGGGCATTACGCCCGACGTGCTGATCGTTGGCAAGGCCCTCGCCGGTGGTTTCTATCCCGTCTCCGCCGTGCTCAGCTCGCGCGCAGTCCTCGGCCTGATCCATCCCGGCGACCACGGCTCGACCTTCGGCGGCAATCCGCTGGCCTGCGCGGTCGCCCGCGCCGCGCTGCGGGTCATCATCGACGAGAAACTCTCCGAGCGCTCCGCCGAACTCGGCGCCTATGCGATGGACTTCATCAAGCGCATCCGCAGCCCGCACATCAAGGAGATTCGCGGCAAGGGTCTCTTCATCGGCATCGAACTCGACCGTCCCGCGCGACCCTACTGCGAGGAGCTGATGCGCCGCGGCCTACTCTGCAAGGAGACCCACGCCAACGTCATCCGTCTCGCCCCACCGCTGGTCATCGACAAGGCCGACCTCGACTGGGGCCTCTCTCAGGTGCGCGAGGTTCTCGAACCGGCCCGCCCCGTCGCCAGCGAACACCGCGCCACCATGGCAGGCGCTGCCGCCGTCGCCGGCTGAGATCGCGAGCCGAATAATTCGTGTACGGGTGGGTGCGGAATCAGTACCCGTTCGCGAGCAAGTACCCGACCGTGAGCTTTTGAAGGCTCAGTTCGCCGGCTGCCCTGCTCTCCGCATACTTCGCGAGCACGTCGACTTCGATGTTGACGTTACTGCCGGCCGCCAGCGTGTGCAAATTGGTGGAGGAGTGGGTATGCGGCAGGATTGCGATCCATACCTCCTCGCCCTGGCCACCCGCAACCGTCAGGCTGATCCCATCGATCGTTATCGATCCTTTCTCAACGACGTACCGCATCAGTTCACCGGGCAATCGCACCCGCAGGATCCAGTCCGACCCGTTGCCCGCGCGTGCCGGCTCCAGCGCAGTCAACGTGCCTACACCGTCCACATGCCCCTGGACCACGTGGCCGCCCAAGGGGCTGCCTGCGGGAGTCGGCAGTTCCAGGTTCACCTTCGCGCCGGCCGCCACCCGTGACAGCGTCGTCCGAGCAATCGTCTCCAAAGCAAGATCGGCAGAGAATCGCGGCGGTTTCGCATCCGCCTCGATCGCCAGCGCCGTCAGGCATACGCCGTTCACCGCGACGCTATCGCCGGTCTTAAGCGTTGTGACCAGCTCACGCGGAACGGCAACCGTGAGCCTCGCTGTGCTCGCACCATCGCCCGCACGAAAGGAGAGCACCTCGCCGGTCAATTGAATGATTCCCGTGAACATAGCAACAGACTACTTCACGCCCTCCCAGGGGTCGAGCAGCATGCCGCTGACGCATTCGTTCTCGCCAAACCGCGCGCGCGTTACGTCACGCATCTGCTGCTGCAGCTTGTCTGGTGATCCAAACCCACGCGCGAACGGCACTCCATCCTCGCCCAGCACCCCGGCCGACCGGAAGATTACGGCCTTGTCCACCAGCCCACTTGCCAGAAATGCGGCATTCGTCTCGGACCCGCACTCCAGCAGCACGCTCAGAATCTTCCGCTCGCCCAGGACGCCGAGTACCACAGCTAGATCGAGCCGGCCATCCCGGCCCTCAACCCGCACCACCGGAACACCCGCCGCTTCCAACGCGCAGACTCGGCCCTCCTCCGCTTCCGCGGCGCAAACCACCAGCACATCGTTCTGCGCCGTCTTCACAATTTTCGAATGGAGCGGAATCCTCAGGTGCGAATCCAACACCACGCGCAGAAGCGGCCTTCGCCTCTCGCGCCCGCTGCGGTCCGTCAGGAGGGGGTCGTCCGCCAGCACCGTACCTATGCCTGTCAGCACCGCATCCGACGCGTGCCGCAGCTGCTGCACCTGCTCTCTGGCTTCGAAGCCTGTGATCCACACCGGCTGGCGCTTCTCGCGGTTCGCCGGAGCAATCATCCCATCGGCCGACACGGCGGCCTTCAGCGTCATCAAAGGGCGACAGCTCCGCACCCAGCGCGCAAATGGATCATTTACCGCACGCGCCTCTCGTTCCAGCACGCCCATGGTCACTTCGATTCCCGCGTCGCGCAACTTCGCGAAACCCTTGCCGCTCACACGGGCGTTCGGATCGGCGGTCGCCGCCACCACTCGCTTCACACCAGCCCGCACCAGTGCCTCCGCACATGGTCCGGTTCGCCCATGATGGCAACACGGCTCAAGAGTCACATAGGCTGTAGCTCCACGAGCCCGTTCGCCCGCCTGCTTCAGCGCCGCGATCTCCGCGTGATCGAACTTATCGTAGAGATGCGCGCCCTCACCAACCACCTCACCCGCACCTACAGCAGTGCGCACAATCAGGCAGCCCACCTGTGGGTTCGGCGAGGCCAAACCCAGGCTCGCTCGCGCCAGTTCCAGCGCCCGCCGCATGTATCGCTCGTCCTGTTCCACGTTCGAACCTCGAACCCTGAACCTCGAAGCTGTTCCCTAACGCACCATCGACTCGACAAACGCATCGCTGTCGAAGGGAAGAATGTCTTCCATCTTTTCGCCTACGCCGACGTATTTGACCGGCAGCTTCAACTCGGTCGCGATCGCGAGCACAATGCCGCCCTTCGCGGTGCCGTCGAGCTTCGTCAGCACGATGCCCGTCACGCGCGCGGCTTCAGTAAACAGACGCGCCTGTTCAAGACCATTCTGCCCCGTGGTTGCATCCATCACCAGCAGCGTCTGCTGCGGCGCGCCGGGGACCTGCTTTTCCGCCGTGCGGCGCATCTTGTCGAGCTCCTTCATCAAGTCGCTCTTCGTGTGCAGCCGCCCCGCTGTGTCGACGATCAGAATCTCTGTCCCGCGCGCCTTGGCAGCAGCGCAGGCATCGAACAGCGCAGCCGACGGATCACCGCCCGTTTTGGTCTTGATCACCGGCACTTCGCTGCGCGCAGCCCATACCTCAAGCTGCTCGATGGCAGCGGCGCGGAAGGTATCCGCAGCGCATAGCAGCACGCTTCTGCCCTGCGCGCGCCAAAGCGCAGCGAGTTTGCCGGTGGTTGTCGTCTTGCCTGTGCCGTTGACGCCGACCATCATCACCAGTTCGGGCTTCCCGGCAGGTTTGACTTCCGGAGTCGAGACGTTGTCCAGCACCTGCTTCAACTCCAGCTTGAGCAGCCGCTTCAGCTCTTCCCCGCTCTCGATGCCGTGGCGCAGCGCGCGCTGCCGCAGGTTCTCGATGATGGTTCGAGCGGTCGTTCCGCCGATGTCCGCGCGCAGCAGCACGAACTCCAGCTCGTCGAGCGAGGTTTCGTCCACTTCGCGCGTGAGCGCAAGGACGTTTCCGATCGATTCCGAAAAAGACTCACGGGTGCGCGTGACCGCCTGCCGCATGCGGTCGAAGAAGCCGCGGCTTTCGCCGGTCAACGGAGCCTCATCGCCGCCTTTGCGCGCGATTTCTTCTTTTTCAGCGTCCGCCCCGCGCTTTCCAAACAATGAAAAAGCCATACGAGACAAGTCTATCAATCGCACTGGCGCGCAACTGGCCGGTGCCACTGCAACATCACACGCCGCAAATCAAGAGGTCGGATGATGGTTTGGGTGAACCGGATGAATCAGTGCCGCGAAGTGCGGTATTAGCAGATACGCCAGGCCGAAGCATACCAGGATGGTTACCCCAAACAGCGCCACAACCAGCAGGAAGTTCGGCCCCTTGGGCCACTTGCCACCATCCTCGGGTCCTTCGATCCGGTACATGCGCAGTTAGATGCAGCGCTCCTGCTGTCGGGCCGCCTCTACTCGTCGCGGCCCGGTCGCGCCATCAGCTCGCGAATCGCCTCTTTCGGACTCTTGCCGCGGTGCAGGATGGCCTCCATCTGTTCGGTGATCGGCATCTCCACACCATAACGTGCGGCCAGCCCGAGTGCAGCCGTCGTGCTGCGCACACCCTCGGCAATTTTGCCATTCAGGCCCGCGAGGATGTCAGGCAGTGCACGTCCTTTGCCAAGCTCCGTTCCCACGGTTCGGTTGCGGGAGAGCGAGCCGGTACAGGTCAGTACGAGATCGCCGAGACCTGAAAGACCAGACAATGTTTGTGGCCTGCCGCCGCAGGCCAGCGCCAGCCGCGTGATCTCTGCAATGCCGCGCGTGACCAGCGCCGCCGCCGCATTGTGGCCAAGTTCGAGGCCATTTACCACGCCGGCGGCCAGCGCGATGACGTTCTTGAGTGCTCCCCCAAACTCCACGCCCGCGACATCGTCGTTCGTGTAGAGCCGCAGCGTAGGTGAGCTGAACTCCTTCTGTACGCGCTGCGCTACGCCGGGCACAGCCGACGCCGCAACGATTGCCGTGGGGATACCGGCGGCAACCTCTGCTGCAAACGACGGTCCGCTCAGGACGCAGCATGGATTGTCGGAAAGCGACGCAATCACCTGCGACATGCGAAGAAGGCTGGCCTCTTCCAGCCCCTTGGTTGCACTGATGAGAATCTGATTGGGCTGTAGCGCGA
>DATNAU010000160.1:0-12173 GCA_035572415.1 Acidobacteriaceae bacterium
CCAGGCGGTTCGCAATCAACTGGATGATCTCCCAATCCGGTTTCGATTCGCCCAACGGCGAAAATGCGCGATACAGGCGCTGGATACGACGCTCCGTGTTGGTGAACGTGCCTTCCTTCTCCAGGGAAGGCGATGCAGGCAGCACGACATCGGCAAAGCGCGCCGTCTCTGAGAAGTTCACATCCTGAATGATGAGGAATGGAACCTTGCGCAAAGCTTTCTCCACATCATTCGAGTTCGCATCCGAGGTGATGGTGTCTTCGCCTTTGATGTACAGGCTCTTCAGCTCGCCCGTGTGAATCGCGTCGATCATCTGGTGGTTATCGAGGCCTGCCTTCGTGGGCAGCGTGACTCCCCACGCAGCCTCGAACTTAGCGCGCACCTTCTCGTCGTCAACCTTCTGGTAGCCGGAATAGACATTGGGCATCGACCCGAAATCGCTCGTCCCCTGTACATTGTTATGCCCGCGCAGCGGATAAGCTCCGGCCCCGCGCCGCATGTAGTTGCCGGTCAGCAGCAGCAGATTGGAAATAGCCGTTGAGGTGTCCGAGCCGCCGCAGTGCTGGGTCACTCCCATCGCCCAAAGAATGCACGTGCCATCTGCCTTCACAATCTCCTGCGCGATCGCGATCAGATTCTCGCGCGCGATGCCGGAGACGCGCTCAGCAAAGTCGAGCGTGAAGGGATCGAGCGCGCGCCTGTACTCCTCGAAGCCATTCACCCATCGATCGACGAAATCCATCTTTGCGAGGCCGTTGTCGATCAGGTACCGCGCGATCGCGCTAAGCCAGACCGCATCCGTAGATGGATTGGGCCGGATGAAGAGATCGGCGCGTTCCGCCATTTCGTGCTTTCGCAGATCAGCAACGATCAGCCGCTGCCCGCGAAGCTTGTGCGACCGCTTGACGCGTGTGGCCAGCACAGGATGGCTCTCCGCTGTGTTCGAGCCGACAATGATCACCAGACCGGCTCGTTCGATATCTGCGATCGAGCCCGCGTCGCCGCCGTACCCCACTGTGCGCATTAGCCCCATGGTCGCCGGAGCCTGGCAGTATCGCGAACAGTTATCAACGTTGTTCGTCCCGATCACCGCGCGCGCCAGCTTCTGCATCAAGTAGCTCTCCTCATTGGTGCATTTTGAGGAAGCGATGAAGGCGAGAGCATCCGGCCCGAATTCGTTTTTGATCTCTGTGAAGCGCTTCGCAATCAGGTCCAGCGCCTCATCCCACGAGCTCTCTGCGAAGCTGTCGCCCTTGCGGATAAGCGGCCGGGTGAGGCGGTCCGGAGAGTTCACATAGTCCCACGCAAATTTCCCCTTGATGCAGGTGGAGATTCCGTTCGCCGGCCCCGGCCCGGGCTCAATCTTCAGAATGTTCCGGTCCCGCGTCCACACATCGAAGCTGCAGCCGACGCCGCAATACGTGCATACGGTCTTCGTTTTCTTGATACGCTGCTCGCGTATGTCGGCTTCCATCTCCGAGAGCGCGAGAATCGGGCCGAAACCCATCTCCGGCTCGATCTGCTTGACTGCTTCGATCATGTCGTCCAGGGTCTTCGGCGCAAGATGGGTGAAATAGCCTGCCCGGCCCAGCATGGATTTCTCCATCAGGGCGTTGCATGGGCATACCGTCACGCAATGGCCGCACGAGACACAGCTCGATCCGGCGATCTGCTCGCCGCCGTCCCACAGCACGCGCGGATGTTCCGCTTCCCAGTCGATGGTGAGCGTCTCGTTCACCTGCACGTTCTGGCAGGCCTCGACGCATCGCGCGCAAAGGATGCACTGATCCGGATCGTAGCGATAGAACGGGTTCGACAGGTCCACCGCGTACGGCTTTGCGACAAACGGCCGGTTTCGATGCGCAACCGCAAGGTCGGCGGTGGTGTTGTGGACCGTGCAGTTCTGGTTGTTGTTGTCGCAGACCGTGCAATAGAGCTCGTGATTCTGAAGGATTCGATCGAAGGCCTCGCGCTGGGCGATGTCGACGCTCTCGCCCTCAGTCTGGACGCGCATTCCGGCCGCAACCGCGGTGGAACACGTGCGAACCAGCCCGCCATCTACGGCCACCATGCACGTGTCGCATGTTTCGATCGGCCCGAGCTGCTGGTGGTAGCAGACCTGAGGCAGCTTCCTGCCGGTCCGCTGGATCGCATCAACCAGCAGAGACCCTTCGTCGGCTTGCACCGAAGCGCCGTCGATCTCCAGCGTGACCGTCTTGCCGGCAGCGCGCTCCGAGTTGAGCCATGGGTTGTACTTCGCCATGAAATTGCTGCGATGATACTGCGCATGGCCCAAATTGCGCCAATGCTGCCGCGGGATGAGGATGCCGGTGTTCGTCGTGGGGTGCAGCACGCAGCCATCGTTCGCCGGGAAGGCGGGAGGGAAATCTCCGCAGAAGACTTTCTCGCAGTGGAGGAGCCGCTGGAGATTCAGTTGGAGTATGGGCCTCCCGTAGATCGCGCGACGAAGCCAATTTCCGTCACCATGAGGACGCCGGGCCACGATGACGAACTCGCGGCTGGCTTTCTCATGACGGAGGGCGTTGTCACCGACTCCGGAGACATCAAAGCCATCACGCACACCGCGCAGAATGTCGTGCGCGTCGAACTGACGGAGGCTGTTGTGGTCAAAGCCACCTCGCTTGAACGGAACTTCTACGTCACTTCAAGCTGCGGCGTCTGCGGTAAAGCATCTTTGCTGGCTTTACAAACAGCGTGCCCTCCGCGTCGATCCAACCATTTCCGGATCCGTGAAGACACGCTGCGAAGCCTGCCGGAACGGTTGCGCCGGCAGCAGACGCTCTTCAACCGGACCGGAGGCCTGCACGCCGCTGCGCTGTTCGACGTCGCTGGCAATTTATGCAGCGTCCGCGAAGATGTCGGACGGCACAATGCAGTGGACAAGCTGATAGGCAACGAATGGCTCGCCGACCGCACTCCTCTTCATCACCGTTTATTGCTGCTCTCCGGCCGCGCCAGCTTTGAACTTCTGCAGAAGGCGGTCATGGCTGGTATTCCCATGGTGGCGTGTGTCGGTGCTCCGTCCAGTCTTGCCGTAGCCATCGCCCGCCAATTCGACGTCATCCTGACCGGATTCCTGCGCGAAGACAGCTTCAACATCTACCACGGCGCGGAGCGGATCGACACAAACACGCCGTCCTGCGATGGCTTGCGTTGAGCTCTCGCATTCTTGCCCTGCGGCGTACTAGGGAAAGTCTGATCAAGTGCCGCCTCAGGCCGCCGAGGCTTTTTTGTTTGTCATTCCCGAAGGGAATCTGCGTTTCTGTTCAGTCGTCTCATACTTAATCAGACCTTCCCTAGGGCTTGGTCTTTAGAAACGCGATGATGTTGTCGATGTCCGCCGCAGAGAACTTGCTGCCGAAGGACGGCATCGGCGGCTTCGCTGTTGGAACGCCGTTCGTGACGGTCTGACGTATTTTGGGAATTCCTACCTTCGCTACAACACCGTCCAGGGATGGGATCAGCGGCGGAATCCCCTGCCGGTTCGCCTGGTGGCAGATCTGGCAGTTCTGCGTATAAAGCTCCTTGCCGGCAGCGGCATCTCCGGCGGTCTCCGCTGGCGCCGCGGCTGGAGGCTGTTCTCCGCCCCCAGCCTTCTGTTCCGCTTGTGACGATTTCTCTTCGGACTTCGCCCCGCTCTGGCGGGCCGCACCATCCTGTGACTGCGGCTTCGGCGAACTCAGCGACGCACTCAGGGCCGGAGCCGGCGCGGTTGCCGCTTGCGAGCTCACAGCAGGGGCAGGGATTGTCGACGGTTTCGCCGGATGCAGCCAGTCTTCCTCGGTGAACGATGACGGCAATCCCTCTTTATCCGCGACCTCCGCCAGACTCACGATGTGCGCGCCGGGCGCAGCATCTGCATCGGTTGCGTTCTGGCTCAGTTGCAGCGCTCGGATGTATGCCACCACGGCCCAGCGGTCCGCCGGGGCCAGTTCGGCATGATAGTCGGGCATCGCCCCGAAGCCGTGCGTGATCACGTTGAAGAAATGTCCGGCGGGCGCCTCGCGCAGCCGCAGCGAATGGAAGTTCGCCGCCTGATAGTATCCGCGCTCGACGATCCTTCCCTCGCCGTTGCCCACGCGCGAGTGGCAGGGCGAGCAATATACGTTGAAGCGCTCCTGGCCGCGTTCGAGCACCTCCATCGTTGCAGGGAAAGGCATCGCGGTGCCCTCCTTGCCGTTTTCGAGGCCGGTGTAGAAGTAGGAGTTCTCGCGCAGTTGTCCGCGCGCAATTGTATTCGCCAACTGCAGCCTCACGCTGCGGCCGTCGGCGAAGAAAGCCGTTCCGCGCTGGGGGAACATGCGCGGCTGGTCCTGCATGTCCTGCCGGCAGCCGGAAAGGCCGGCGGTAGCGGCGATAACAACGATGAAGGCGGCTAAACGAAACACAGTATCTCCCTGAGGTCTGTGTGGAGCAGTTTTTGACGGTGCGGTCGGCAAACCTGCCGCACTCCCCCACTCAATTAGTGACACTACAGACTTGTCCGTGATGACGCAATTTTCTGATATCGCCTGAAAAATATTGTTTGCCAACAGCGCCGCCACGGTGCAAATAACGTGCGGTACAATTTCGATTCGCTTTTAGCTTTCGGTCGGATGGAATGCCGATCATCTGAACCCGCGACAAGTTGATGGGCAAAGTCTCAAAAAAATCGGCCGCCGCGCGCGAACCGTCAGCTTCCAAATCGCAAAGACGTTGGTGGATCATCGCCATTGCGGCTGCGGCAATGGTTGTGGCCGGGTCTGCATTCTGGCAGTTGCACCCTCGTCCGAACTCCGCGGCAAACTCCGCCCCTCCGCCGCGCGCGGACCTGCGACGTGAAGGCTATCTCGATTCTGCTGCCTGCAACGAGTGCCACGCCGATGTTGCCGCGACGTACCAGCACACTGGAATGGCGCGAACCTTTCATCGGCCCAGCGAACAGTCGATGATGGAAGATTTCAAGCGCGCCAATCGATTCGTGCATAAGGCCTCCGGACTGACGTACACGATGATCGAGCGCGATGGAAAGTTTTTTCAGCGCCGCTCATCCGTCGGATTCGATGGCAAAGAGACGAACGTGCTGGAGGAGCAGATCGACTATGTGATCGGCTCCGGCAATCATGGCCGCGCGTATCTGCACCGCACCGCGCAGGGGAAGCTCGTCCAGTTGCCGATCAGTTGGTATGCCGAGAAGGGCGGCTACTGGAATATGAGTCCCGGGTTTGACCGTCCCGATCAGCCGGACATGCACGGCACCGTCAATGCGGACTGCATCTTCTGCCACACCGCCTATCCTCTGGCGAACGATCGCAAGACGCAGGACGATGAACAAGTGCTACCGGCGACGCTGCCGGAGGGCATCGACTGCCAGCGCTGCCACGGTCCGGGCGCCGCGCACATCAAGGCGGCTCGGTCAAAAGCTGGCGACGAAGCGATCCGCAAGGCGATCGTGAACCCCGGCACTCTTGGCCGTGAGCGCCAGCTCGAAGTCTGCGCGGAGTGCCATCTGGAGACGAGCGCGCATCATCTGCCGAACTCGATCCGCAACTACACCCGCGATCTGAACTCCTACCGGCCCGGCCAGCCCCTCGGAGATTACAGGATTTATTTCGAGCGGCCGAAGGACCCGAAAGCCTCGGACTTCGAAACCGCTCACGCCTCCTACCAGCTTCCCCGCTCCGAGTGCTTCCAGAAGACACAGATGACCTGCCTGACCTGCCACGATCCTCACGATGTTCCGCACGGGCCCGCGGCGACACAGCACTACATCGAGGTCTGCCAGCAGTGCCACGCCGCAACCAGGGACATCGCCCACGATGCCGCGCACAAGGCAGTAACGATGAAGGCGGGCAGCAATTGCCTCACCTGCCACATGCCCAAGCGGCGCCCGGAGGCTGCCGTTCACATCCTCCTGACGGACCACCGGATCCAGCGATACCTTCCTCCCGGCGATCTGCTCGCCCCGATCCCGGAGAAGGTCTCGCCACAGGACCGCACCAAGGTCGAACCGTACTACCCCAGACAGCTCACAGCGAAAGATGCTGACCTGTATCTCGCGGTCGCTCAGGTAAACGACGCCGGGGTGGATGGCATCGGCAATTTGCGCGCGGTCCTCGATCGAGAGCACCCAAACTGGCCTGAACCGTATATCGCGCTCGGAAAAGCATACGCCCAGGCGGGCCAGACGGATGCGGCGCTGAAGGCATTTCAGGACGCGCTGAATCGCAGGACGGACGATTACGACGCGCTCGATGGATCGGCGACTGCGCTCCTCGCGGCGAACCGCACGGACGAAGCGATTCCCTTCCTCGCGCGCGGCGCGAAGCGATACAGCGACGACGACCGCTTCCTCCTGAACCTTGGCAATACATACCTGAGGCAGGGCAAGCTTTCGGATGCCCAGAACGCCCTGGCGAAGGCGCTGGCCGTGAATCCGGAAAATGGACAGGCGAGGAATCTGCTGGGACTCTGCGGCGTTCAGTCCGGCGACGCGCAGCATGCGGAAGAGAACTTCCGTGAGGCCATCCGGCTTGAACCGCTGTTGCCGGATCCGCACAACAACCTCGCAAACCTGCTCGCAGGCAAACAGGAATTTCGCGAGGCCGAGTTTCAGTTCCGCCGCGCGCTCGCGCTCAATCCGCAATATGCGGACGCGCATCACGGGTTGGGCCTCCTGCTGATCCTCACCAAACGTGCGGACGAAGCCGGTCTGGAATTCGAAGCCGCCGCCACAGAGACGCCGGGCAACCCGCAGGTCTGGGTCGATCTCGCCGATCTGCGCAATGCACAGGGCCGCGCGCAGGATGCCGCCGCGGCATACGGCCGCGCGCTACAAATCAACCCATCGCGGCCTGATGCCAACCTCGCACTCGGCGCTATCCTTCTCCAGCAGGGTCATATCGACGAAGCGGTCCCGCACCTGACCGCGGCTGCGGAGGCAGCCGATCCCGAGATCGCGCGACAGGCACAAGGTATCCTCGCGCAGTTGCAGCGCTGAATGCGTGCGGATGTCTTGACGGTCGCAATCTGCGATTGCTACTATTCAGCACCGTAATATGCAACATGTGTTGCGTATCACGCAACGGGCGTTTGCAGCCCGACAGGCCTTGAATTTGGACGCCGCAAACCAGATCACTCGACGCCAGGCGCTGGCCTGCGCTGCTGCCATGGCTGGCCTCAGCGCTGCCCGGGCGTGGGGATTCCGGCTCTCCGCGAACGACAAGGTCAACATCGCATTTATTGGCATCGGCAACTATGGCGCCCAGAACCTGACGCAACTCGCCAGCGAAAACATCGTGGCGGTATGCGACGTGGACTGGCGCGACGCCAGCCAGTTGCCCGGACGCTTCACGCGGGCCAGTGAGGTCGCCGCCCAGCATCCGAACGCGAAACGTTTCGACGACTGGCGGGTGATGCTGGAGCAGATGGACAAGAGCATCGATGCCGTTGTCGTCTGCGGCGCCGACCACATGCATGCGCAGGCAGCCCTGACGGCGATGAAGATGGGCAAGCACACCTACTGCGAAAAGCCGTTGGCCGCGACGATGGAGGAAGTCCGCGCGATGAAGGCTTCGGCGCGCGCGTATCCGAAGCAAGCGACCCAGACCGGCATTGTCGGACACGCTTCCGAAGACGTGCGGCTGATCGTCGAATGGATCAGGGCCGGCGCGATTGGAACTGTTGAGCGCGTCGATGTGTATCAATCGGACTGGGAGGCCGGTGCGCGATACCTCAATGCTTACTCGGACGTGGACCATATCCACGATGAAATCGCGGTCCCAGCCGACGTGAAGTGGGATTTGTTCCTCGGTCCGGCCCCAAAACGCGCTTATAACCCGATGTATGTGCCCATGCGCTGGCGGAACTGGCAGGACTTCGGCACCGGAATTCTGGGCGATCATGGCCCGCACTTCCTTGATCCCGTAGTCTGGGCGCTCGATTTGGATTACCCCGAAACGATTGAAGGCCACGCGGATCCCGGCTTCTCCGGCGAAACTGCCAGGCAGATGTTCGCCCGCTACTCGCATGTGACGTATCGCTTTGCCGCCAAAGGTTCGCGGACCCCCGTAACCGTCAAGTGGTGGGGCTACGATACGCCGCCGGCGCCGCCGGGCTGGAGGAAGGACACCTCTCTTCCCACCGGCGGCGGAGTCTTTTATGGCAGCAAAGGCGTCCTTGTTTATGGCCCCGTATACAGCAGCAAGCCAGGAGAGCGGAAACAGGTGTGGCTGCTGCCCGCGGAGCTGGATGGTGATTTTGTTCGACCCTCAAAGTACATACAGCGACCCTCCAGTCATTGGGGGGAATGGATCGACGCCGCAAAGAACGGCAAACAGCCGTCGTGCAACTGGGAATATGGCGGGCACATTACAGAGCTTTGCCTGCTGGGCAATATCGCGATCGCGCACCACGGAACGGTGCTGCGATTCGACGCAAAACAACAGAAGTTTCTAGGTTCCGAGAGTGCGAATGCAATGTTTACGCGGCCGCGACGCAAAGGTTGGGAGCTGCCTGCTTCAGCTTGATTGCCCAGAAATGACCAGGACTAAGGGGAGATCGATGCAACGACGATACTGGAAGACATGCGCGGCGGCCGGAGCGCTCCTGCTTTGCGGCGCCGTGGCTGCACATGAGAAGCGCTCGTCGATAACGGTAAACGCGGCGGAGAAGGCGCCCGCCTTCGTGAACTGGAGCACGTACGGCGGCGCCAACGGCGATGACCAGTACTCGCCGTTGAAGCAGGTGAACCGCAGCAATGCAGCCAAACTCCAGCAGGTGTGGTTCTACCCGTCAGGCGGCAACGGCTTCCGCTACGGATCGAATCCGCTGGTGGTGGACGGCGTGATGTTCGTGTGGGGCAAGAACAATAACGTCGTCGCGCTCGATGCGACCACGGGCAAAGAGGTCTGGGTCTACGACACCGCCAATCCCCGCGCCGTCTCGCACCGCGGCATGAGCTATTGGGAGAGCAAGGACCGCTCCGACCGCCGGGTCTTCTTCGCGGCAAACAACCAGCTCTATGCGCTGGACGCGAAGACAGGCAAGCTGATCACCAGCTTCGGCAATGCCGGCGCGGTCGACCTCCGCGAAGGACTCGGCCGTCCTCTCGCCTCGGTGCGCCAGATCGAGTCGGGTACGCCCGGAAGAGTCTTTGAGAACCTCATCATCGAAGGTTCAGCAACCGGCGAAGAGTATGAGTCGCCCCCGGGAGACATCCGCGCCTATGATGTCGTCACCGGCAAGCTTGTCTGGCAGTTCCACACCGTGCCGCATCCCGGCGAGATGGGCTACGACACCTGGCCGCCCGATGCCTACAAGTATGCAGGCGGCACTAACGACTGGGGCGATTTCTCCATCGATGAGAAGCGCGGCATCGCGTATTTTGCCCTCGGTTCCTCCACCTATGACTTCTACGGCGCGGACCGCCATGGAGCAAACCTGTTTGCCAATTGCCTGCTTGCGCTGGACGCGCGCACCGGCAAATATCTCTGGCACTTCCAGGCCACGCACCACGACCTGTGGGATTATGACCTCGAGAGCGGCCCCAAGCTGATGACGATCCAACATGACGGCAAGCCCGTCGATGTTGTGGTGGAGGCCGGCAAGAACGGCTTCGTCTGGATTCTGGACCGTACCAACGGCAAGCCGATCTGGCCCATCGAAGAGCGCGCCGTTCCCAAGAGCGACCTCCCCGGAGAGCAGAGCTGGCCGACACAGCCCTTCCCCACTCACGTTCCGCCCTTCGCCCGGCAGAAGTTCACTGCGGACATGGTCGATCCGTACATCGCCGATCCCAAGGAGCGCGAGGAGATCAAGCAGCAGGTCCTGGCGTCCCATAACGAAGGCATCTACACGCCGCCTTCACTCCAGACCACGATGGAGACCCCCGGAAACAACGGTGGAGCGAACTGGGGAACCACGGCCATGGATCCTGAGACCAGGACGTTCTACGTCATGTCCAAGGACGCGCCGTCGCTGCTGCACCTGGAAATTCAGCAGCCGCGTCGCACCATCCAGGGCTCGGCGGAGAATCAGGGCGAGGTGCTGTATGCGCAGCGCTGCCAGCTATGCCACCAGGCAAACCTCAAAGGCCAGCCGCCTGCCATTCCCAGTCTGGTGGGCGTGATTCAGCGCAGCGGCCCGCAGCGCGTGCATCAGGCGATCCATGACGGCATTCCTCCCATGCCCGCGATTCCGGACATGACGGATGCCGACATCGAGAAGATCATCGCCTATCTGACCGCTCCGGAAAAAGCCACACTAGCTCCGGACATGCTGGCCCGCTTTCTCGCGCCTCCGCCTACCACCTCGCGGATCGCGCCGGCCGGCACCCGTTACTGGACCGGCTACGGCTACATGAACTCCAAGGAAGGGCTTCCGGCGATCAGTCCTCCGTGGTCCACTCTGACCGCCTACGATGTCACCGCCGGCACCATCAAGTGGCAGATACCGATCGGCGATGTCGATTTCCTCGCAGCCAAAGGCATTACCGGCACCGGCAGCTTCTGGCCGCGCGGCGGAGACGTTGTGACCGCGGGCGGACTGGTTATCGTGCCCACCAAGTCCGACGAGACGCTGCACATCTACGACAAGGACACCGGCAAGCAGATCGCAGGCCTCAAAATGCCGGTCTCCCCGGAGGGAATTCCCACCGTGTATGAAGTCAATGGCCGGGAATATATCGCCATCAGCGCGCGTCCCAACACAGACCGGCTCGGCGAGCTGGGAGATGAGCAGGACCCCGCAGCCGGCGGACCGATGCAGAGGCGCGTTGCGGACAGCAGAGGACAGGGCTACTACGTCTTCGCCCTGCCGGAGGCGTCCACAAAGCGCTAACCGATCGCATTTCCGGGATTCGGGCGTCAACCATTTCGGTTGGCGCCGTTTCTTTTTGCCTGCTATTTGCCCACCCAGCCGCCGTCCACGTACAGCGATTGGCCCGTGATGTAGTCGGCCTCATCGGAGGCCAGGAAAGCCACTGCCTTGCCGATATCGCACGGCTTGCCCGTCCGTCCCAGCGAGATCTGCCCAACCACATGGGGGAGAATCTCCGGGTCGTTCATCACCCAGCTTGTCATCGGCGTATCGATCAGCCCGGGATGCACGCAGTTCACGCGGATGCCGTGCGGTCCGACCTCGGCCGACATATTGCGCGTCAAGGCCTCGATCGCCAGCTTGCTGGGCGCGTAGTGGGTTCGTCCGGGCAGCACGCGACCCGCCTGAATGGACCCGATGTTGACGATGGAGCCCTTGCGCTTCTCCGCGATCAACCGCTTACACAGGATCTGCGCGGCCATCCAGCCGCCCTTCAGGTTCACGTGGACCACGTCCTCCCACTGCTGATCCGTGAGATCGGTAAACGGAACGATAGTCTCGATGCCGGCATTGTTGACGAGGATGTCCACCGGTCCGAGCTGCTGCCACGCCTCGTCGAAGATGCGTTCCAGGTCGGCACGCTTGGACACGTCTCCCTGGATGGCAAGCGCACGCCGTCCCAGTCTGCGGATGTTGCCCGCAACCTCTTCGGTGCGCGCATCGAGCGACAGATCGTTGACGACTACATCAGCGCCTTCTCTCGCGAAGACCTCCGCGATCCCGCGGCCGATTCCCTGCCCGGCCCCCGTTACCACCGCAACCTTGCCCTTGAGCCTCATCTGCCCGTCCTCAATGAATCCTCGTTACTGGATCGTCCACCCGCCGTCGACCATCAGCGTGTGGCCGACGATCATATCCGCAAAATCGCTCGCGAGAAAGAGGACTGCGCCCACGAGGTCCTCGGGCTGGTTCCAGCGTCCCCTCGGGATCATCTGCTGCGTCGCCCATTCTTTATATCCCGGACGCTCCAAAATGTTCTTGCGCGACTCCGTCTCCGTAATGCACGGTGCCACCGTGTTCACCAGAACGCCGCCTGCCGCCCACTCGAGCGACAACGCCTTCGCCATGTGGTGGACGGCGGCTTTTGCAGCCGCGTAGACCGCGCGCTTCTTGAATGCAATCTCTCCGAAGTTTGAGCCGATGTGGATAATCCGCCCGCCGCCCTGCGCCAGCATCACGCGTCCGGCTGCCTGCGACGCGAAGAACACACTTTTCACCGTGGCGTCGAAGGTCTTGTCGTACTCTTCTTCCGTCACATCCAGCGCGTCGCCGGTACCCGTCCAGCTTGCATTATT
>DATNAU010000161.1:0-35324 GCA_035572415.1 Acidobacteriaceae bacterium
CTCGTCATTCTGGAGCGAAGCTCCAGAATCTCCGTATTTCGCTTTTGTAGCTGATCCACGCTCATCCGCGTCAATCCGCGGTCGCTCTTCCAAACTCCCGCATCCGCGACCCCAGGTCCACCGGAAACACCTTCACTCCCACGGCAAGCGCCGCTTCCGCCTCACCCGCCGTCCACCACCGCATCTCCTGCATCATTGCGAGCTCTTCCTCGGTCACGCCCTTCATCTTCGGCGCATCCGCCGCGCAACGCGCCAGAAACCAGTGGTCAAGGTTGTCGCGCATCTCGCCCGCCAACTCAAACTGATTCGCCTCCGTATACAGCGGCCCGCGCACCTCAAGCTCCAGCCCAAGCTCTTCCCGCAGCTCCCGCACCGCGGCATCGTGCGGCTCCTCACCCGGCTCAATCTCCCCGCCCGGCGTCACCCAGAACACAAAATCCTCACTGCTCTTCAGCACCATCGCACAGCGGATCAGCAGCACCCTGCCCGCTTCATCGAACACAAACACCCGCACCGTCCGCCTCGCCCGCACCAACCCTCCGCATCAAGCTGTGAGCTTAAAGCTGTCAGCTTACAGCTCAAGCAGCTTTGCTTTTCTATTCTTGATCCGCGTTCATCCACGTAAATCCGTGGTTGCTTTGTCTTTAGTACGCGCTAAGCCTTTGCCTTCCGTCGCGCCGCAAACTCCGCCGGCGTCGGGATCGCCCCCAGCCCGCGCCCCGCAAACATCTCCGCGAACAGGTGCT
Source organism: Acidobacteriaceae bacterium (assembly GCA_035572415.1). Classification (GTDB taxonomy): domain Bacteria; phylum Acidobacteriota; class Terriglobia; order Terriglobales; family Acidobacteriaceae; genus Edaphobacter. The sequence continues at coordinate 747 of DATNAU010000161.1, forward strand.
GCATCTCGCCCGCGATCTTCCCGTTCGTCGCCAGCACCTCCTGCGAATCCAGCCGGAATTTGCTTCCATCCATCCGCGTGACACTCCCGCCCGCCTCCTCCACCAGCAGCACGCCCGCGCTGGTGTCCCACGGATTCAGGTGAAACTCCCAGAAGCCATCCAGCCTTCCGCACGCCACGTACGCCAGGTCCAGCGCTGCGCTTCCCGCGCGTCGCACCCCATGCGACCGCAGCGTGAACTCCTGGTAGAAGTGAATGTTCGGGCTCACATGCCGCTTGTGGCTCGGGAAACCCGTCGCCGTCAGCGCCTCCTGCAAGCTCGCCGTCTTCGACACGTGGATCGCGCGCCCATTCAGCCAAGCGCCCTGGCCCCGCTCCGCCACAAACATCTCGTCGCGCAGCGGGTCATAGATCACGCCCGCCGTGAGTTCGCCATCCTCTTCAACATTGCCCTCCTGAGCGGAGCGAAGAGCCTGCCCTGAGCGAGGCCAAGCCGAGTCGAACGGGATCTGCTTCTGTCTTTTCTCCAGCCCCAGCACCACGCAGAACGCCGGAAACCCATGCGCGAAGTTCGTCGTCCCATCCAGCGGATCCACATACCAGCGGAACTCGCTCTCCATCTGGTCCCGCGTGCCTTCTTCGCCGAAGATCCCGTGCCCCGGAAACGCCTTCGCCAGCCCCTCGCGGATCAGCTTCTCGCTCGCGCGATCAGCCTCCGTAACCAGGTCGACGTCGCCCTTGTACTCGGTCGCTACACCTTTGGCATAAAACTCGCGCAGCAGCGCACCCGCCTCCCGCGCAATCCCCTCCGCCACACCCGCAAACTCAAACCCCGGCCGCTTCTCTTCGCTCATCCCTCTATTGTGACGCTTTTTGCTCTGTCATTCTGAGCCGCAGGCGAAGAATCCCCGCATTTGTCTTCCCTCGAACCTCGAACCCTGAACCTCGAACCTCGCCCTAATTCGCCCCCGGCTTCTCCAGTTTGTCGATCACCAGCACGTCCGTCTTCGCCTTCACAGGCTCCAGCTTCAACCCAAGTTGTTCCTGGATCGCGGTAAACAAGCTCGGCGGCGCTGTCCCATCCGTCGGCGCGCGCGACTCGTCCGCCGTCCACCTCATCTGGAAATCGAACCGCCCGCTCAGCCCCGTCTGGTCCACCACCGGCTTGTCCGTAAAGAACTTCATCAGCAGCGCAAACTCTTTCATGGACATGTTCTCCACTCGCATGTTCACGATCGTGCCGCCGTTGTCATTCTCGTTCGGCAATCCATTGGGATCGCCCGCGCTCGGCGTCATCTTGTGTCCGCCCTTCGCCACCGTCAGGGCGAACACCTCCATCTCCCGCTGCTCTGTGTGCGTTACCAGCCCGAACCGCTCCACCAGCGCCTTCCGCACAAGGCTCTGCAGTTGCCGCAGACTCGGCTTGCCCGGCGTATCCGGAATCCCCTTCACGTCCCATATCTCGGTATGCGCCCAGTCCGGCTCGTTCGCAATCTGCTTCTTGTGCATCTCGTAGCCCACCAGCAGCATGTCCATCACCGTCTTCCGCTCCACAAAGACCTGCCGCCCCTCCAGATGGAACCCCGCATTGCGCCCATTCGGATCGCCCGGCCGCACCGTCACCACCTCCCAGTCCGGGTCCGCATCCTTTGCCATCGCTTGGTCTTCCGCGGGAATCTCCCACGCCGCGTCACCCTCCGCCCGCGCCAGCGTCAGCGCGCGCTGCTGCCCATTCTGCGTCACCTGCCCGGCAATCGACCGCCCATCCGCGCTCACCTTGCCTTCGTAGGTCACATCCTTCCCCGGCACCGTGAATCGCACCGCACCACCGTCAAAACTCATCTGCCCCGTGCTCCGGCCCTGCGAAGGATCGTCGCCATCCAGGTCATACATCACGCCGTGCCACGCCGGTTTTCCCCCCTCGCCGGTCTTCTGCACCTTCAGCACGATCCGGTGCCCCTTGCCGCCGGAATTCGGCGCCGCCTCCGCCGTCCCTTGCCAGCTCCCCGTCAGATCGCCCGCGCCCGCCGCAGCCGTCTGCGCCTGCAATTGCACGCCTGCGCTTGCAGCAGCCATTGTCAACGCGATCACCCACCCGCACCGCACCACTCGTTCTCTCTTCATCTGCATCCGCATATTCAGCTTCTACGCTCTGGCGTCGAAAGTCGTTCACAGTCCCGAGTCCCGAGTCCCGAGTCCCTACGCTAATTCGCCCCCGGCCGCTCCACTTTGTCGATCACCATCACATCTGTTGCCGTCCTCACCGCTTCCAGCTTCAATCCCAGTTGCTCCTGCACCGCGGTAAAGATCGTTGGCGGAGCGCTGCCATCCACCGGCGCCTTCGATTCGTCCGTCGTCCACTTCAGCTGAAAATCGTATCGCCCCGTCAATCCTGTCTTGTCCACCACCGGCCGGTTCATGAAGAAATCGAGCACCACCGCCAGTTCGCCCATCTTCATGTTCTCCGCGTGCATTGTCACCTCGACGCCGTTCCCATTGTCGTTTTCACTTGGGATCCCATTCGGATCGCCGGCGCTCGGCGCCATCTTCGGGCCGCCCTTCGCCACCGTCAGCTCATACACTGAGAGCTCGCGCTGTTCCATGTGGTATTTCGCCCGAACCGCTCCACCAACAGCTTGCGTATCATGCCCTGGAACTGCTTCGCGCTCGGCTGTCCCGGCACGTCCGCGAAACCCTTCGCATCCCACACCTCGCTTCGCGCCCAGTCCGGCAGATTCACGATCTGGTCCTTGTGCAGGCCGAAGCCGATCAGCAGCATAAACTCCACCGGCTTGCGCTCCACTTCGACGTCCCTGCCGTGAAACTGGAACCCGGAGTTCATTCCGTTCGGATCGGCCGGCTTCACCGTCACCACCTCCCAGTCCGGGTCCGCATCCTTTGCCATCGCCTTGCTCTCTTCAGGAATCGCCCACGCCGCATCGCCGTCAGCCCGCACCAGGTCCAGCGGATGCGCCTGCCCACCCTGCGTCCAATGGCCCACGATCGTTTTTCCGTCAGTACTCAGCTTTCCCTCATACGTCACACCGATGGGCCCTATCGCGAACCGCACCGCGCCGCCCGCGAAGCTCATCTCCGTCGTGGGCCGTCCCTCATACCCGTAGGTCTTGTCGTCGATGGTGTACGCCATGCCCTTCCATACCGGGTGCGCGCCGCCGCCCTCATTCAGCACCTTCAGGACGATCCGTCCACCCTGATTGCCCGGAGGCCCGCCCGCTTCTACCGTCCCCTGCCAGCTCCCCGTCAGATCCCCAGCACTTGCAGCCTGCGCGGTCGCCGTCCGCGCCCATGCCATCGCGCCGCACAGCACCAACGCCAACGCTAACGCCGCCGAGCCATCCGCTCGTCTCAATCGATTCATCCTTCGCTCCTCTTCGAGCCTCTACGCCATCCGCCCGCGGTTTGTTCCGCCAAATCGTCGAGCTGTCCGCTTAAAAGCTGCAAGCTTACAGCTCAAGAGTCCATCACCACCGCCGGGGTGCCCCATCCATGCGTGGTCCCGCTAGCGGGAGCGCGCATGGGTGGGATGAAGAATGTCCGCACAGCTCAATCTCCACCACCCACGCCCTGCGATCAATTCGCCGTCGGTCTCTCAATCCGATCCACCACCAGCACATCCGCCATCGCCTTCACCGGCTCCAGCTTCAACCCCAGTTGCTCTTCCATCGCCGTAAACAATCCCGGCGCAGCATTCGCATCAGGCGAAACGCGTGTCTCATCCGTCGTGTAGCGTAGCGCGAAGTCGTATCGCCCCGTCAACCCAGTCTTATCCACCACCGGCTTGTCCGCGCGGAAATCCAGCATCGTAATCAGCAAACTCAACGGAGCGTTCTGGAACTTCAGCATCGCCTCGCCACCGCTCTGGTGCTCATACTCATTGGCCAGCGCCTTTGGATCGCCGTCACTGGCCTTCAGTTTCATTCCGCCCTTCGCCAGCGTGAGCCCATATACCGGCATCTCCTGCTGCTCCGTATGCAACACCAGCCCGAACCGTTCCTGCAACAGCTTGCGCACCAGGCTTCGCGTCTGCTGGGCGTTCGGCTCTCCCACCAAATCCGTCTCGCCCTTCACGTCCCATTCCTGGGTCCGCACCCAGTCCGGCGCATTCTCAATCTGCTTCTTGTGCACGCCATAGCCGACAATCAGCATCGCCTCCGCGGTCTGCCGCAGCAGTTGGATCTGCCGCCGTCCGCTGATGCGATATCCAACCTCCTTGCTGTCCGGATCGCTCGGCTTCACCGTCACCACATCCCAGTCCGGATCGGCATCCCGCGCCATCGCCTGCGGTTTCGCGACCTGCTGCCCCCCGTCCTGTGCCCGCATGGCGCTGCCGCCCGTCAAACAAAGAACCGCAGCCGTAGCGCCCGCCAATCGCATCCATTTCGGACTCTTCACCATCGCATCCCTCAACCAGTCCCTGGTCCCCAGTCCCTCGAAACTCAATTCGCCCCCGGCCTCTGGATCGCGTCCACCACCAGCACATCCGCCGGTGCCTTCACCGGCTCCAGCTTCAGACCATCCTGCTCCTGGATCGCCGTAAACAATCCCGGTGGCGCGCTGCCGTCTGTCGGCGCGCGAGACTCGTCATTCGTGTAACTCAGCTTGAAGTCATATTTCCCCTTCAGCCCGGTCCGGTCCACGATCGGCCGGTCCACTTCCAGCAGCATCAGCAGCGTCAGATCCTTCATCGATGTGTTCGTGAACTCCATGCGCCGTTCGCCGCTGCCGCCATTCACTTGCTGCCGCGGCAGCCCATTCGGATCGCCTTGGCTCGGCGTCAGCTTCGGCCCATCCTTCGCCACCGTCAGCGCGAACACCGGCATCTCCCGCTGCTCCATATGCTCCTTCAGCCCGAACCGATCCTTGAGCAGCTTTCGGATCAGGCCTTGGAACTGCCGCACGTCGGGTTGTCCATCCACATCCGATACGCCATCCACATTCCACCGCTCGGTCTTCGCCCACTCCGGCAGACCCGCCAGTTGGCTCTTCTGCAGGTTGTAGCCGAACATCAGCATGATCTCCACCGTGTGGTTTTCAACGATCAGGTGCCGCCCAATCACATCGAACTTGTTGTTCTGGTCATTCGGATCGCCAGGCCGCACCGTCACTACCTCCCAGTTCGGGTCCGCACCCGGCGACATCATCTTCGGCTGCGTCGCGCCGCCGGCGGTTGCCTGTGCCGATACCGTACCGCACGCGCACAACATCGCCGCCGTAACCATCCCGGCCGCCAGCCATCCACAATTCATCTGGCGAGTGTTCATGCACATCTCTACGCATCCCCACGTTCAACGGTTCCAACCATCGATGCCGTCATCCTGAGCGGAGTGAAGTGCGCCAGCACTTCACGGAGTCGAAGGATCCCCGCATTTGCCTTCTCCTCGAACCTCGAACCTTGCACCACGAACCCTTTCCCTCAGTTCGCACCCGGCCGCTCCACCTTGTCCACCACCAGAACATCTGCGGGCGCCTTCACCGCTTGCAGCTTCAACCCAATCTGTTCCTGGATCGCCGTAAAAATCCCCGGAGGCGCATTCGGCGCGGTCGTCTTCGTTTCGTCCACCGTCCACTGCAATTTGAAGTCCCAGCGTCCCTTCAAACCTGTCTGGTCCACCGCGGGGCGAGGCACGTGGAACTGGAGAATCTGCGCCAACTCGGACATGGAAATATTCTTCATGTTTTCCACGTGCACTCCGTTGCTCTCCCAATTCCGCTGCTCCATCCATCCGTTGGGATCGCTCGTATTGGCGGTCATCTTCTCCCCGCCCTTCGCCACTCTCAGCGCAAAAACGGGCATCGCTCGTTGCTCATGGTGCAGCTTCAGACCAAACCGCTCCGCCAAAATCTTTCGCATCATTCCCTGGAGCTGCGGCCAACTCGCCTGACCCTCCACATCCGGCACACCATCTACGTTCCACCGGTCCGTCTTGGCCCAGTCCGGCAACCCAGCAAGCTGGCCTTTCTGCATCCCGTAGCCCATCAGCAGAAACTCCTGGATGGTCGTGTCTTCAAGCAAAATGTGGCGTCCGCGAAAGTCAATGTGCTGGCCATGGGGATCGTCCGGATCGCTCGGCCGCACCGTCGCAACCTCCCAGTCCGGATCCGCATTCGTCGCCATCGCATGCGGCTTCGCCGCCTGCTGCCCCGCATCCTGCGCCCGCACCACCCCGCACGCGCACAGTATCGCCGCGGCGCCCACCACCGTCCGCAACCAGCTCTTCATACCCATCTCCATCACTACGCTGGGCCTCTTCAGGATGTTCCATAAGGGCCGTCATTCTGGACCCGCGCAGCGCGTCCAGAATCTCCGTATTTGCCTTTGCCTTTCCTCGAACCTCGAACCCTGGACCTCCGACCTCGCTTCAATTCGCTCCCGGCCTCTGCACCGCATCCACCACCAGCACGTCCGCCGGAGCCTTCATCGGTTGCAGCTTCAATCCAATCTGTTCCTGGATCGCCGTAAACAATCCCGGAGGCGCATCTGGCTCCGTCGCCCGCTCCTGGTCCACCGTCCACTTCATCGTGAAGTCGTATCGACCCTTGATGCCTGTCTGGTCCACCACCGGACGGTCCACATTGAACTGCAGCATCGGCGCCAGGTCCGCCATCGACACGTTCCAGTACTTCCTCGTCTGCCGCCCGTTGTCGTTTCCACCGGCATTTCCCGGCATCGCATCCGGGGCCGATTTGCTCGGCTCCATCTTTGGTCCGCCCTTCGCCACGGTCAACGCATACACATCCATCTCGCGCTGCTCATGGTGCGCCTTCATCCCGAACCGCTCCGCCAGCAGCTTCCGCATCAGCGAGTGCATCTGGTCCGCATCCGGTGTGCCCGCGGCGTCCGCCACCCCGTCTACGTTGTAGCGCTCCGTCTTCACCCAGTCCGGCACTCCAACGAACTGGCTCTTCTGCATCCCATACGCCGTTCGCATTACGTCCAGCACCGTCTCATTCCGGATCACCACATGCCTTCCCTTGATATTGAAGAAGTCGTAGTGATCATCAGGATCGGCCGCCTTCACCGACACCACCTCCCAGTCCGGATCGGCATCCTTCGCCATCATGGCTGGCTTCGCCGCATCCTGCCCATGCATTGCTATGCACGAACAACACACAATCGCCGCTATCACTCCAAACTTCGGTCTTACCGCTCGCATCCACATATTTGATCCAAGCCCCAATCTCGATTCCCCATTCCCTAGTCCCTAATCCCTAGTCCCTAGTCCCGCAAACCTAGTTCGCCGTCGGCCGCTCCACCTTGTCCACTACCAGCACCGGGGCTGGCGCCTTCACCGGCTCCAGCTTCAATCCCATCTCCTCCTGGATCGCCGTAAACAATCCCGGCGGCGCGCTGCCATCCGTCGGCGCGTTCGCTTCGTCCTTGGTGTAGGCAAGTTTGAAGTCGTATCGACCTTCAAGCCCCGTCCGGTCCACCACCGGCTTGTCCACCTCGATCAGCAGTTCGAGCGTCAGGTCCTTCATCGATGTATTCGCAAATTCCACACTCCGCACTCCGGCGCTCAGATGGGCGTTCTGGTGCGGCAGCGCTTTCGGATCGGCTGTGCTCGTCTCCAGCTTCGCTCCGCCCTTCACCACCGTCAGCGCATATACCTGCATCTCGCGCTGCTCCTTGTGAGCTTTCATACCAAACCGCTCCGCCAGCAGCTTCCGCATCAGGATTTGAGTCTGCGGCCACCCCGGTTGCCCATCAACGTTCAGCGTTCCGTCCACATCGAAGCGCTCTGTCTTCGCCCAGTCCGGCAGACCAACGATCTGGCTCTTCTGCAACCCGTATGCCACCCTCAGCAGGTCTTCCACCGGCTTGTTCTCAACGATCACGCGCCGCCCTTGCACATCGAACCCGTCGCGCCTGGCATTCGGATCGCTTGCCCGGATCGTGACTACCTCCCAGTCCGGGTCCGCATCCGCTGCCATCATGCCCGGCTTCGCCGCTGCGCCACTCTTCGCAGCATCCTGCGCCCGCGCCGCGCCTGCCGAAGAGAGAAGCAGCAATCCAACAACTGCCAGCATCGTTCGCCGAATCATCCCAACCTCCTGGTGCCGTCATCCCGAGCGAACTAAATTCTCTGGCCGCGTCATTCTGGACTGCGTCATTATTTGCTGCGTCATTCTGGAGCGCGCACTTTGCGTTCCAGAATCCCCGTATCTGTCTTTCGCCTCGAACCACGAACCTTGAACCTCGAACCTCGCTTCAGTTCGCCCCCGGCCGCTCCACCCTGTCGATCACCACCACATCCCCCATCGCCTTCGTCGGCTCCAGTTTCAACCCAATCTGCTCCTGAATCGCTGTAAACAATCCCGGCGGCGCATCCGGCGCTGCTGCCGCGGTCGCCGGCGCGTCGTCCCTCGTCCACTGCAGCTTGAAGTCGTACTTCCCCTTGAGCCCCGTCTGGTCCACCACCGGCCGGTTCGTGTAAAGCATCAGCATCGGGATCAGGTCCGTCATCGACCAGTTCGTGAACTGATGGACCTCGAGCCCACCCGAACCGCTTCCCTTGTGGCTCAGCGGCGCTGCCGGATCCAGCGCGCTCTTCTCCAGCTTCGGGCCGCCCTTCGCCACCGTCAGTGCCAGCACCGTCATCTCGCGCTGCTCATGATGCAGCTGCACTCCAAACCGTTCCGCCAGGAGCTTCCGCATCAAGCCCCTGAACTGTTCCGGGGCCGGTTTGCCCTCCGCGTTGGGCACCCCATCCACGCTCCAGATCTCCGTCTTCGCCCACTCCGGCAGGCCCGCAATCTGGTTCTTTTCGACTCCGTAGGCGAATCGCAGAATCAACTCCACCGGCTCGTTCTCCACAATGGCGTGCCGCCCAACCATGTCGATCCGGTCGCGCTTATCGTTCGGATCGCCGGGCTTCACCGTCACCACCTCCCAATCCGGGTCCGCATCCTTCGCCATCATCGTTGGCTTGCTTACGTCCTGCGCCCGCACCCCCATCTCTAGGCACAGCGAGACCACGAGAACCGCCACAAACACCCTTCTAGCCTTCATCTGCATCACCCCCTTGTCTGACTCGCTGACTCGCTGACTCGCTGACTCGCTGACTCGCTAGTTCGCTCCCGGCCGCTCCACCTTATCGATCACGAGCACATCTGCCATCGCCTTCGTCGGCTCCAGCTTCAATCCCAACTGTTCCTGGATAGCGGTGAACAATCCCGGTAGCGCATCCGGAGCCGCGGTGCGCGTCTCGTCCGAGGTCCAGCGCAACTTGAAGTCATACCGTCCGCTCAATCCAGTCCGGTCCACAACCGGCCGGTCCGTCCAGTCCTGAAGTCCCGTCGCGAGTTCCGTCATAGACAGATTCGTGAAACGCATCGACTGCTGCACGCTGTTTCCAGAGCCTGAAAGATCAGGCACATCATGCGGATCGTGCGTGCTCTGCGTTACCTTTGCCCCGCCCTTCGCCAGGATCAATGCGTACACCGGCATCTCGCGCTGCTCCGTGTGCACCTTTAGCCCGAACCGCTCCGCGAGCAGCTTGCGCACCAGGCTGTTCCGCTGCCTCTGATCTGGCTCGCCGGGAGTATCCGGCACGCCGTTCACGTCCCAATGGTCCGTCGCAGCCCACTCCGGGGCGTCCATAATCTGGCGCTTTTGCACGCCATATCCAAGCGAAAGCATCTCCACCACAGTCTTGCGCTCAATTGTGTATCTGCTTCCAACAAAGTTGTCTCCCGAGACCCTGTCATTCGGGTCGCTCGCCTTGACCGCAACGACCCCCCAATCAGGATCGACGTCCTTCGCCATCATCGCCGCCTTCGTCACCCCACCCGCTGCCGCATCCTGCGCCCGCACCACAATGCTTTCCGAGCACAAGATCGCTGCTGCAATAACCGCCGCCCGCAGTGACCTCATTTTTATGCTCATCGACACTCCTCAACGAGATGTAGAACGAACAACGTATAACTAGTTCGCTCCCGGCCGCTCCACGTTATCGATCACCAGCACATCCACCGGCGCCTTCACCGGCTCCAGCTTCAACCCCATATCTTCCTGGACCGCCGTAAACAGACTCGGCGCCGCACTCCCATCCGTCGGTGCGCGCGTCTCGTCGAACGTCCACGCCAACTGAAAGTCGTACCGACCCTTCAACCCCGTCTGGTCCACCAGCGGCCGGTCCGTGTAGAACTTCAGCACCAGCGCAATATCCGCGATCGACCCATTCGTCACCTGGATCCGTCTCTGCCCGCCGTTGATCCGGTCGTGCATATCCAGCATTCCATTTGGGTCGGCGGCGGTCTTCGCGATCTTCGGCCCATCCTTCGCCACTCGCAGAGCATAGACCGGCAGCTCCCGCGTCTCTGTATGCACCTTCAGGCCGAACCGCTCCGCCAGAATTTTTCGCACCAGGGTCTCGTACTGCTGCATGTTCGGCTGCCCCGGAACATTGGGCACACCTTCAATATTCCACCGCTCGGTCCCGGCCCAGTCAGGCGCCCCGGCTATCTGTTTTGCGTGGATGCCGTACCCGAACCCCACCATGGACTCCACGCTCTCCCGCTCCATAAATATCTGCCGGCCATGCACCTGAAACCCTGAGTCGGTGTCATTCGAGTCGCTCGGCTTTACCGTCACCGCGTCCCAGTCCGGGTCTGCATCCTTCGCCATCATCTGCGGCTGCGTCGTTGCGCCGTTTGCCGCATCCTGCGCCCGCACCGCTCCGGCCGCGCCAAGCACCACCGCCGCCACCATCGCCACATGTCCGACTCTGGTCCGCATTTTTTTTCTCGAATTTCCTCAGCAAAATCGGATGTCAAGCCCCTAGAACCGCCTCATTCATCGCAAATCACGCAAAGCAAACCGCTTGCGGATGCAAAATAGTTGGCAGTTTAGTTTTGCTCCGCAACGTAGAATTAAAAGTGAGGAATGGAGAAGGGCCGCATCCCGCGGCCCTTTTTCCTTTTAAATCGCCAATGAACAATCTGACCGATTCCAAACCCGTCATCTCTCTCTGCCGCCACATCAAAACCGACGGCCGCCGCTGCCGCTCCGCGGCAATCTCAGGCGGCTTCTTCTGCTACTTCCACGTCAAACTCCGCCGCGCCCACCGCCGTCCGCCCGTTGTCGAGGCCATGACCTCCTACTGGCAGGAATACAGCCTCCAGGGCCCCGAGGAAGAGGAGTTCGGCAACATCAAGCGCGCCTATCCACTCCAGGACGAGATCCTCTTTCCCCCGCTCGAAGACGCCGAGTCCGTGCAGCTCGCCACGTCCATGCTCTTTCAGGCCATCGCCACCGGGCAGATCCACTTCAAGCGCGCTCGCCTTCTCATCAACACCCTCAAAATCGCCTGTATCAATCAGCGCGCGCTGCTCAACTCCCGCTCGGCCGGCGAGTCCGAATCCCTCCCCGGCCACATCATTGAAACCGCCGATGGCGCCACCCACGCTGCCCTCGACAACCCCACATCCGCCGACGTTGCCGCACTCCGCGGAGACACGGAAGCCGATCCCGTCACCCATCCCCCGAAAACCCTTTTCGGTATCCAGACGGCCCGCATCAAACCCGATCTCCCCGAAGACCGGTCACCCGAAGCGGACGGCTCGACCTCGCCGGAAATAAGCGACACCACAACTCCGGAAGAAGCATTGGATCACGATCCGGATTCGCCTCAGGAAGACATCCTCGACCTCATGGCCCAGGCCGAAGACCTCAACCCACGTGAAATCTATATTTTGCAGCGAAGCCCTTTGCCTTCAATATTTTACGGAGCTTCGCCTCGCGCAACTCACTGAATCTGCATATTTTGCGCGACAAAATACCCCAAAAAATTCTCGCAGGAACCCGGCCGGCCTTTCGCCCGCACCGCCACAAGCCGTGCCCCATTCATCGCGGCGTTATCGCGATGAGTGGGATCGCGCCGCAAAAGACCAAACCCGTGCTGTCAACTGACAGCTCTCAGCTGTCAGCTCAAGATCCTTTGCCTTTCGCCCAAACCGCCAAGAAGCCGTGCCCCATTCATCGCGGCGTTATCGCGATGAGTGGGATCGCGCCAAAAAAATCGAACCCGGGGCTGTCAGCTGATAGCTCTCAGCTGTCAGCTCAAGATACTTTTGCCTTTCGCCCGAACCCCCACCAATCCGTGCCCCACTCATCGCGGCCGTATCGCGATGAGTGGGATCGCGCCACAAAAAATCGAACCCGGGGCTGTCAGCTTATAGCTGTCAGCTGTCAGCTCGAGATCCGTTGCCTTTCGCCCGCACCGCCATAATGTTCCATCGGAGGCAAAACCATCAACGCGTATCCGGAAAATATCCCGTACGGTAGCGCAGCTGGTATCCATCGCGCCCTTTGCCGTCCGTCAGCGCCACGCGAATCCGCCGGAAGCCCGCATCGTTTCGCTCCGGCGCGTAGTACCCCAGCAGATACTGCGTGCGCAGATCGTCGGACACATGCTGAAACGCCGGCTCCAGGTCCTTCGGATCGACCACATAGTAATACTTGCCGCCCGTGTCCTCCGCCATCTGGATCAACGCGTGCTCGCCACCCGTGTTCCGACCCGCGTCCGCCTCGATCGGCACCATGATGATCGTGTAGATCATCGCGTCCGCCCGCTGCGCCTCCTGGATCGCCTCCTCGTACTTCAGGCCGTGCTCCACGTAATCGCCGCCGTCCGAGATCACCACCAGCACGCGCCTGCGCCCCGCCGACTGCGACGTGCCCGCCAACCGCTGGCTCGCCAGATACACCGCGTTGTACAGCGCCGTCTCGTCGCCCTGCTGCAACTCGCCCAGCCCCTGCTCAATCCGCTTCGCCTGATTCGTAAACGGCACGATCTCGCGCACATCGTCCGCGAACTGCATCAGGTCCAGCTCGTCCTGCTCGCGCAGAATGGCGCGAACAAAGTGCTTTGCCGCCTCGCGCTCCAGCCGCTCGCTGGTCATCACCGTCTCGCTGGTGTCGATCGCCAGCACGATCGAGAGTGGACTCGTCGCCTCGCGCTCGAACACCGCAATCTTCTGCTCCTGACCATCTTCAAAGAGCTTGAAGTCCTGCTTCTCAAATCCGCCAACCGGCGCACCGTGCGCGTCGACCACATTCAGCGCCACATTCACCAGCCGCGACTTCACCCTGATTGTTTCTATCGGTCTGCTCGTCTCAACCGGCCCGCCGCCATTCACCGGCTGCTGCCCGCCGCCCTGCGAAGAGGAACCCATCGGCCCGGCAACCGGGTCGATCGACCCCACACCCGGCTTCGCCGAACGCCGCTCAATCGGCGCCGGCTTCTGCTGCTGCGCCGGCTGCGCGCTTCCGCTCTTCTCCTTCGGCGGCGCCGACGGCACCACCGGCTGCGGCCCGCTCTCCGTCGTCTGCGCCCGCGCAACCCAAACCGGCGCAAGCGCCAGCCCAGCCGCGAGCGCTATTTGCGCCGCAACCTTCAACCTGGCCTGGCTTTGAAAGGGCGCGGCTTCAGCCGCGCCGCTACGGCTTGAATAGAACACCCGGGGCTTTAGCCCCTGGGGGTATTCATATGCATACCAACGAACTCGACGAATCCAGCTCATTCCGCGCCGCCGCTCCGCGAATGCATACTTCCCTGCGCCAGCCCGATCTCGTCCGGGAACGGCTCGCCATCCGCCCACACCGCGCCGTCCACGAACGTCTCCCGCTTCCAGATCGGCACCGTCTTCTTCAGCGTATCGATCAGCCAGCGGCAAGCCTCGAACGCCGCCGCGCGGTGCGCCGACGCCACAACGATCAGCACGCTCGTCTCACCCACCTCCAGCCGCCCCAGCCGATGCACCATCGCAACATCGCGCACCCCGAACTTCGCGACTGCCTCCTCCGCCAGCTTCTGCATCTGCGCCAGCGCCATCTCGCGATACGCCTCGTAATCCAGATGCAGCGTCTTTCGCCCGCGCGTGTTGTCCCGCACTATGCCGTCGAACACGCAGACCGCGCCATCGCTGCCCGCCTTGACCGCCCGCACAACTTCCGCGGTGTCGATCGCCTCATCGACAATGGCAACCCGATCTCTTGCGAGCGAAGCGAGCGTCCCGCCCTGCGCGGAGCAGCCGCCACTGACGGGCGGCAACAGCGCCACCTCATCGCCGTCGTCCAGCACCACGTCCGCCGTCGAATACTCGCGGTTCACCGCAACCGCCACGCTCTCCAGTCCTGTTCCCATCGCTGGATTAGACGAGCGTTCGCGCAAAACTCTTACCAGTTCGCCCACCGTTGCGCCATCCGGCAGCTCAAACGGCTCCTCGGCCGCGCCAAAGCGCTCCTTCAGCACGCCGAAATACAACACTCGCACCCGCATCTGCCAAGAATACCGAAGCGACAAGCGCAGACGGCAAAAGAAAAGCCCGCCTCAGCGGGCCTCTCAAAAGAACGGGAACGAATGCGGGGATGCCCCATTCATGCGCCGAGCGTCAGCTCGCGCATGAGTGGGATGAATCAGGCCCGAAGCGCCGGGCGCACCATCCGTGCGCGCTTTTGCGGACGGGTGGGGGAGAATCCCTCACCCACCAGCCGCGCTCAGCACCTCTTCGCGCACCTCTTCATCCTGCACCGCCTCACCTGTGGTGCGCGGCAACGCGATCGCCAGCACCTCCTCGATCCGGCTCGCATAATGGATCGTTACGCCGTCGATCTGGTCCTGTTGCAGGTCCTCATCCACCTGCTGCCTGCAGTCCACCGGCAGGATTACATCGCGAACACCCGCGCGCTTCGCCGCAAGGAACTTCTCCTTGATGCCGCCGACCGGCAGCACGTTCCCGCTCAGCGTAATCTCGCCCGTCATCGCCAGCAGCGGCCGCACCGGAGTATCCGTGAGCAGGCTCACGATTGCCGTTGCCATGGTCACGCCGGCGCTCGGCCCGTCCTTGGGGATCGCGCCGGCCGGCACGTGGATGTGCAGGTCGGAATCCTTCAGCAGGTCCTCGTCCAGCCCCAGCTTCTTCGCGTTCGACCGCACCCAGGTCAGCGCGGCCTGCATGGACTCCTTCATCACATCGCCGATCTGGCCGGTGATATTGAAGCTGCCTTTGCCCTTCATCCGGCTGGCCTCGACGAACAGCACGTCGCCGCCCACCGGCGTCCACGCCAGCCCAACCGCAACACCGGCGCGCTTGGTCCGCTCAGCGATCTCTGTATCGACGCGCACCTTGATGCCGCCCAGGAATTCGCGGATGGTCTCTGTATCCAGCGTCACTTTCTCGTTCTTGCCTTCCGCGACACGTCGCGCGATCTTCCGGCAGATGGTGCCGATCTGCTGCTCCAGCTTGCGCACGCCAGCCTCGCGCGTGTAGTGCCGCGCGATCTGCGCGACTGCGTCCGTGGGGAACTCCACCAACGCAGGATCGATGCCGTTCTCCTTCTCCTGCCGCGGGATGAGATAGGTCTCTGCAATGGCGACCTTCTCCTCCTCCGTGTAGCCGGTCAGCTCGATGATCTCCATGCGATCCAGCAGCGGCGCCGGAACGGGATCGAGTTGATTGGCCGTGCAGATGAAGAGCACCTTGGAGAGATCGAATGGCTGATCGAGATAGTTGTCGCGAAACGTGTTGTTCTGCTCCGGATCGAGAACCTCGAGCAGCGCGCTCGCCGGATCGCCGCGGAAGTCGCGGCCCAGCTTGTCGATCTCGTCCAGCATGAAGACCGGGTCGTTCGTCTCCACGCGCTTCAGGTTCTGGATGATCTGCCCTGGCAACGCGCCGATGTACGTGCGCCTGTGCCCACGCAGCTCTGCCTCGTCGTGCATGCCGCCCAGCGAGATGCGCGAGAACTTGCGCCCCAGTGCCTTGGCCACACTGCGGCCCAACGAGGTTTTGCCCACGCCCGGAGGCCCGACGAAGCAAAGAATCGGCCCCTTCATGTCCGGCTTCAACCGGCGCACAGAGAGGTAGTCCAGGATGCGGTCCTTCACCTTCTTCAGGCCATAGTGGTCCGCATCGAGAATCTCCTTCGCCTTGAGGATGTCCACCTCGCCGGCGGAAGACTTCGACCACGGCAGCACCGCCAGCCACTCGATGTAGTTCCTTGTGAGCGAGTAGTCCGCCGCCATCGCGTTCATGCGGCTCAGCCGGCCCAGCTCCTTAAGCGCGTCCTTCTTGGTGTCCTCGGGCATGCCCGCCGCTTCGATCTTTTCCTTCAATTCGGCAATGTCCTTCTGCGTGTCGTCAAGGTCGCCCAGCTCCTTCTGGATGGCCTTCAACTGCTCGCGCAGATAAAAATCGCGCTGCGAGGACTGCACAGAGTCCTGCACCTCACTCTGGATCTTGTTGCGCAGCTGTTGAACTTCCAACTCCTTCGCAAGGTGCTTATTGATCCGCTCCAGCCGGGCGGAAACATCCGGCGTCTCCAGCAGCTCCTGCTTGTCTGTCGTAGTCAGGAACGGCAGGGACGACGCAATGAAGTCCGCGAGCCGGCCCGGCTCTTCGATGTTGATTGCGATCGTCTGCAGGTCGTCCGACAGCGTCGGCGAAGAACTGACGATCTGCTGGAACTGGCTGACCACGTTGCGCTGCAGGGCCTCAAGCTCCGGTGTGGTTACCGGCTCGACTTCGCCGATCGTTTCGCACTCGGCCGTCATGAATGGCGTGATCTGCGCGAACTCGCCCAGGCGCACGCGCTCATTGCCTTCCGTAAACACGAAGAGGCTCTGGTTCGGCATCTTCACGACCTTGTGCACCGTCGCGCGTGTGCCGATGTGGTGCAGGTCCGCCGCCTGCGGGGTGTCCTGTCGCGCATCCCGCTGGGCTACCACCAGAATTGTCTTCTCTTCCCCAAGAGACTGAATCAGCTGGATGGAGCTCTCTCGGCCGACGGTCAGCGGCAGGACGGCATGGGGGAACAGGACGGTATCGCGCACCGGGAGAACGGGGATCGGCCCCTTCTGCTCTTCAGGTTCGTCATCCTTCGGTTTGATTACGCTTACGAAATCGCTCGCCATGAATGTGAGTGTCCTTATATCAAATTTCTCTCATTGGATGTATGAGCAGCCCCCAAAGTCGCAACTCACACTTCCCAGTCCGGTTTCGTCTCGCCCGTTCGACCTTTTAGGATGCCGCCCCTTCGCATTCTGGCGATCTTTCTGGTCATCGGCGTTGAAACGAATTGCCTTGAATACGAAGGCAGGCATTCCAGGAGTTCCCGTGTTTATTTGCACAGGCTTACGCGGCGACATAGCGGCCCAGTTCCTTCACCATGCGGCAATGGCGTGCCAGTTGGACGAGAGCCGCATCGATCTGGCCTGTGGAATCGAAGCGCAGGTCGACAAAGAAGACATACTCCCACGGGCTGCCGTGGACGGGACGCGACTCGATCTTGGTCAGGTTGACGCCGGCGCGAGCAAACTCGTCGAGAGCCCGGACGAGCGAACCGGGCTTATGTTCGACCGAGAAGGCGATGCTGGCTTTGTTTGCAGCAGGGTCGACGAGCGGCCCCGGCCATGGCTCGGCATTGGGCGATGCCGGATCGCGCAGCAGCAGGTGAAAGCGGGTGAAGTTGTCTTGATGGTCTTCAATCCCGGCCTCCAACACCTGAGCCCCATATTGTCGCGCAGCCAACTCCGGGGCAATGCCCGCCGTGTCGTCGAGTTGCTCCGCCATCACATGCTTTACGCTTCCCGCGGTGTCGTAGAAGTTCACAACGTCAAGCCAGGGATGGGCGGCAAGCCAGCGGCGGCACTGCGAAAGCGCTACCGGATGCGACATCACGCGCTTGAGGTCTTCCGGCGCTACGCCAGGCCGCGCGATGACGTTATGCCGGATGCGCAGGAGACTCTCGCGCGCGATGCGGACCGGTTTCGCCAGCAGCAGGTCATAGTGCTCCGCGACGGAGCCGTGCAGGCTGTTCTCGATTGGAAGCACAGCGGCATCGGCTGTCCCTGCGAGGATGGCGTCGAAGACCTCAGCGGACACAGCGCATGGGACGATCTCGAATGTCTCTGCGTCGAGGTCCCGAAGCATGGCGAGTACCGCCATGTGGCTGTTGGAGCCCAATTCGCCCTGAATGGCAATCCTCAAATCAAACCGCCTTCGCAAGTCATTGAATTTTCCTCATAAAGCCACCCTGGATTCCGCTCCCTACTGGCAACCTAAACCTCAGTAACCCGCAACTTACCACATGGCGGCCAGCGGATTGGATTGCCGGCCGGGGCGGGGACAGCCGCCAGGCACCCAATTTGAAGGAGAGGCAAAACGTATGCTTTGGACGATCACCATCATCTTATTCGTGCTCTGGCTTGTCGGCATGGTCAGCAGCTATACGCTGGGCGGCTGGATACATCTGCTGCTGGTCCTGGCGGTCATCGTGCTGATCTTCAATCTGCTGTCGGGCAGACGGGCGGTCTGACCGCAGGCAGGAGATTTTGGTCAGTTCATCACTGAGGCATGGCGATCGCGGGACTCATAGTCCCGCGATTGGCTTTCGCATGGGCGTACAGCTCAAAAAAACAGGAGCCTGTTTATGAATCGTGACACGGTAGAAGGCAAGTTCGACCAGGCAAAGGGAAAAGTGAAGCAGTCGGTCGGCGAAGCACTGGACAACGACCGCATGGCGAACTCAGGCACCGTAGACCAGGTTAAAGGCGCGGCGAAGGAAGCCTGGGGCAATACGAAGGATGCGGCGCGTTCCGTGGCGGATGACGCGCATGCCCGCGCGGAACAGGACAAGCACGATGTCCGGGAAAAGATCACCTCGACGGCGCAGAACGCCAAAGACGCTGTGAACGAGCGCGCGGCAGACACGAAGTACCGCCGGTCGGCGTAGCGAAACAAGGGTTGGGTAAGGAGGAGGCCCGCCTCGTGCGGGCCTCTTCTGCTTCTGCCTATCTGTGCAGAAAAACAGCCGCGGCGAAAAAGCCGAAGAAGGCTACTGATATAACGCCATTCAATGTGAAGAATGCCGCATTCATGCGGCGCAGATCGCGCGGCGAGACAATGGAGTGCTCATAAAGCAGCAGTGCCGCCACGACGGCAACTCCGGCGAACGCAATCGGCCCCAACCCAAAAAGCCGCACCAGCCAGAGCAGCAGCGCCAACATTCCAATATGCATTGTGCGGGCGACCCAGAATGCAGCTTCAAGACCGAAGGCCTGCGGCACGCTGTTCAAGCCCACCGTTCGATCGTGCTCAAAGTCCTGGCAGGCGTATAGAACGTCGAAACCGCCCACCCATAGCAATACGGCCAGAGAAAGCACCGTAATGCGCCAATCCAGCGAGCCGCGCACCGCGATCCATGCGGCCGATGGAGCGATTCCCAGCGCGAGGCCAAGCACCAGGTGAGACCAGCGCGTCACTCGCTTCATATAGCTGTAGGCCAGCAGAACAGCCAGCGTGGGCAGCGCGAGGATGAGGGTCAACCGGTTCAGCATGGCGGCACCCAGCAGAAAGATAGCGGCCGAAACGGCGGTGAACCCCGCGACAAATCCCCGCTGCAATAGACCAGCCGGGAGAGCGCGCATCGCCGTCCGAGGATTGGCGGCATCGAGTCCCGCATCGGCAAGCCGGTTGAAGGCCATTGCCGCTGAGCGCGCAGACACCATGCAGATGACGATCCAGAACAGGACCCGGCCCTGGGGCCATCCACGGGCCGCCAGCACCGCACCGGTCAATGCGAACGGCAGCGCAAAAACCGAGTGCTCCCACTTGATCATCTCCAGCGTCAGCCGTGTGCTCTTCAATGGATTGGGCATTCATTCCATCTTAAACGACAACGGCCGAGCTCAATGCGCGGCCGTTGAAGCTGTTCGGAAGGCGGATTGATCGCTACTTGCCTTTGCTGGGCCCGGCGACCTGGAGGTCGTTGGTGACCTTGAAGACGCCGGAGACGCCATTTGCCTTCATCCCTGCGATATCGCGATCCATCTTGTTGTCCACAACGCCGGAAAGTGTCACATTTCCATTCACGACGGTGATCCGTATGGGATTCTGGGGATCCATCGCGTAGCGTTGCAGCTCAGGCGCCCCGTAGATGGCGCGGGCAAGGCGGAGTCGCAACTGATCGTCCATCGGCGAAAGTGGCGCTACGTCGAGATTGTCGACGACATCGCGCACGCCAGGTGTGTTGGACACGATACTCAAGGCATCGCTTTTGTCGGTAGGGCCATATACGGTGCCGCTGAGCGTCACAACGCCATTCTGGACGCCGATTTTGATCGCATTGAATGCATTCGTTCCGTAGCCGACACGGTAGGTGGACAGCTCGCTGGAAAGCTTCTGGCGCAAAGCCGCATCGTCAACCCGCGCGCCGCCGACCTGGATTTCATTGTCCACTCCGTGCACGCCGTGTACATGGTGTATGCGATTGTCGGCGGCTTGTTTATCCGCGTAGTCGGCCACCGAACCGCCGAGCACGACGTTGCCGCCATGTGCCTCCACGGTCACATTTGCAAACCGCTTACTGTCGAGCGCCTTGTGCGCGTCGGCCTGGATACGCCCGTCCTCTCCACCCTGGGCCCGCGCGACCGCGCAGGAAAACGGTATTGCAGCCGCAAGGGCGGCAATCCCAAAATAACTGCTCCAACGCATGTTTTTCATTTTCTCAATGCTCCTTCTCGGCGGAGCCTGCCTTTGCCGGTTGGCCCCGCCGGCTATAGTCATAAACCCCGCGCCAAACGCTTTGACGCGGTCGACGCGGGCACGCGTTTGCCGAAGGAACGGAAAGGCTTATCGGACTTGGGGTTCGGCCAAAAAGACCGGTGCAGGCAACCCGACATCGGGCTACCGGTATCGCCGCCGTATCTTATAGACGACACTGAATACGCCCGATTCGTCCCGTGCCACGACGAGGGAGACATTGGGGGTCAGGTCGTATTCACCCTGCAACAAAGGCTGAGCCGTGGAGTTCACGTTCGTGGCATAAGTGGCGATGAGCTGGCGGGTAAGTTGCTTTTGCACTGTAATGCGGGCGGTGGAGTTGCCGAGAGTACCGACAAAGGCGGGATCGATCTTCACGGTTCCACCGCCGAACAGTTTGCCGATGCGATTACTGACCGTCGCATTGAGGGCGCCGCCCAGAAGCGCACTGGTGGTTGGATCGGCGCCCTGCTGTACCTGTTGCTCCCTGTAGAGCTGAGCCTCCTCCTGCGTGCGGCCCAGCGCCAGCAGAGCGAAGATGTCGGTCTCGCTCAACGGCGGCTCGGAGCGGTAGGACGGCTTCAGATGGCTCATGGTTCCCTGCAGGCCAATGGTGATGTCATACGTTTCCACGCGCGCCGTTGCATCGATATCGATGTTTGGATCAATGCGGACCGGATTGGAGAAATAGATGTCGCCGCGCTGCAGTTCATACTTCGTGCCAGCGAAGGTTGCGCTGCCCTCGGTGATCTGGATTCGCCCAAGAATCGAAGGTTCGCCTGCGGTCCCGCCAATCCGCAAATCTACGTGCCCCGCCAGTTTGGCATAGGAGTTCTGGAAATCGAGTTGCGGCGAACTGGTTACCCGCACATCCAGCCGAATTTTTTCTGAAGGCGAGTTGGGATCGGGTGGCGCGCTCACGCTGCCAACGGAGGAGAAAGCGGCGAAGTCCACATCCGGGCCCACCCCGAAGCGGGTGATCAGTATGTTGCCGCTCAGCAGCATGTTCTGGAGGCTGCCCTGAAGCTGCAGATTGGTATTGGCGGTCGCACTCAGGCCGTAGAGCCGCACGCGCGTAGCGTCGCCGGTCGCCGTGAGGTCGGCGTAAATGCCGTTGCGATAAGCAAGGAAGCCGCCAAGCTTGAGCTGGCCGCCGCCCGTGGTCGCAGTCAGCTTTTCCACCTGCAGGCGGTCCTGGTTGAAGACCAAGGTTCCGCTGAGATTGCTCAGTCCGTTCGGAATACCCTGCATTGCAAAGTTCACATTGTCGAACTGCACGCGGCCTGTAAGCGCCGGCTTTTTGATCTGCCCGCCGGCAGCGACGGTAAATTCGATTTTGCCGCTTGAAAGAATGTCCGAATCAAACGTATGTGCCAGCGCGACGCTGACGCTGCCTTTGGCATTCAGATTCATACCGCCGCCGTTTGACCCGCTCGCGCCGAAAGCCTGGACCGTACCGCCGGCAGTAATGTCAGTATCCTCGCCTGTGATGTGCACCTGGTCGAGCGATGCCACGCCGTTGCGCAAACTCACGCGTACAGGACCCGCGCTCTTCAGCTCAACCCCCTGCAACTTCACGTCAAAATTGTTGAGTTCAGCTGCCCCACTCAGCTGCTGCGGCTTCTTCAAAGGGCCATTCACCGTGACAGTTCCGCCGATGGACGATTGCGCCTTTACGTCACTGGAGGAAAAGAGCGTGATCGCCCGGCCGATATCGAGGCTGGTGAGATTCAGCTTGGCCTGCGTGGGATAGTCGCCGGTCAAACGCGTCTGGCCGCTGGCATCAATCTTGGCGCCGACCAGCGTTGATTGCGCGGTGTACGTGAGCAGGTCTGCATCGCTGTGCATCTCGGCCGACACTTCGCCCAGCGGATTTCCGTCCGCGACGATCTTTGTCAGCTTCGCCGTCGCCTTCAGCCCTGGCTGCTCGATGGTGCCATTGGCATCAGCTACGAACGTCAGCGTTCCGTCCATGTTCGGCCGCGCCTGCGCGAACCGCTGGAACTTTGACAGCACAAGGTTGTCGCCTTCCAGATGTCCATGCAGATGCTTCGAGTCGAGGTCGTAGCCGCCATTGCCGCGGACCTGCATACCATGCAGTGACAGGGCTGCCTGAGTCGCCTCAATATCTTTACCCTGAACGGCAAGGTTGGCGGAGAAGGAGTCATACGGCTCGCCGTAAGCGGCGCCTTTCGCCAGCGCGATGTGGCCCTGAACTTCCGGATCTGCAAACGTGCCATGCATTGTTGCATTGACGTTCATCGTCCCTGTGATATCGATGCGCTGCTGCTGGCCGGCCATCTGCAGCACGTCGCTGACGCTGGCATTGTTCAGCTTCACATTGGCCGCAACGGCCGTGCCCTGATCCCACTCATAGTCCGCGACTCCCTTGTGTTCGGCCGCTTTCCGAGGCACCACCGTACCGGTGACGCTGAGCACCGCAGAGCCACGCTTGATGGTGGAAGCTGCGATGGCCAGTCCGGAGTCGTAAGAAAACTCCGCATCCGCGACCACGGAATCGATCTGCGTATCGAGATAATTGTCGAGCTTGACCTCAAGGCCATTGCCTTCAAGGTGTCCCTTCAGGTCGAGATCGGCGGCCCGGCCCGCAGCGGTGCCGTGAAAATCAAGGCCACCATGCAGCACCACCGGGACCGCTTCCGCGCCCTTCTTTCCATTCGCCGAGAAGTCCAGTGTCTGGAGCAACTGGTCGAACTCGCCGAGATCGCGCACCGCGATGTCGACTTTGAGGTTGGTTAATGGATCACCCCGGTTCACGCCAAGCACGCCGCTCGCTTCCGTCGAGGAGCCGGGCGTCAGCAGGGTCACCTTCTGGATATTCACTACCGAGTGCGAACCGTCATAGTGTGCGACGGCTTCACCGGTCATTGGGACGTTGTTCAATGCGCCGGGCCGATGCACGCCGGTCGGGCGAAACTTAATGTCACCGTCGATCGCAACAGTATCGGCGATGCTCGTCGCCGGGCCGCCCCACTCCACCTCAACCGGTCCGCTGACGGCGGTGTCGAATCCCAGGTCGCCGTAGCCGTGCGTTTCGGTCACTTCCATGATCGTGCGCAGCGGAATCGCATTCACGGTTGCGGTAAGATACGCGCGCGCGTAAATATTGTGCGATCCCGTGGTGACCGGCTGCGCTCGCGATCCCCTCCGGCGCGCCGGACCGGTTTTGACCGATGGCGGCTTAGCATTCAGCGCTTCTGCAGTATTCTTCGCCGAGTTCACCGCAGCGATGCCAGTGGGCGAGGTCACCTCGCCTTTCTGCGGCGCCTCGCCCAGCCAGTTCTCGATGCGCAACTCACCGGCCGCGCTTCCGCCTCCCGGCAGGTAGCCTGTCAGCGCGGTGAGCAGTAACTCCGTCGGCGTGATGTGCAGTTGCGCGCCGCCGTCCACATCATGCAGCTTCACGTATTCGCTCGCGAAGCCTGCTTTGTGAATTTTTGTGGTGCCCGCGACAAGATAGCCTTCCTTGCATTCCGGGCTGGGCGGCAGTTTTGCCGTCGCCGGGTTCGCCGGCATCGGCGGCTTCTTTCTCTGCCAGAAGTGTCGTTT
Organism: Acidobacteriaceae bacterium; assembly: GCA_035572415.1. GTDB lineage: Bacteria > Acidobacteriota > Terriglobia > Terriglobales > Acidobacteriaceae > Edaphobacter. The sequence goes on from DATNAU010000161.1 coordinate 24,881, forward strand.
CGTCTGCGCTACCGCGGGCGTTACGTAGCAACTGTGCGCATTGAGGTCGAGATCTACGGAACCCCCGGTCAGGCCGTCAAACGCCGTAAGTACTGAAACCTGTCGCAGGTCGAGCGCGCCTTTCAGCTTCGCCTGCCATTCCGGCTGCGCAAAGTGCGTGATGCTTCCGGTTCCATGCAGGGCAGACGATGCGCCGGAGATGAAGTCGAACTTCGTGACCTGCACCATATCGCGCCCCATCTCCGCTGCGAGCGCGAGTTTCGATTGCGCTTCCGGCGCCGACTTCATCTGCGTGCGCAGATCGTTGAGATCAACCGTTATGCTGTAGCGGTCCGGCGAGCTCAGGTACTTCACGTGCGCGTTGAGGTCGCGGGCAGCGGCATTGAACGGCACGGCACGGTCGTTCAGCAGGAAGACGCCATTCACGAGGTCCGCTTCGGTCGCCTTCAGATCGAGCAGAGCATCGTGCACTGGTTCCGAACTGGTGTGCGGGTGCCTGGGAACAGGCTGGTTGGTATGGCCATCCTTGTCTACGATGAGATGGATTTGCGGGTGCTCTACATCAAGGAGGTTCAGGCCGATGTGCGAAGCAATCCCCATGCCGGCGGCGTGCTCCAGGAAGCTGGTGATGCGCATGCGCACCAACACTTTGTCCGCCGAAAGATACGGCGCCTCGCCTGGCCCTTCGAGCCCGTGAATCACCAGGCCATCGACCTCGATGGCAAGGTGCCACAGGCTGAAGTGCACTGCGCCGACCTCCACGCGGCCGCCGGTCGAGTCTTCCAGCACGGAGATGAGTTCCTTCCCCACGCGGCGCTGAAAATCCGCTGTGGTGGAATACAAGGCGATGGCCGCGATCAGCAGAATCACCAGGCCGCCAATGCCTCCGGCGATCCACGCAATGATGCGCGCCACTCGGGCCGATCCGCTGCGGTGCGGTGCAGGAGTGGTCTGCGGAGGCTCGCGCAGGGGGAGACGCGGCTCTTGTTGCCCACTTTCGGTTGGCCGAATCTCGTCGTCGCTCATGGTGCCTCCTCTCCGGGCTTTATTACCACCACGCTCCCTTGAGCGCGCAGCGCTTTTAGCCAGTCATCGAGCAGCTTATCTACCTGCTGCTGGAGCAGAATCTCGCTCACGCGATCGGAGACCGAAGCTTCCGCCGGCGGCGTCACCTTTTCTTTCGCGTACGCAGGCAGCATCGTCTGCTGATAGTAAGCATCGATCTGTGCCTGCGTGATCGTGATGCCCATGCGGAAGCGTTCCTCGATGTAGCGGAGGACCTGCATTCGCTGGCGCCAGCGCTCGCGCACTTCTTCGACGGTAAAACCGTGAGATTGGACAAACTTCTTCCATCCGGCATCGGTCTCGCAATGGGCAGCCGCGCATTGCGGGATCGCTTTGCGCAAAGCCATGAGTTGGGTATCAAGTTCACTGTCACTGACAGGAGTTTGCGGCTGCAGCGCCATCTGCTGCAGGATGAGCGTGCGATCGATGAGCCGCTCCATCAGCCGGTCGCGCGATGCAGGCTGTGGTTCGCTGAACGGCTGGAAGGCCCTGAAGCGCCTCTCGGCATCGACATCGCTTTCGAGAATGAGCTCACCGTTGACGATGGCCGCGACGCTGTCCAGCGTGATTCTTGAGCCGGACGAATCCTGCGAGTTCGATGGGCTGGCAGTGTTGGCGACCGCCGGATCGTTGCCCGGCTGCTGCGCATGCGATCGCACGGCACATGATGCAAGCGCAATCTGAACGGCGGCGGCAAGGAAAACCGCGCTTTCGATCCTGCTCCACCGCCAATGCGCACGCGTGACCATCGCTAGAAGGCCTGTCCAATGCTAAAGAAGAAGTTGAAGTGCGGCGCCTGCCCCTCATACGGAGGGTTGTTGTTGAAGTCGTAGATCACTGGATAAACAGGCGGGTTCAGGTTGTAGCTGAAGTCCAGACGAATGGGTCCCACCGGCGTCTTGTAGCGAAGTCCGAGGCCGACGGCGTGTGAAAAGTAGTTGAAGTTGCAGATACCGAAGGGAGCCGCAGAGGTAATCGGGGGATTGCCCGTTGGTCCTACTGAAGCGCAGGTCTGCTGGTTGGGCTGATGGAAGTGAAGAAAACTGGGGAACGTATCCGAAACATGGGCGAAGGCATTCCCCATGTCGTGGAACAGAACGAAGCTTAGATTGTCCCCGACCCAAGGCAGCACCATCGGCGGCATGCGCAACTCAAGGCTGTTCACAAAAACCCCGTTGCCCCCAACCGGGAACCCGGTCTGCAGGTCGCGCGGCCCCGCGTCATTGATGCCAAACCCGCGATGCGACGTCGCCCCGCCGGCATAGAGCCGCTCCGGAAGGGGAACGGCATTACAGCTGGCATTGGTCTCGAGCAGGTTCTGTTGCGGGTCGTTGCCGCAACTGGGACTGCCCACATTGGGATTCGGACCGAACGTTGTCTCAAAGCCCAATCGTGTACTGCGCGCGAGCGTGTATTTGTGTTTGCCCCAGGTGTAATAGCTGGAGTTGGTCACATCCACCCGGTTGAAGTTCGCCTGCGAACCGAAGCGAGAGTTAGCGAAAAATTCCTGCACCGAGGTATACATACCGCGTGTCGCGTCCAGCGGGCCAGGATCGCGTGTGTCGTGGAACCACGTTATGCCCGGGCCGCCGACGCGCACCGGTTGCGAGAGTTGCGGGATAAGGTTCGCGGAGACTTGAAGGGTTGCAGGATTCACCGCGACGCGGCGATAGACAAAGTTATAGATCAGCGTGTCGGTCTTTTTGAATTTCTGCGAGAGGCGGAAGTCACCCTGCAACGTGGATGCCTGGAATGTCGAGATGTTCTGCACGTTGGAGTAGCCGCCGGAGATACTGTTCGCAAGATTCTGACGACCGCGGAAGTGCGGGTTCTGGAACGTGAGTGTCGCGACTTCTTCCAACAACCCGTAGGTGGAGTGCAGGGTCAGGGACTCATCGGTGCCGCGCAGATTGATCCGGCTTACGTCAAGAGAAACGCGCGGACTCACTCCTGTCGTGCCGTTCTGTGAAAAGGCCTGGTTGCACTGGATGTTCAGCAGGATGGCGGAAGCGCAATTGATCTGGCCCTGCTTTGGCCTGCCGGTCTCTGCCTCAAAACCGAAGCCGTAGGTCACGTCCCAGCGGCGCGCTTCGGTGAGTTGTACCAGAACGTTCTTGCGCAGGTCATCGCCCTCCGGATCTTGCACGGCTGTATTGACCTCATTGAAAAGCGCGAGGCTGTAGAGATTGCGCTGCGTATCCAGCAGCGCGCTCTGGTTCAGCGGGTCGCCCGCATGAACCTTAATCTCCTTATCCACAATGTGCGACCTGGTGTGGACAATCCCAGAGACCAGCACCCGCTCGATGAATGCCTGCTCGCCCTCCGTGACGACCAGCGAGACATCCATCTTCGAAGGGTCGTTCGCCTCCTGCTGCTGCTTTACCTCGATGCGCGCCTGCGAGAAACCGTGGCTGAGATAGTAGTCGAGAATCGCGTCGCGATCGCCCGAAAGCGTGATCAGCGAATAGGGCTGGCCGGACTGCGCATTCATCAACGCCTGCAAGTCCTTGATGCGGCTGTCATCGACACCTGTCAGTGAAACCGTGCCGAATTTCTGCTGCGCGCCTTCGTTGATCTTCACCTGGACAGCGATCTGCGGCACCTTTAGCTTTTTTCCGGAAGCCGTCGCATCGACATCCTTGATGGAGGTCGAGACGGTGGCCTTGTCAAAGCCGTTCGCGCGATACAGCGCAAGAATTGCGCCCTCATCCGACTTCATCAGCGCGGGAGAGTAGCGCCCATTACGCACATACAGGTCCGCCTTTCGCACCTGCATGCGTTCCTCCAGTGTGTCCGTATCGAAGTATTTGTTGCCCGTGATGGTCACCGAGGCGACCTTGCGCTTCACTCCCTTATCCACGTTGAAAACTACGCTCGCAGTGGGCGTTTTCTCGCCGGTCACCTGAACGGACACCTTGGCATCGAAATAGCCTTCACGAAACAGGTAGTCCTGAATATTGAAGGCGCCTTCATTCAGCAGATCGTTGTCGATGGTGCCTTCCTGGTAGATGGGCACCAGCAGCTTCAGCTTGCTTTCCGAAAGCTTTGCTCCCTGCACCGTTACTTTCACCACCGGACCCTGGTCTGCGGTGAAGTCGTAGTCCACCTCCTTGCGCTGCTGGTTGTAAGTCTGCTGATGCAGCGAAGCGGTCGCCTCCAGACGATCTCGCTTCTGGTAGCGCTTGCGCAGGCGCGTCAGCGCATTGCTTATGGTGTCGCGGTTCACCTTCTTGCCGTGCTTCAACTTCGCTTCGCTGCGGAACTCCTCCGGCGTAAACCCAGGGTCTTTGCCTTCCACCGTCACGTTGCCAATCCGGGCCTGGGTTCCAGGGTCCACCGTATAGGTCACGTTCACCTGCTTATTCGTATGGTCCACATCCGTCTTCACGCTGACCTTCGGCTCGAAGTATCCATTGCTCGCCAGGGCCTGCTTGACGCCATCTTCCCCGGTCTCGATATCCGAGTCTGCAAAAGCTGCGCCTGGGTTCAGCTTCGTCGCATACTCCAGTTGGGAGGCCAGCCGCTCGGCCTTCACTCCGTCGATTGTGACCTTGCCCACGAAGTAGCGCGCCGTTCCCACATAAATCAGGGTGACCGAGTCGCCGGCGCGCTCGCCATCGACGCGTATATCGCGATAACGACCGCTGGCAAACAAGCGCCGGACTGCAGCCGTCACCTTAGCCGGATCGAGCGGCTTGCCTTCCTGCTGCGGCAGTTGCGCCGGTAGCGGATCCTTTGGATCGAACGTGACGCCCTGAAACTCGATCTTCGCGACGCGCAGCCCTCGCCATGCAGACAGCGTCGGCGTCGCGGCTCCCGGCGGGGATGGTGCTGTCTCAGCCGCCTCAGCAGGTGGCTGGCCCGTTGGCGGTGCGGTGGGAGAGATCCTCAACGGAGGACGCGCCGCGGGCACCGGACTTTGTGCGGAAGGAAGCTGCTGACTCGGCGCGTTTGGCTCCTGCTGCTGTGCGAGGACAATTAACCCACTGAGGAAAACAGAAGCCGCCAGAGTTCCGCGCAACGCGAAGATGCGCGTTCGCACGGGACCGCGTGCCCGCACAGAGGCGCCGGCCTTCGCAGTCCATCTCTCGCCCCAATCCCGCAACCGTGTCTGCCTGCTGATACTTCTTCCCTTTCCAGTTCTTCAGCACGAGCGGCGCCCATCCCTGTGGCGCTTCTGCGCTTTGCCTCAATGCGTGGGTTGGATGCCGCAAGGCCGGAAAACGGGCATCCGCACAGCTCACCGCCGCAATTTCCTATACTACGGAGAGTGATGGCTTTAGACGAATGTGCCGCCCAGGTGGTACCAGCCTCCTCCGCCGCGGCAACAGCACCCCCTGCAATCTCCGATGACGAGCGCTACTCGCGCCAGGTGCTCTTTCCCGGCATTCGCGCTGAAGGCCAGCGCCGGCTCAGCGGCTCACACGTCGCCATCGTCGGTTGCGGCGCGCTGGGCGCGGCCTCTGCTTCCCTGCTGGCACGCGCGGGCGTCGGTGCACTCACGCTGATCGACCGTGACTTCGTCGAACCTTCCAATCTCCAGCGCCAGATGCTGTTCGACGAGGCCGACGCGCTCGCCGGACTGCCGAAAGCCGAAGCAGCACGCCGCCAGATCGCCCGTTTCAACTCCACCATTCGCGTCCATGCTCGCATCGCAGACCTTATCCCCGGCAACATCGCCGAGATGATTCCCAGCCCGAAGGATTCCTCCGAATCGCCGGTCGACCTCATCCTCGACGCTACCGACAATTTCGAGACCCGTTACCTTCTCAACGACTATGCGGTCGAACGGGGCCTTCCCTGGATCTATGCCGCAGCGATCGGCGGCTACGCCGCCACGATGAACATCCTGCCACGCTCCGCAGCCGCGAACCTCGAACCTCGACCCTCGGCCCTCGAACCTGGCCCCACCGCCTGCCTGGCCTGTATCTTTCCCAAACCGCCCTCAGGCAACGTGGAGACCTGCGATACGGCCGGCATCCTCTCCACCGCTGTCAATCTCGCCGCGTCGCTTCAGGTCACCGAGGCGCTGAAGCTTCTCACGGGCCAGCCGCACCTCATGCGCCGCACATTGGTTTCCTTCGAGCTGTGGAATCCCGCGAACGGGGCGACCCTCGAACGCTCTGAGATCGCCGCGGGCACCCCGCGGGCCGACTGCGAGGTCTGCGCGCACCGTATCTTTACCCACCTGGGCGGCGCGAATCGGGCACACATCACGCTCTGCGGACGCGATTCCGTGCAAATCCATGAGCACCATCGCCCGATCGACTTTGCCGCCATGCGCGCTCGTCTCGCCGCCAATGCGGACGTCTCCGATCTGCGCTGTAACGATCTGCTGCTGCGCTTCCGCCGCGGTCCGCATACCGTAACGGTCTTTGCAGACGGGCGCGCGATCGTGCAAGGCACAACAGATATCACGATTGCGCGCACGCTCTATGCACGCTTCGTCGGCGCGTAGGCTGGGGCATTTTGCGTCGCTGTGCCTCTGAATCCCGTACTTCCACCGCACAACCTTTTGTCCGCTGTCCGACTCATAAGGAGGACGCACCCAAGCTCTGCCCGGCATGCGATAGGCTGGAAGGACAGGCGCTAGTCCGGACACATTGCACAACCGGAGCCAAAATCAGAAATGAGTCAAGGCCAGCTGATGACGCAGGCACCACCCGCAAAATCCAATCCCGGACTTTTCAAGCGCAATCCTCCCATCGCGGGCGAGGCAGAGGCGATCGAGGCCGCCAAGAACGGCGACCCGGAGGCTTTCTCCAAGCTTTACGCGCTGCACAAGCGCCGCGTCTATACCCTCTGCCTGCGCATGCTCGGAAACGTATCCGAAGCCGAGGACATGACGCAGGAAGCGTTCCTGCATCTTTTCCGCAAGCTCGGCAGCTTCCGCGGTGAATCGGCTTTCTCCACCTGGCTGCATCGCCTCACCGTGAATCTCGTGCTGATGCATCTCCGCAAGAAGGGGCTCAACCTGGTCTCGCTGGAAGAGACCATCAATCCTTCCGAGGAGGATGCACCGAAGCGCGACTTCGGCAGCCGCGATCCCATCCTCGCCGGCTCTGTCGACCGGGTCGCGCTTGAGCGCGCCGTCGCCTCGTTACCGCCGGGCTACCGCATGGTCTTTGTGCTGCACGACGTCGAAGGCTTCGAGCATAATGAAATCGCCACCATGCTCGACTGCTCGACCGGCAATAGCAAATCACAGCTTCACAAGGCGCGCCTGCGCCTGCGCGAGCTCCTGCGTGAAAACCAGGCTGCACAGCCCGAAACCATCCCCGAGGTCGCAAAATGAGCGGTTCGGGCAAGATCGATTTCGAAAACCTGAAGCCGGAAGACTTCGAGCTCCACCTTCCTGAGCTCTTTGCCAGCGCACAAGGCAAACTCAGCGAAGATTCCCGCCTGCAAAAGTTCTTTACGAAGTACCCTACGTCTCTCGCGCTCGTTCGCGACCTCGAAACCATTGCCGAGACTGCCCGCGGCCTGCTGGAGCCCACGGAAGAGCCCAGCGACGATGTCTGGACCAACATCCAGAGCAAGTTGCTCGAGGAGAACGGCGGGATCGGCGACGACGATGACCAGCCGCAAGACGCCCCCCGCCCCAACGGTGGATTGCCCAAACAGTAACCCTTGCAGATCCTACGTTGCCGCAGTATTCTCATCTGCAGGATGAATCTGCGCTCGTTCCAGGTCGGCGGTTTTTTGTTTACGCCCTATCCCTGCTTTTGGTGGCAGGGAGCGGGTCGGCCGGACACGCGCGCAAGGTTCTGGAATGAATATCTGACGTAAATCCAGAACATCCGCAAGTTCCCCCGAACCGCGACCCCCACAGGTCGCGGTTTTGCTTTGTCTCCATCGCTCGCCGCTGTACTCTCGAAGGAGTCCCAAATGGACGTCACAACCGCCGAACTCAGCACCGCAGCCGGACCTTCTCCGGTGGACACTATGGCTCTGCTTCCCTGTCACCGCCGCCTCGTCCTCACCGGCTTTATGGGTGCCGGCAAGACCACTGTCGGCCGTCTCCTGGCAGGCCGCCTCGGTTGGGAGTTTCTCGACCTCGATGCGCTGATTGAAGGCCGCAACGGCGCCACCGTACCTGCCATATTCGCCGCGCACGGAGAGGCGCACTTCCGCCGGCTGGAGTCACAGGCGCTTGCTTCCGCACTCGGACGCAACCACATCGTGCTCGCGCTGGGCGGCGGCGCACCCGAGATCCTGACCAACCGCCTTCTGCTGGAGCAGACTCCCGGCACCGCCACCGTTTTCCTCGACGCACCCTTCTCCGTCCTCTTCGACCGCTGCATGATGCAGGCCCTCAATCCGGAACCGGACCACTCTCCAGTTCGCGCATCCGGATTCAGCGAAAGTGACGCGGCGACTATGCTCGGCCAGGCACGCCCCATCTTCGCCGATCCGGACGCCGCGGAGGCGCGCTTCCTCGCACGCCATCCCATTTACCGGCGACTCGCCCGCCATACCATCCAGACGGCGGACCTCTCCTCCGAACAGACAGTAGCGGCGATATTGGCTCAGTTGGCTCCGGCTCCTGCCGTACTGCGACCCTAGTGCATCCGACTATGTAGAATCCGGATCATCCGCAAACGCAAGGAGAACGACACCTGACGACCACGCCGCCAATCTGGGAGCAGGAGAGACCGCCCAGCGTGAGAAGCCACATCCTCTTTGCTGTAGCGGTTCTGCTGGCGCTCGCGTTGGCCTGGGAGTTGCGCAAGGTCCTGCTGCTTGTCTACGTCAGCGCGCTCTTCGCTGTCGTGCTCACGCCCGTCGTCAACGCCATCATGGTCTTCGAGCTTCGCGGCGGCCGGCATATCTCCCGCGGCCTTGCCATCGCCGCCCTGCTCAGCTTCACCTTTCTGGTCCTTGCCGTGTTCCTCACGCTTGGCCTTCCGCCGGTGATTCACGATCTGCGGCAGTTCGCCAGCGACCTCCCCGCGCGTATTGCGCAGATCGGGGGCAAGCTCAAACGCATTCCCATGTCCGACAAGCTGGGCGCCGACCAGTTGGCGGGACGCGCAGAAAATGCGCTCTCCGCCACTGCCAGCTATCTTTTCGCATCGTTCCCGCTCTGGCTTGCACGCATCTTCGACATCCTCACGGCTTTCGTTCTCTGCATCTACTTCATGCTGGAAGGAGACCGTGCCTACGCCTGGGTCATGTCGCTGTTTTCGGTCGAGAAGCGCCTGCGTCTCGCGGTCACCCTGGAAAAAGCCGAGATCCGCATGAGCAAGTGGCTCTTCGGCCAGGCCACGCTGATGCTCGTCCTCGGCATCTCGTCGACCATCACCTTCGGCATGCTGCACGTGCGCTACTTTTTCCTGCTCGGCGTGCTGATGGGCCTGATGAACATCATCCCCATCGCCGGCGGCATCATCACTATCCTTCTTGTCGCGGCGATTGCAGCGCTCGACTCCGTCACGAAGATGCTGGGCGTGCTGATTTTCTACATCATCTACGTCAACGTCGAGAATGCGTATCTCACTCCACGTATCATGCGTTCGAGCCTGGACCTGATGGGGCTCAGCGTGCTGATCGCCATCATTGCCGGCACGGAACTCGCGGGAGTTGTCGGCGCTCTGGTCGCGGTGCCCACCGCTGCCCTCATCGCCGTTCTGATGGAGGAATACATGGTGCAAAAAGACGACCTCACCGAAATCGCCCCGTCGGAAGTCCCGAAAGACGCCTGACCCGCCACGATTCCGTGCCCCATTCATCCCGCAAAGCGCGGACGGGTGGGACCGAGCCACGGATCTTCCCTGGAAATCGTCATCCTGAGCGGAGGCGCGAAGCGCCTAGAGTGCGTTCTTACCTGGGGAGATCTCGCCCCATGCCTGAAAGGGCGATGGTGATGAGCCGGAGCGAGAAGTCAGCAAAGGCCCGTAGTAGGTCGCCTTGGCGACTGAAGGGCCGAACGAGAAGGAGTGACCTTTGCGACGGCGATGTGTTGGAAATGGCATCAGATGTCCGCATTCGCGGAGCGGTTCGGAGGGGCGAGGTGAAGCCAAGCCTAAACCGAACAGCGATGAAGACCGACACCCGCGTCCTCAGGCAAGGGGCGGTAAAACCTCAACTTCTCGAACCGCCCGGTGCGGACCCGCATGCCGGGTGGTGTGGGAGGGGAGAGGGCGAAAGTCCTCCCCCTATCCCGATCAATGGAAAAGTTATTTCAACGAGAACTTAGTTCCACTCCCGGTTTGCGGGGCTGGCACACCGTTGATCAACGCATCCACCTGGTATTGTCCTGAACCGAGAGACTTTCCTGAAATGTTGTATTGGTACTTGCAACCAACAATCCGGAAGGAATCCCCTTGGTCGGGAACCGTGCTCGCCAGACTCTCGTCAATCGTAAGCGAACCGGAAG
>DATNAU010000162.1:0-87832 GCA_035572415.1 Acidobacteriaceae bacterium
CGAACTTTTGAACATTCTGCGTAGGCTGGAGGCGCGCGGCGACGTTCGTGGCGGGCGGTTCGTGACCGGTTTTGGCGGTGAGCAGTTCGCGTTGCCCGAGGCGGTGGATTCGTTGCGCGCCGCGCGCAATCAAACATCAGATCAGGAGATTGCGGTTGCTGCGGCCGATCCGCTGAACCTTGCGGGCATCGTGGTTTCCGGCGAACGCGTTGCGGCGGTTCCCGGCAAGGAGATCTGTTATCGCAACGGCTCGCTGGAGGATGAAGATTCAGCGGTTGGTAGCGCGAACGAGAGCGAGAAGCCGGCTGCGCCGAAGAGCCGCGCGGTAATTGCTGCACGGCGCGGGAGTTTTGTTCCGCCTGCGAGTGCGCGTGTTCAGGCTGAGCCTGCGCCCACGCTATTCTGAGAGCGATGTCAGAGCCACACAATGCATCGGCCTCCACGGAAGAGGAGTCCGCGCCGGGTTCGAGCGACCTGAAGCCGGAGGACTATTACTTCGACGGCACCTATCTCGTCTTCACGGAGGCGTATCACCGCAAGCGCGGGTACTGCTGCAATTCGGGGTGCAGACATTGCCCGTGGCGAGAACAGTAGATGATCATTCATCCCACCCGTTCGCGAACTGACGCTCACGCACGGATGGGGCACCCGAGCATCACGGCTGCTCCGCAACGTCCTGATTCTCCACAGCATCGGTTGGGCGTGAATCGAATCCCGCGATTTACAATCCAATCTGATCGCCATGTCTGAAGTCACTACTCCCAACGCTACGCGCGACACCGTCATTCTCGGCTCCGGATGCTCCGGGCTGACCGCCGCCATCTACACCGCGCGCGCCAACCTGAAGCCGCTGGTACTGGAAGGGCACGAGCCCGGCGGGCAGCTTTCCATCACCACGCTGGTGGAGAACTTTCCCGGCTGGCCGCAGGGCATCCAAGGGCCGGAACTGATCGAGAACATGAAGCGGCAGGCAACGCGCTTCGGCGCGGAGCTGAAGATGTCGCATCTGGTGTCTGTCGATCTCTCGAAGCACCCGTATGAGCTGAACATCGGCGCGGGCAAGGAACCGATCCGCACGCGCACGCTGATTGTCGCGTCGGGCGCGAGCGCGCGCTGGCTGAATCTGCCGAGCGAGCAGGCGCTGATCGGCTATGGCGTCAGCTCCTGCGCGACGTGCGATGGGTTCTTTGCGTCGGGCAAGGAGATCGCGGTGATCGGCGGCGGCGACTCGGCGATGGAGGAGGCGCTGTTCCTCACGCGCTTCGCCAGCAAGGTGAACATCCTGCACCGCAGTGAGAACTATCGCGCCAGCCGCATCATGCTGGAACGCGCGATGGCGCACCCGAATATCCAGTTCATCTCGAACGTGATGGTGGAAGAGGTGCTCGGCGTGGAGGAGAAGGAGGTCCGCGGACTCAGGCTGCGCGACGTCAAGACGGGCGCACATACGGAGCTGCCGGTTGCGTTCATGTTCCTCGGCATCGGGCATATTCCGAATGCGAAGATGTTCCACGGCCAGCTCGATCTGGATGAGGACGGCTACATCCTGACGCAGAACAACGTCTTCCCCACGCTGAACGGCAAGCCGGTTCCGGGCGTCTTCGCGTGCGGCGACATTCAGGACCGGCGGTATCGCCAGGCGATCACGGCGGCGGGAACGGGCTGCATGGCCGCGCTCGAGGTGGAGAAGTTCCTCGAAGAGCACGGGCGGTAAGCGCCGTTTGCCGCTGCGGCCAACCAACTGACGAAAATTCGCGGCTGCGCTAGAATCACTCGCAATATGCGTCCGCGATACCGGTCCATATCGGGCAGCGTTCGTGCGGCAGCGGTGCTGCTTGTATGCGCTGCTGCGCCTATTTATGCTCGGACTCCGGATTTGAAGAACTACCCGCTCCGCGTGCATGTGCTTGCCGCGGACCGGACGGACCGCGTGGAGCGGATGAAGCCGGGCGAGTCGGTGGCGTGCGACTCCATCGGCGATATGGTTTCGTCGATCAGTCCGAACCCGGATGGGCCGGTGACGCTGACCGGCGTGTTCTCCGATCCGTGCTCCTTTCATGCCGACGTTGTAGTTGGGCGGCAGCTGAACATCAACAACGGTTATGTCTACTCCGGCGCGGGCCGGGCGGACCTGGTTTCGCCGCCGGGCGGAACGCAGGGCTTCAGCTTCAGCTACCGGAACTGCGGGCGTGTGCGTGTGCTGCCAGGGTTTCAGTCGCTGCCGGCGCGCTGGAAGAAGCCGGGACAGCTGGAGGTGCTGCTGCCGTCGGATGAGATTCCGGCGAGCGGGCGGCCACTGCGGCCGGAGCGCTGCACACTGACGGCAACGGTGCATGACTTTGTCTACCTGCTGCTGCGCAATGGCGCGGTGGTGGAGGTGTCGGAGGAGGCGTACTGGAGGCATCCGGCGATGCGGGCGTTGCTGCGCGGCAATCCGGAGACGGTGGAACAGCGGGTGAAGGCGTTTACGGTGGCCGCGCCACGGGCGCAGTAGGCGGCTACTCGCCGATGTCTTCGTTCCAGATTTCGGGGTGGGCGTGGATGAAGCCGCCGAGAAGCTGTTTGCATTCGGCGGAGTCGAGGTCGATGACCTCAATGCCGTTCTCGCGGAGCCAGTCGATGCCGCCGCGGAAGGTTTCGCTTTCGCCGACGATGACGCGGGAGAAGCCGAACTGGCGCACCAGGCCGGAGCAGTACCAGCACGGCGCAAGGGTGGTGGCCATGGTCATGCCGCGATAGCTGCGCTGGCGGCCGGCGTTGCGGAAGGCGTCGGTCTCGCCGTGGGCGCTGGGATCGCCGTGCTGCACACGGCGGTTGTGGCCGGAGCCTAGTAGGCTGCCATCAACGGAAAAGACAGCGGCGCCGATGGGGATTCCGCCTTCCGCGAGTCCTTTGCGGGCTTCGGCGATGGCGGCGGCGAGCATCTCGTGCGGGGTGGATGGTGGCATGAAGACAGGGTAGCGCGATCCAACGCATATCATTCCAGGTGCCCCAAAGGCGAGGTACCTGGTGCAACCGGGACAAAAGAAGGCAATTTGCGGTGCCAGCCGTGAGACGGAAGTCCCATGGGGCAGGCGCGCGTAACGATTCTTGAGCTGTCAGCTCTCAGCTGTAAGCTGACAGCGGTTCGCGCGAGTGCTGTCTGCATGGGTTTTTAGGCGAGGATTTGGCCGACGCTGAGTTTGTCGACGGTTTCTTTGGTGTCGCTGGGCTTGTCCTCGTTGTATGGCGAGGGGGCGTTGCCGTTGGGGATCACGATGTTTTCGGCGGGTAAGACGGGCTGGTCGGGTGGGGACTCGTTGTCGCCTTCGGGGGTGGAGACGGTGTCGCGGTCGGCGGTCTGATCGATCATGTTTTCGGCATCCAGCATGGCGCAGTCTCCTGTGAGGAGTTGGATGCGTGTGGTTCGAATTGCGCATGTTGCCCTCAGGGGCTAAAGAGACCGCTGAAAAAGTGGGACTACTCGGGATGAGGAACAACCCGGGGCCTAAAGCCGCATTGATTCTGCATGGCATTTACCGCGGGCTAAAGAAGGTGCTGAAAGAGTCGCCCGCGGCCCGTTTTGCATTCCCTCAGCGGCTAAAGCCGCCCCGTTTTTGCTTCTTAACGGCGCGACTAAAGTCGCGCCCTTTCAAAGCAGGGCCTTTGTCGCACCCTCTAAAGCGCGCTGCTACTCCGAAAAGCACACTGCGACTTTTTTTAGCAGCCTCTGAAGCCGCTATGGACGCGCGCTTTTACGGCACGGCTGAAAGCCGTGCCCTTAAGCGAAACAACCCATCCTTCGCTCCGCGAAGGATGGGCCACGCTGAAAGCAAATACGGAGGTTTTGGAGCTTCGCTCCAGAATGACGACGCAGAAACTATGCCGACGCAAAAGGTCTTATTCGACGCCTTCGTTCTGCTGGATGGCGGCTTCCTGGGCGCTGGGGTTTTCGGCCTCTTCTTCGGCGGCGTAGTTGGGCGGAAGGGAAGAGATGCGGCCATCGATAGAGGCGCGGTCGCCGGTCTCTTCGGAGACATTGCCGGCGGCGGCTTCTTCGGAGTTGATGCCGTCGGGCTGCGGCTCGTGGGTGCCACGTTCGGACTCGAGCTGCTCGGGCGTCTCAGGAGCGTGGTGTTCGGCACCCATGGGGATTTCCTCCTGTTCGGCGAACTGGCCTGCGAGCTTCTCAAACTCTTCGATGCTGGGCAGCTCGTTGAGGTCCTTGAGACCGAATTTGAGGAGAAATTCCTTGCCAGTTTTGTAGAGCATGGGGCGGCCGATGACCTGCTTGCGGCCGGCGGTAGTGATGAGCTTGCGCGCGATGAGCGTGGCGAGGACGCCGCCTGAGTCGACGCCACGGATCTCGGAGATTTCGGGAGCGGTGACGGGCTGCTTGTAGGCGATGACGGCGAGGGTCTCAAGCGCGGGCAGGGTGAGCTTGAGCGGCGGCTTGAGGGATTTGACGAAGCCGCGGACCGCGTCGTGGTACTCAGGCTTGGTTGCGAAGCGGAAGCCGCCGGCGATTTCGCGGATCTCGATGCCGCGATCGGCGTTCGCGGAGGTGTACCCGGCGATGAGAGAGTCGAGCTCTGCGCGGAAGAAGGCGCGGAGTCTGGCGGCGCGGGCTTTTTCGGCCTTGGTGGCGGCGGTTGCGGCTGCGTCGCCGGATTCGGATTCGCTGCCGGCAGTGGGCTCTTCTGGGTCGGACGCTTGAGTTGCGCAGTTGTCCGGGCCATCCCAGGTCTCAGAATCGAGACGTGTGGCACCCGATTCTTCGCCCGGTCCGGCGGGTGCGGCTTCCTGTAGCGCGAGAGGCTGCTGCGCTGCGGCAATCTGATCGAGCTCGGCCTCGGCCTCTTCGCCCAGCAGGCCGATCAGTTGCGTGAGGGTGACCGGCTCTTCCGAGGCGTAGATCACCGCTTCCATCTTGGCTTTAAGACTCATAGGAACCCGACGTAAAGGATATCAACGAGAAGGGGCGCGGAGGCGGCCGGACGAAAACGCGCTGTGGAGAACGCGGCCAGAAAGGCCAGGGGCGGATACACAGTTGCCTGAGAGGGCAGCTGGCGGCTACCGGGGGGCTTCGCCCCAGGCCAGGGCAGGCCGCGCTTTCAGCGCGGTATTATGGGCGGCCGAGCGGTTAGTAGCTGAGGAACTCGTGGGTGCCGCGGCGCAGGCTGACGCCGGCAATGCCGAAGACGACTGCCAGGATGTAGAGGATGGCGTTCCAGTAGAGCATGGGGCGCGCCCAGCCGGGCGAATAGGTGGCGTCCTGTCCGGACCAGCAGAGAACAAGCGTGCCGACGAGGATGAACATGAAGCTGAGCGTGAGGCAGACCTGTCCGCGGCGGCGGCGACGGTCGAGCGCCTCCACCTGGTCGGGAGTGAGGTTGCGCTCTTCGACGGGGATCATGGTGTTCGGCATTGCGCGGTTCTCCTGCTGTGGGGCTGAGGTAATTAAAGCACAAAGCGCGTTTGCGAATGGCAAGACAAATACAGGGGTCCTTCGCTGCGTGCTGCGCACTTCGCTCAGGATGACGGCAACCTGAGGGAACGCGGGTTACAGGAAGGCGACGGACTGGATGCCGGTAACTTCAAAGCGCTTGCGGCAGCGGATGTTGCGGCAGCCGACGAGGTCATCGGTGCGCACCATGTAGCTTTGGGCCTTGGCGAAGCGGGCGCGGTCGCGCTCGTCGGCGCCGCGGGGAAGCTGGGCTTTTTTGCGGCGGACCATCCAGCCGATGGGGTACTCATTGGCCTGGCCGCAGTGCGGGCAGGTGAGGGTGTGGGTGCGCTGTTCGGGGCGCTCATCGAAGAATGCGCGTTCTTCCATGGTCAGAATCCTTCCCGGAGCTGCGCGGCGAACGCTGGCGCGCGCTCCTCGGCGCGGAATCGCGCCCGAGGAAAAGTATAGGTCATCAGGGAAGTTGTCAGTTCTCAGTTGTTAGTTGTTAGATAAGACTGGCTAACGCGATGGCAAAGAAGAAAAAGACTTTCTCCGTGGTGAAGGCGGTGAAGGAAAATGCGCGCGAGCGCGTGGGAACGGTGCCGCCGGAGCGGGTAATTCCCGACCCGAAGGACAAGCGCGCACGCAAGCCGAAGCATAAGGAGACGCTGGCGGATTTGCTGAGCAAAGATGAGAGCAGTTGAGGACGGTCCGGGGTACTCAAAGAAAATGCGGGGGTCCCTCGCCTCCGGCCAGGATGCGGCCTTCGCTCGGGATGACGGCATCTTCTGTGGCTCGATCCCACTCATCGCGCATGAGGCCGCGCGATGAATGGGGCACGGATTCGTGGCTGTTTACCCACGTCTCAGAATCGAGACGTGGGGCACCCAGACTTTTGAAACATGAATCAGGACGGCGGCAGGCCGGATTGCTGACGCTTGAGTTCTCTTTCAAATGCGGCTTCGCGTTCGGCGACGGCGGCCTTGTAGCCGGCGGGATCGATCCAGACCTTTTCGCCTTCGCCGGCCTTCATGCGCGCGAGTTTGGATGGCATCTTGAAGTACTGACCGTGCGCGCCGAGGAAGATGTCGCAGGGGAGGGACTTGAGCGTCGTGAAGGTGTGGCGATAGTCGTCGGCGATGCCGGGGTAGGAGGCTTTGTGGCGGGGCTTGCCGGACTGGGCGGATTGATCGACGAGGCGGTAGCCGGTGTTGACGTTCCAACTGCCAACGATGACGACGTTCTCGGGTTTGCCGTTGAGGGTGGTCTGGAAGGTCCAGGTGGTGCAGCCGCGGGTGTGGCCGGGGGTCTTATGCGCAGTGAGGGTGATGCCGCCGAGAGTGACCTTGTCGTTGTCATGCAGGATGCGGTCGACATGGGCGCGTGCGTAGAGCTCTGTGGGGTAGGCGAAGTCGGTTTTGCCGCCGGACTGGGCGACGCCGACGTCGCCGTCCATGACCATGTACTTCGCGTGGGTCATGCGGAGGATTTCGGCGCTGCTGCCGTCATGGTCCCAATGGCTGTGGCTGATGAGAAGAATTTTTACGTCGGTGATTTTGAAGCCGAGCTGCTGGATGCTTTGCCGGATGAGCGGGGCCGAAGAGACGTAGTTGGAGTTGATGAGGATGTCGCCGGCGGGCGTGGTGATGAGATAGGCGCCGAGGTCCTTGCTGCCGACGTAATAGAGGTTGTCGGCGATGCGGAAAGGCGCGAGCGGGGTGGTCCATTCCGGCTTGGGCGGAGCGGTGAGGGCGGCGTGCGCAGCGGTGAGGGACGAGGTGAAGAGACAAAGGGCGGCAAGGAAGGCGCGCATGTGGGGACAAGTATAGCGACGGATTCTGTAGACTGAATAGCTGAGACAGACATGAGTATCGAGACAAAAAACTCCGCGCCGAAGCGCGTGCTGAGCGGGATGCGGCCCACGGGCCGGCTGCACCTGGGCAACTATATGGGCGCGCTGAAGAACTGGGTGGCGCTGCAGAATGAGATGCTGCCGGATGGGTCTGGTTCAGGAGACACGGCCAAGTACGAGTGCTACTTCTTTATCGCGGACTTCCACGCGCTGACGACGGACTATGCGGATACGAGCGGTATCCGGCAGAATGTGCGGGATGTGGTGCTGGATTTTCTCGCCGCTGGCCTTGATCCGAAGCGGTCGGTGATCTTCAGGCAGAGCCAGGTGCTGCCGCATTTTGCATTGCATAATCTGCTGGAGATGATTACGCCGCTGAGCTGGCTGGAGCGCGTGCCGACGTACAAGGACCAGCAGGAGCAACTGCGCGAGAAGGACCTGGCGACGATTGGCTTTCTGGGATATCCGGTGCTGCAGTCGGCGGACATTCTGATTTATCGGGCGGAGTTTGTGCCCGTGGGTCAGGACCAGGCAGCGCATGTGGAGATCACGCGTGAGATTGCGCGGCGGTTCAACCATCTGTATGGCAGCAGGCGCGGCGCGGCGGATGCGAAGTCCGACAAGGAGCGGTTGGCGGAGCTGGAGCAGGAGACGGACGTGCGCGAGATTCTGCCGGAGCCGAAGGTGCTGCTGACGCCGAGTCCGAAGCTGCCGGGCACCGATGGGCGCAAGATGTCGAAGAGCTACGGGAATACGATTCTGATGAGCGATCCCGAGGCGGAGATACGCGCAAAGCTGAAGACGATGGTGACGGACCCGGCGCGTGTGCGGCGGACCGATCCCGGGAATCCGGAGGTGTGCCCGGTGTTCGATCTGCACAAGGTGTTTTCGACGGCCGAAGTGCAGGCGCAGGCGGCGGAGGGCTGCAGGACGGCGGGGATCGGGTGCATCCAGTGCAAGGGATGGGTGGCGGATGCGGTGGTGGCGGAGCTGAAGCCGATTCAGGAACGGCGCAAGTATTTTGAGGAGCATCCGGCAGAGGTGGATGCTGTGCTGCGTGAGGGCGCGGAGCGCGCACGGGCTCGGACGACGGAAACGATGCGGCAGGTATATGCCGCAGTGGGGCTGGACTAGATGGACGAGATGAGGTCGGAAGGGAATCCGGACGAGCAGCTTGCGCCGGTGGGTGAGCCGCTGGTGCTGACGCCGCCTGCGGCGCCGGAAGAGAAGCCCGAGACGAAAGATGCGGCGAAGAAGTCGCCCGAGGAGGCCTCGCAATCGCCGTTTTCGGTGACGGTGGGGCAGGTGTACGACGGGCCGCTGGACCTGCTGCTGGACCTGATCCGCAAGCAGAACATCGATATCTACGACATACCGATTGCGCTGATCACAGCGCAGTTCCTGGACTACTGCCAGCAGTTGAAACAGGCGGATGTGGATGCGGCGGGCGAGTTTATTTATGTGGCATCGCTGCTGATCCATATCAAGAGCAAGATGCTGCTGCCACGCGATCCTGCGGAGCTGACGGGCGGGCTTGAGGCGGAGGACCCGCGGCGCGAACTAGTGGAGCGGTTGCTGGAGCACGAGCGCTTCAAGGCTGCGGCGCAGATGTTGAAAGAGAAGCAGCACGTGGAAGAGGCGACGTGGTCCAACCCTGGCATGAAGGAGTTCCTGCGCGAGCAGGCGGGCGATGCGGCGGCGACAGCGAGCATGGAGCAGGAGATTGAGGCGGACGTGCTGGATGTGGCGCGCGTTTTCCGCGATGTGCTGGAGCGGATGCGCGCGCGGCCGGTGCTGGATGTGAATGCAGAGACGGTGACGGTCGCCCAGATGATCCAGTATGTGAAGCAGCGGCTGGTGATGGAAGACCGTCCAGTGAGCCTGCGGCGTCTGTTGCATTCGACGCACTCGGAGCGCGCGTTGATCTGCCTGTTTCTTGCGATGCTGGAGTTGGTGCGGCTGCAGGCGGTGCTGCTGCATCAGCCGCGCGACCTGGGGGACATTCTGGTGAAGAAGTCCGATGATTTCGATCGCGTGTTCGCGGAGCAGGCGGCGGCAAGGGACGACTGGCGCTGAAGAGAGTTCTCAGTGGTCAGTTCTCAGTTGTGAGTTTCGTGCACTGGCGCCAAGATGGTGCCGGACATGGCTCTGGCCTGGATTTTCACGCTCCCGGTCGCGGCACTGCTTTCGGGGAGCCTGTTCTGGCTGTCAGCCGGTTTGCGCACCAGAGCCGAGGCTAAAGCCCCGCCACGGGGCCGGAGCGTTTACCGCGGGCTAAAGCCCGCTGCTACTCCGAAAAGCCTCCGCGAAGGACGCTTTCAGCACCCTCTGAAGCCCATTGCTATTTCGGCTTGCAGTCACAGATTGTTAACGGCGCCTGTGCGAGCCACGCAGCTAACTGCCTACATTTTTCCGGAGCCGATGTCGGCGAGCTGGCTGGAGGGGTTGTCGGCGTCGAGGAAGGTTTCGATCACGCGGTCGAGTTTGCCCTGAGCGGCAAGGATGAAGTCAATGGCGTCACGCCCTGCGCCCTGGCCTCCCGGGTTGGGCGTGATGTAGTGCGCGGCGGCTTTGACCTGCGGGCGCGCGTTGGCGGTGGCGATGGCGAGGCCGCAGACACGCATGACGGAAAGATCGACGACGTCATCGCCGACGTAGGCGAGTTCTTCGATGGTGATGCCGACGCGCTGGAGGATATCATTGACGGCATTCATCTTGTAGGACTGGCCCTGATAGACGAATTCGAGCTTGAGGTCGCGGGCGCGGATGGCGACGGTCGCGGATTCGCGCTTGGTGATGAGGCCGACACGGAGTCCACCGAGGCGCGCGAGGGTGATGCCAAGGCCATCGTGCGCAGTGAAGCCTTTGAATTCGATTCCGGACTGAGAGCCGTCAGGATTTGTTTGCGGGAGAAAGTACAACTGGCCGTCGGTGAGGACGCCGTCCACGTCGAAGATCAGGACTTTGATGCGGCGGGCGCGGTCTTCGGCGGAGAGGGGTGCGGGCGAGGTCATACTGTTGATGATAGCGAGTCAGCGAGTCGGCAGAGTACGGGTTAGCGTGCGACACAGGAAACCCCACCCATGTCGCGACTGACGTCGCGGCATGAATGGGGCACCCAAGATGCTTCGTAGATTGACGCGACTAGCGCCAGTGGCCTTCAATCCAGACGTATTCGCCGCGGCGGTGGGCGTAATGGCCCGGAACCCAGCGAGCGTGCGGATGAGGCGGCGCTACGTACTCACCGGGAACCCAGACGTAGGCGTGGCCGTCCCAGCGTTGGTAGCCCTGGTGCCATACCCAGTCGCGGTGCTCCGGAGGGGGCGGCGGTACCCGTTCGCGGCGGGGCGGCGGCGGTGCGATGCGAATGTGGAACCCGACCTGCGCGCCGGCGACCAAAGTGCTCCCCGCAAAGAGGATCGCGGCGGAGGCCGCGAGAATCTGTTTCTTCATGGTGTGTTCTCCTTCCGACACAACTGCTCCCGATTAGGACGCGCGTTTGTGGGAAGGAGTTGCGGAGGCGATATGGAGTTTTGGCGGATCCTGTTGATTCTCCAACGGCAGAGCGCCAGGAAGACTGCCCTGGCCCGCGCGGCCGCCCGCAATGGCGGTGAAAGCAGCGGGGGCGAAGTTCTGGCGGTAGGCAGATGAATGGCGATAGAGCTCGGCGGCCGTGGCCAGGTGGGCGCGTACGGGGATCTGGTGGATGAAGGCGCGCACGATCTCGAGGTCGCGTAGGTTGGCGACGGAGTAGCCGGTAAAACCGTTCTGCCAGAGGGGGAGTTGGGAATCCAGTCGGTACGCGAAGCCATGCTTGACAAGTTCGACAGCTTGATCAAGTGACATGCCTTGTGGCGTGAGCAGCAGGTGAACGTGGTCGGGCATGACTACGTAAGCGTGCAGCTTGTAGTGACCGACGGTGCGGTAGTGCAGCAGCGTGTCGACGAAGAGGTCCGCGATGCGTGCGATCTCAAACACGGGCCGGCGGTCGCATGTCGTCAAGGTGACGAATGCGATGCCTGAACGTGCGGTACGCGCGGGCTTCGACATAGGAACCCTATGGTATTGGTGCCGTGCCGGAAGGGAATATCCCACAAATAGGGAGGATGGCGGTCTGAAGCGGGCAGGCTGGGGTAATTCGGGGAAAAATGGCCGCCAAACCCCACGTTCGACCTGTTGCATCCAACAGCGGGGCGTGGGAAACGCCTGATTCTTTTGCACAAGAACGAGAGGAACTTTGCATGCAGCATAAGCTACTGCCGGGGCGGCCTTATCCGCTGGGCGCCAAGGCAAGCTCAAAAGGCACGAATTTCGCGGTGTACTCAGAGCACTCAACGCAGGTTTACGTATGTCTGTTTGACGATAGCGGTCGCGAGACGGACTGCATCCCTTTGCGCGAGCGGACAGCGTTTGTGTGGCATGGGCTTGTCCTAGGCATCAAGCCTGGTCAGCTCTACGGATTTCGTGTGGATGGGCCCTGGGAGCCGGAAAAGGGCGAGCGCTTTAACTCGAAGAAGTTGCTGGTGGACCCGTATGCAGAGGCGATCTCGGGCGAGGTGGACTGGAAGGCGCCGATCTTCGGGCACCAGATGCAGGATGACCTGAAAAAGTGCGACAAGGACGACGCAGCAGGCATTCCAAAGAGCGTGGTGGTAGAGCACCGGTTCGACTGGGGCGACGATTGCCCGCCGGAGACACCACTGGCGGACTCGGTGATCTATGAGCTGCATGTGAAGGGCTTCTCGAAGCGGAACCCGAACGTGCCGGAGAAGCTGCGCGGCACTTACGCGGGGCTCGGGCATCAAGCCAGCATCGACTACCTGAAATCGCTGGGAGTAACGGCGGTGGAGCTGCTCCCCATCCACGAGATGGTGGACGACGGCCATTTGATCGACCGTGGTTTAAAGAATTATTGGGGCTATAACACGCTGGGGTATTTTGCGCCGGCGGCCCGGTACAGTTCGGGCGGCGACCGCGGCGGACAGGTGCGGGAGTTCAAGGAGATGGTGAAGGCGCTGCACGCGGCGGGGATCGAAGTGATTCTGGACGTGGTTTACAACCACACCGCCGAAGGCAATCACCTGGGCCCAATGCTGAGCATGAAGGGAATTTGTAATACGACGTATTACAGATTGGTTGAGGGCGACCAGCGCCATTACATGGACTACACCGGCGCGGGAAATACGCTGAATGTGCGGCATCCCCAGGTGCTGAAGCTGATCATGGACAGCCTGCGGTACTGGGTAATCGAGATGCATGTCGATGGGTTCCGCTTCGATCTTGCGGCGACGCTGGCAAGGGAGCTGCACGATGTGGACAAGCTGGGCGGATTTTTCGACACCATCCACCAGGACCCGACGCTGGCGGATGTGAAGCTGATTGCAGAGCCGTGGGACGTGGGCGACGGCGGCTATCAGGTGGGCAACTTCCCGGTGCTGTGGGCGGAGTGGAATGGCAAGTATCGCGATACAGTGAGGCGCTTCTGGAAGGGGGATGGCGGGCAGCTCTCGGATTTTGCCTACCGGCTGACGGGATCGAGCGACCTGTACCAGCATGATGGGCGCAAGCCGTATGCGAGCATCAACTTCATCACGGCGCATGACGGCTTCACGATGTGCGACCTGGTGAGCTACAACGACAAGCACAACGAAGCGAACGGCGACAACAACCAGGACGGCGACAGCAACAACAACTCATGGAACATGGGCGCAGAAGGACCGACGGATGATCCCGAGATCAACAAACTGCGCGAGCGGCAGATCCGGAATTTTCTGGCGACGCTGCTGCTGAGCCAGGGTGTGCCGATGATTTGCGGGGGGGATGAGTTTTCGAGGTCACAATGCGGCAATAACAACGCCTATTGCCAGGATAATGAGCTGACCTGGTACGACTGGAAGCTCGACGACTCGCGCGTACGGCTGATGGAATACACGCGGCGCCTGGTGAAGTTGCGGCTGAACCATCCGAACCTGCATCGGAGGAAGTTCTTCCAGGACCGCACCATCCGCAAGAATGTGGTGCGCGACATCGCGTGGTACAACCCCGACGGCAACGAGATGCCGGAAGAGGCGTGGAACACGGAGTGGACAAGGTCCATGGCGGTGATGCTGAACGGTAAGACGCTGCAGGTGAGCGATGACAACGGAGACCCGCTGCAGGATGACAGCTTCCTGATCCTGGTGAATGCCTCGCACGAGGGCGTGGAGTTCACACTGCCGCAGGTGCCGAATGGCTCCCCGTGGTGCCAGGTGATGGACACAGAGAATATCGATGACCCGTTTCACGAGGCGAAAGTGGGCGAGAAGACGATCGTTGGCGGCCGCGTGATCAAACTGTACAGCGACAATCCTGAGGTGCTGAAGCGGATCAACGAGATCGAGCAAAACCCCAAGCCGGAGACGAGCGAGGACAATCCGACGGTGCCGAAGGGAACGTCTAAAAAGCGTCAGCAGCGATCAGGCACTTCTTCATCCCGGCCCAACTGACGCGGCTGGATGCTTCCGGCGTTCCTCCGCCGCGCCAGTGCGTTTCGAGCGAGACCGCGCCGTGATAGCCGGTGTTCTTGAGCGCGCGGAACTGCGCGGTCCAGTCGACGATGCCGACGTCGACCGGCGACCAGCCGAGTTTGCCTGACGCATCGCGCGCGGCGTTCTTGACGTGGCAGTGAAGGATGCGGTCCTTGGGAAGCGCCTGCCAGCCTGCAGGGAAGGCATCGAGCTCGCCGCGCAGAACGGCGTTGCCAGGATCCCAGTTGAGCGCGAGGCCCGGAACAGAAGACAGCGTGCGCGCCGCTTCGCGGCCGGTTGCGGTGTTGCAGTCGAGTTCGTTTTCGAGGACGAGATGGATACCGGCGGCTTCGGTGGTCTCGACTGCCTCGCGCAGCTTTTTGTCCATGGCATCGCGGTAGGGAGCAGGATCGTCGAGCCGCCAGAAATCGAAGCAGCGAATCTTGTCGGTCTGGAAGTCTTTCGCGCGGGCGATGGAGCGAACGAGCAGCGCGTCCTGCTCTTTGAAGTCGGTGGGCGGCTGGTTTCTGCCACCGAACTTCGATGCCGGAGCGCCGGGCCAGTTGACCTTGAAGAATGGGCTGGCGATGTCGGTGACGCGCAGATTGTATTTGCCGAGGACCTCCTGCGCGCGGCCGACGTCGGTGGAGTCGAGATCGGTGACGGTTTTGCCCCAGAGCGAGCGGAGTTCGACCCACTTCATGCCGAAGTCATTGGCAGCGACACCGCAGGCGTGATCGAAGTCCGGCGAGATCTCATCGGTGATGACGCTGACGCGGAAGGGCGAGGCGCTTTGCGCAAACGTGGCGAGGGGCGAAGCGAACGCGGCCCCGGCTGTAAGAGCCGACGCCGCGAGGAAGTTACGACGGGATGCATTCATGTTGGTCTACTCGACCCTATCCCACGCGTCTGCGGCGTGGTTGAGGTCTTCGTCTGAGAGCGTGCTGCTGGCGACGAGGATGCGATAGCGGAAGGTGACGGATTTGCCCTGATCGAGCGTGTAGTTCAGCGCCGGACCTTTGGGGTCGAAGCCCTTGGCGCCGAGCGGATTGACGGCGAAGAGGCCGTAGTCGCGTGCGTGCCAGTAGGTGGGATAGTTGGGGTTGCCAGTGTGGTCGAGGATGGCGATGGTTTCGGCTTTCCCCTGCGTGGTGCCGGTGAGTTCGCACCACTTTGCGCGTGTACCCCAGGCAGCATCGCCCACTTTGCCTTCGCTGGTGCGGTAGACACCGGTCGCGCCGGCGGTGGGAGCGGCGACGGGAGTGGCGATGCCGTTGGCGTCGCGCAGCACTTCGGGTTTGGCCGTGGCGGACTCCATGAAGTGGGCGACGCGGATGCCGAGCATGCCGTCCTTGTCGTCATTGAAGACGGAGGTCTGGAGCGCCTTGAGCGTGACGGTCATGTCGATGGACCAAACTGGCTGGCCGGCGACCGTAGCTTTGGAGAAGACGTAGCGCGTGGTCTGGTGGAGGAAGGGCGGCTTGGGATTGCTGCCCACGGTGGGGACGTCGGAGGAGGGATACCAGGTGGACTCGGTGACAAGTTCGCCGGAGTCCTTGCCGCTTTTCGACGACACGATGCGGTCGAAGTCGATGGAGCCGTAGCGGGCGCGGTTTTCCGGCTTGATGGCGTCGGAGTTGTTCCAGAAGTCGATGCCGTTGACGTTGGAGTAGTTGAACCAGATGCCGGCGTGGTGCGGATGATCGGTGCGCTCGCCCGGCAGCGGCGGATTGCCGCGAGTGAGCGTGGTGCCGTCGGGCGCGATGACGGGATAGAGGATGGGCTTGCGCTGGTTGGTCTTCCAGAGATAGTTGGTGAAGGGCTTGCCGTCGATGGTGACGGTCACCTTGTGAGCGGCGTTGTCGACCGTGACAGCGACGCCGGAGGCGGGAGCGGCTGCGACGGCGGGGGCGGAGAAGAGGGCGGTCATTGCGAGTACGACCAGAAACAAATACAGGGGTCCTTCGCTTCGCTCAGGATGACGGCAAATCTCTTTAGTTCGTTCAGGATGACGCAGCGACTGGATTACATCCCACCCATGGCCCGGCTGACGCCGATCCATGGATGGGGCACCCGAGCGTTTGTGCTGCGACCCAGACTGCGATCTAGACGTTGTCATACGGCTTGCCTCCTACCATCACCTGCTGCGTCTTTTCATCGAAGGTGACCTTCTGGCCGGTGTGGATGGCCGCGACGTTCATGCAGAGCGCGATGGAATGCGCATAGCCTGCGCGGATGCTGGCGTTCGGCGTCTTGCGCGAGCGGACGCACTCCATCCAGTTGCGCATGTTGGCGCCGGTCATCGGATCGCCTTTGGGACCGGTGGCGGTGTTGGCGTCGGTGGAGACCTTCTCGACCTTGGCGTCGCCCAGCAGCGAGAAGTTTTCGAGCTGGTTCGGCTTCATGCCCATCTCCGCGGCTTCGCGCGCGTTCAGGCCGCCAGTGTTGGTGACCTGGCCCGTATCCATGTTGATCATGCCGCCGTTCGAGTAATAGAGCTCCTTCGTTCCGCCGGCGGAGTTCGAGAAGCGCGAGGTGTACTGCACCTGGAAGCCTTTGGAGAGATCGTCGAGCGGGCCGTAATCGAAGACCGCGGTCATGGTGTCCCAGTTGGTGCGGCCGTCCTTCCACTGATAGATGCCGCCGTTGGCGACGACCGAGCGCGGATGCGGCAGGCCGGTGAACCAGTGCACGGTGTCGATCTGGTGGACGAGCCACTGGTCGGGGATGCCGGAGGAATACGGCCAGAACAGGCGGAACTCAAGGTATTTGCGCGCGTCGAACTTGTCCTTGATGACGCCGAGGCAGTAGCGGTTCCAGTCAGTGTCCTCTTCCTTGAGCAACGGCACGTCCTTGGGGCGGCGCCAGCGGCCGGGCTGGTTGACGTTCCACGTCATCTCGACCATGACGATGTCGCCGAATTTGCCGGACTGGATGTACTCGGCGGCCTTGATGTAGGAGGGCGTCGACCGGCGCTGCGTGCCGATGGCGATCACCTGCTGCGAGCCTTCGACGGCCTTGAGGAAGGCGCGGGCGTCGTCCATGCGGTGCGCGGTGGGCTTTTCCACGTAGGCGTCGCGGCCGGCCCTCACGGCCTCAATGCCGTGGCGCGCGTGCTGGAAGTCGGCGGTGGCGATGAGCACGGCGTCGATGTCCTTACGCGCGTAGAGGGCATCGTTGTTGACCATGGGATCGATTTTGCTGCCGGTGAGCTTGGTGAGGTATTCGGCGCCCTGCTCGCGCTTGTACTTCCAGATGTCGGAGACGGCGACGAGCTCGAAGTTCAGGTCCCTGGCGCTGGACAGGAAGGCGGGGATATCGCCGCTGCGCATGCGGTCGCCGAAGCCGATAACGCCTGTGCGCACGCGGTCGTTCGCGCCGGGGATCTTGGCGTAGCTGGCCGCCGAGGCGGAGAGCGCGTAGCTGGAGGTAGCGGCTGCGGCTGCGATGGCACTGGCGGTCTTGACGAAGTCGCGGCGCGTAGGCTGGGCGGTTGCTTCGGAAGTGGTTTCTGGGCTGGACATGGAAAAATCTCCTTGCGGAACATTCGCGTGGCGCCGCTGCATTTCGCGACATACACGCCGGGGATTCTCGAGCGGGGGAAGGATAGCGCGTTTGGGGCGATTTGCGCGAGTGGTGGTTGGACCAATGGACGCAGTTTGGGTGCAACTCGCATATCTCAGAAGCGAGATGTGGGGCACCCTGCTTCAGTGGAAGAAGATCATCCGGGCCTTGGCATCGACGGTGGCCGCGTCCACGCCGGGGATGGTCTTGAGGTCGGCAAGTCCGGTGAACTTTTTGTCAGTGCGCCGGGCGAGGATGGCCTGCGCGGTCGCGTCTGAGACGTTCAGGACGATCTCCAGTTCGTCTGCGTCGGCGGAGTTTACATCGATGGTGGTGACGGTGCGTTCGAGATAGTCCATCACGTCGTCGAGCTGGTCGTCGGTGCCCTTGGCACCGTGGTCGATCATCTTCTGCACGGTGTCGTGCCAGGCGTCATAGCTCTTAGGCGTGTTCAGAACGAGTTCCAGATTGTGGCAATGGCCGCAGACGGTTTTGATGGACTGCCCCTCGCGAGCTGCGTCCTCCGCAGGCAGGCCGGGAGGTTCCGGCGCTGATGCCTGAGATGAGGCGGGCGGCGAGGCGGTCTGCGATGCTTCGGGAGCTTGTGATGTCTGCGACGCCCACGCCGCGGCGATCAGCGCGGGAACAAACAGCGCAGCAATGAATGGCCCAGCGCCGAGAGGCAGATGCCTCATTGGCCTTCAGTAGTGCCCGTCGTTGTGATGGGCGCGCTGCCCGGCATGGGCGTGACGTGCGGGCCGACGCCGAGCTGCTCGGCGGTCAGGTAGTCGCCGAAGCTGTTGGCGAACTGGTTGGAGACGCGCTGCGCGTGCCCGTTGTCAAAGGTGATGTCCAGCAGCTTTTCCGAGAACATGGTGCGGCCGTATTCGTCCTTCATCTGGCCGATGACCTTGTGCGTCTTCACGTCGATGATGTCGCCGGAGGAAGAGTAGGCGAGCTTGCCGTCGAGGCCGAAGGTGAGCCAGTAGGTGCCATTCGGCGTTGCGATGGTGTCGATTTCTTTCGGGTCGTCCGTGTTGGAAAAGACGTGGATGGTCTTCGAGATTCCGTCTGCCAGCCAAATTTCTTTTTCATCCGGCGTGAGCGCGATGCCGTGGCTGGGGCAGCCGTGCGGAATCTTGGGCGTGGGCGTGGTGAACCACTTCGACCTCCAGTCCACGCTGGTGACCTCGACCTTTTTGACGACCTTGCCGCTGGCCACGTCGGCGATGAGAAAGCCGTCGAAGTTGTTGTTGTTGGCGTAGATTTTGCTGGAATCTTTGTTGAGCACGAAGACGCGGATGTTGTCCGGGAAGGCGATGGTCTTGATGATCCTGCGCGTGGCCACGTCGGAGATGGTCATCACCTTGTTGTTAGGCGACATGAAGGCGGTCTTGCCGTCGGCGCTCAGGTTCAGGTTGTGCGAGTTGGGGCTGGCGGGCGCTTCAAGTTTTCCGATGAGCTTGCCGGTCTTCGCGTCGACCTCGTACCAGTAGTCCTGCAGGTCGCCGCCCACGACGACGATTTTGCCGTCGGGCGTCACCTGCGGGCGCTCGCAGCAGTTGCCATCCAGCGTGACGGACCAGACCATCTTGTCGGTGCCCATGTCGATCGCGCCGAGGCGTCCGCGCGCGGCGACGTAGATGAGGTTGGTGACGGGGCTGGCGGCCATGCCGGAGACCTGCTCGGGGCTCATGCTGCCGGCGTACTCCCACGTGGGGATGCGCTTGACGAACTGGTAGTTGTTGTCCGCGTCGAGCACGACGATGCCGACACCGTTGGCCCAGCCGGGCCGCTCCAGCGAGCCGGGCAGGGCGACGTAGATGAGGTGGCGTCCGCGTGGACGAAAGCTATTATTCACGGGACGCGGGCGCCTGGGGGGAGCTTGCACGGCGGGAGTTTGCGCTGCGGGACTCTGAGAGACTGCCGGCGCGGCGCATGGAAACAGCAGCGTGATCGAGAAAAACAGCGCGGCCGAAAGCTCCGGGATTGGCTTGAGCTTCATCTTCAATTCTCCCCGTGAAACGATTTCAGACAGATTTCGTGGCGGGGGAAGGATAGCGCGTTTGTGGCGGGTTGGGCGAGAGGTGTTGAACCGACCTTGGCGCTGGCTGCCGCGCGTTGGTTACTCCAGCACAAATGCTGGCTCGCGATGGTGTACGCTGGCCGCTATGGAGATACCAGTTAGCTTGCGATTGCTCGACAGCGAGGGCAATGGTGTGAAGCTCTGGGTTTGTGCGCTTGATGGTTCCGATCGGGCTTGGTTCAAGTGGTATGAAAATCGACTCGTGGCCGGCATAGATGCAGAAAACATGCAGTTGATCGACACTCCAGTAGAAACGTCGCTTTCGGAGAAGCGTTACGCGCTCAATATTCGCCGGAGGCTGCTTTCGGAAACTCAGATCAATGACGAAGTGCTCGACAAGCAATGGCACAAAGGTGATCCTGCGGAATTAAGCCGCATGTGAGGAACGAATGCTGCTCAGATCGATTCTTGTCCTGACTGCTTTATCTGCAACGTCATGGACCCTACACACCGGCGCGCAGAATTTGACCGTGGAACAAATGCAGAGCCGCCTGGATGATCATTGTTCACAACTTGGGATTGCGAGCCTAAGCGCCGACGAAAAGCCTACCAAGCGAGAAGCCTTTTATAGCTGGAAGATTGGCACGTGTGTGCAGCTCGAAGTGGACGAAACTGAGTGGTCATACACAATCATTGACGTTACACACGAGTTGTTTCGAGGTCCCAAGCTCATTACGGACGAGCTGCCGCTGGTTCTGACGCATGACGACAAATATGGCTTCGCGATCACAAATGGTTTCTGGAAGTCGACAGAAACTGATAAGGGCAAGCAACTCATAGCACCCATCGTGGCGAAGATCGAATGTCATCGAGATGAGCAGAAGTGCATCGAGAGCGACGCTACTATATTCATTTCTCTCCTCCAGCCAGATTCCCATGTGTACTCTATCCAGTCGTGGACTCGAGAGGGAATCGTCGCGGACGACGAAGACGAAGGAGAATGCTCAATTGGGCATCGGCTATCAATCGACTTCAGTACAAAAAGCGTTGTGGTGACCGATTATCCGAAGAAGGTTGGCGGAAGCTCGACATGTAAGGCCTTCCAGAGCGCGAACTCATATGCGTTGCACGGCGGCAGCGTCGCATACATGAGCGACGACCTGATCTTCAGCTGCACAAAGGACGGGATTAATAACGCGAATATAGAGAAGGTAATTGGATTTCACGGAGATGTAGCGGACAAGAATTATGGGCTTTGGATGGACGACGGCAATGGAGGGCCTCCGGCAACAATAAAGACCCCGGCCCACCCATTTACGAAGGTTGACTGTGAAAGAGCTACAGCGAAAAAACTTGCTGAACTCAGGGAACGGTAGGACAGCCCATTTCCCGTGAGGCTTACCGAATCGTCACGTCCCAGACGCGGGAGAAGCGCGATTTACCCTTGGCTCCTTCAATGTCGAGGACGACCGTGTACTCCGCGCCGGCCTTGTACTGGTGGATGGGATTCTGCTCGGTGGAAGTCGTATTGTCGCCGAAGTCCCAGTGCCAGGAGGTGATGGGGCCGGTGGAGGTGGACTCGTCGCGGAAGGCGACGAGGCGCTTGGCGGCGTCGAGCACCTCAAAGCCCCAGTGCGCGTCGATGGGCTTCTGCAGCGAAGGTTCGAGCGGCATCAGGCGGAACTCGCGCAGCAGCGTGGCGTTCCCGTACATCTTGTGCTCGGGCGAGAGGTTCCAGAAGCCGTTATTCTTCTTGTCGGGCGAGCCGTCGTAGTCGATGACGGCCCAGGAGAGGCCGATGAGCTTGTTCTCGGTCAGCAGCGATTCGACCGCGCGCTGCGGGCCTTCGCAGCCGGCGTAGTCGAACGGCGTGATGTAGAACTCCAGCACGTAGTGGCCGCTCTCGCCCGGGCGGAAGCTGTACTTCTGCGCATGATTGGCGTAGGGCAGCGCCTTGTCCCACTGCGCGCAGCCCCAGTCCATGGCCCAGTCCTTGCCTTCGGAGGGCGTGAAGATGTGGTAGTTCTGCGCCTGGACGCCGTGCATGGAGAAGTGCGCGTCCCAGTAGTCCTGGTCGGGATTGTTGCGGAACTGCGGGACGAGCGGGCCGCCGGAGCGGTCGCCGTCGACGACGATCTCAAAGGTGTCGTTGTGCAGGCCGGGATCGGCGAAGTCCCAGTAGTTGTCGTCGGCCTCATAGAGGAAGTAGAGGCGGTGGAGGCCTTTGACCCACCCGACCTTCACCTTGATGGAGAGGTCTTTGGGGTCGGGCGCGGCGTGCTTGTGCTCGTCGTCGTGCATGTCGGCGAGGGTGATGGCGTAGCTGTCGGGGACCATCGCCCAGTCGGAGTCGTCGCCATCGATGCGCGGGGCTTGATCGGCGGGGAACTGAAAGACCTTGAAGGTGGGCAGCGCGGCAGGCACGGCGCGGATCTGCTCGGGCTGGTCGGCGGCGGCCTGGCGCACCGCGGCCTCCGATGCGGGCGGCTGGCCTCCGAAGGACGGCGGGTTGGGCGGGGGTGTGGTGCTTTGGGCGAGAGCAGCGGTTGCGAAGAGGACGAGAATCATCGCTCCCACATCTCTGCGAGATGTGAGGCACCCGAATTTGTGGAAGAGAGATCGCATAGGTTTTCCAGACCAGACGAGGATACGACATGCGCGGCGGTATGGGCGGTGCGGGCGGTATGGGCCTTATCATCATCGGCATGAGCGAGGTGACGAATAGAAGGAATATTGCGGGGACGAGTCCGTTTGAACCGATCATTGGATTCTCGCGGGCGGTGCGGATCGGGAATGTGGTGCATGTTTCGGGCACGGGGCCGGTGGGCTCGGAGGACGAGTCCGCGGCGGAGCAGACACGCGTGGTGCTGGGGCTGATCGGCAGGGCGCTGCAGCAGGCCGGCGCGCGCTTTGAGGATGTGGTGCGCACGCGGATGTTCATCGCGCATGTGGAGGACTGGGAGGAGATCGGCCGCGCGCACGGTGAGGTGTTTGGCACGATCCGTCCGGCGGCGACGATGGTGGTAGCAGCGCTCCTGAATCCGAAGTGGAAGGTGGAGATTGAGGCGGAGGCGGTAATACTAGGTTCAAGGGACTAGGTTCAAGGTTCGAGGGAGTGTCCGGGGCTGAAGCCCCATTCGTTTGGGGCCTGCTTACCGCGCGCTGAAGCGCGCTGCTACTCCATCCCACATCTCAAAATCGAGGTGTGGGGCACCCAAATTCGTGGCCCAACAAATGCGGGGATTCTTCGCCTACGGCTCAGAATGACAAGTTCGCACAGTAGTTGCGATTCCTCACGCGCTGCTATTCCGAGATCAAGGTGGCCTTGCCCAGAGCGATGTGGGCGGGGCCGCCGTGGAGGTCTTCGATGTTGAGGTTGTGCGCGTCTTTGGCTTCGACGGCGTAGGAGTAGTCGTCCGGCGAGTTGGGGCCCCAGGCGACGGTGCAGTCGTGAAGGGTGACGTTGTCAGCGTGTTCGATAGAGAAGCCGGGCGTGTCATGCGGCTCGATGGCGGGCAGCGCGGTGGTGGGGCGGTTGTCGAAGAGGCCGCCTTTGTATTGCGTAGTGCGGTTGAGCGTGACCTTCACGCCGTCGAAGCTGATGTCGTGGATCGAGGACGGCGCATCGGGCGCGGTGCGATAGCCGGCAACTCGGACGGAATTCTCGGCGTGGCCGGTGACGTTCTGCACGGAGATGCCGTGCAGCGTGCCGAGCTTTGTGGCCGGCGTGCGCGGGATGGCGGTGAAGGAGATGGCCTCCCCGCGGCCCCACCAGGGGTCGGAGTAGAAGCGCGAGGTGAAGGTGATGTCCTTGTAAGCGATGTTATGGATGGAGCCTTCGTCGCGGAGCTGGATGCAGAGGCCGCGCGAGCTGGTCTTGATCTGGCAGCGCTCGAAGAGGATGTCGTGGATGTCGGAAGTGGTTTCCGTCCCGATCTTGAGGCCGGCGTCCTGCGTTTCGATGACGCAGTCCGCGACGTGGATGTTGGCGGCGGGGCCGTAGTCTTGCGCCTGGCGCGAGCATTTGATGACCACGCCATCGTCGCCGCAGACCAGATTGCAGTTCTTGATTTCGACGTTACGCGAGTGGTCGGGATCGATGCCGTCGCAGTTGGGCACGTCGAGCAGGTTACGGACTTTTACGTTGTCGACGAGGACGCCGTCGCAGCCGAGCAGGTGCAGGCCCCAGTTGGGGGCTTCGGCAAAGGTGATGTCGCGGACCTCGAGGTCGCGGCAGCCGGTGAGGACGAACATCTTGGGGCGGAAGGGCTTGGGCAGCCACCACTCGTTGGGCTTGTCGTAGCCGGTCATGAACTCGCGGGCGCGGCCCTGCAGCGTGCCGGTGCCGGAGATGCGCAGACCCTGCGCGTCGGTGGCGACAATGACGCCGCCGGCGGCGGAGGCCATGCGGTCGGCGTCGGAGGAGTTGGCGAGGCCGCCGAGGTAGTCCTCGCGATTGGTGGAGATGAGGAGTTGGGCGTCGTCGGCGAGATGGAAGTCGATCGCGCCTTTGAGGACGAGCGTGCCTGTGAGGAACTTTTTGCCGCCGGGCAGGAGGACCCGGGCTTTGCCGCCGGAAGCTGCTACATCGGCGGCGGAATCGATGGCGCGCTGGATGGCGGCGGTATCGAGAGTCGTGCCATCGCCCTTCGCGCCGTATTTGGTTACGTCGAAAACTTTGACGGCTGCGGCCTGCGCGGCGAGAGCATGGAGCGGGCGAAAGGCGGCGATGGCTCCGCCGTATGCGGCGGTGCAGAGGAGACGGCGGCGGGATGTGGATACAGGTCGCGGCACGGCAACCAATCTACCGGATTGAGTTTGGACTTGCATCCGGATCGCCCCACCCGAGCAGGTGTGGCACGATCCCACCCAAGCGGAGCTTGGATGGGGCGCGACTCCCCATCCGTCCGCAAAGAACGCGTACGGATGGGGCACCCGGCACCTGCCTCTTGAGTGAACCAACAGGGAGGAATCGGCGTATTCAGAAGACATGGGGACTGAGGTGGCTTCTTTTCTTCGATATCTGATCCTGCCGGTGGCTGCGTTGGGATTGCAGGGCGCGGTTCCGGCGCAGGCGCAGACGCAACCGGCCCCCACACAGCTGGCGCCTGCACAGCCATCGGGGCGGGCGGCGCCTCTGCAGTTTGAGGTCGTGTCGATCCGGCCGCATCCGTACAACGGTGACGAGCCATCGAACCGGCAGTTCTTACCCGGCGGCCGCTTTGTGGCGACCGCAACCACGGCCGGCACGCTCCTTCGCATGGCGCTGATGACGGACAACGACCACATGCAGGGCGCACCGGGCTGGGTGAACGATGAGTTGTTCGACATCACGGCCGTAACTGCTGACCACTCCGAGCCGAAGACGCCGGAGCAGTTTCAGCAGATGCTGCTTTCTCTGCTGCAGGAGCGGTTTCAACTGCGCTTCCACCGCGAGCAGAAGGAGGGGCCGGTCTACTGGCTGGAACTGGCGAAGCCGGGCGTGCTGGGACCGGCGTTGAAACGGAGCCCGGACGGCATAAGGCCGAATCTAAGCATGAACGGCGGTGCGCGTGTGGAGATGAATGCCATAGCCATGTCCACGGCGGATATTGCGGCGGCGCTGCGGCGGCAGGCGGGGCGTCCGGTCGAGGACCACACTGGGCTGAACGGTCTCTTCGACTTTCATATCCAGTGGTCAAAGCAGCAGACGCAGCCAATGGATGATGCTGCCGCGCCAGGACTTTTTACGGTGCTGGAGCAGGAGCTTGGCCTGCGGCTGAGGCCGGCGAAGGGGATGATCGAGACGGTGGTAATCGATCGGATGGAGAGACCGTCGGGGAATTGAGAGGCCAGTTGTCAGTTCTCAGTTGATACGTGGTCGGGGTGGGAAGCCCTCTGCTACTCCGAACCGACCCTTCGCTACGCGATGGGCGCCCCGGCTGCTCCAGTGAAGTTTAGCTATGCCCTTCGTCCCGGCATTCCTGAGCTGACAAAGGTGCGTCCCTTTGCTCCCGGCGTTTCCTTTTTCTTAAGGACCCACGTCGTCATGCAGCGCTGGCCCTGGACGACAGTGGTTTTGAGCGGATCGATGAGTTCGCCGCCGAGAGCGTGCGTGAGTTCCATGAGCAGCGGTTCATCGACGAGCAGCCACTCGGGACCGTGCGACATGCGGAAGCGGCGGCCCGTGACATGCTGGAATGCCATGCCTTCGACCGCGCCGATGGTCGAGGCGAGGCGGCAGAAGAGCATTCCGCCCGGGCGAAGCACGCGCCAGAGGCTTTGCACCATGGCTTTGAGTTGCGCCTCATCGCGCGCGAAGTGCAGGACGGAATGGCAGATGACCACGTCGGCGAAGTCGTCCGGGAAGGGCATGGCTTCGAGGCTGGCCGCCTGGAAGTTTTCAGCGGAGAGCCGCGGCGCGAGTTCACTTGCCATGTTCCGCACGGCGGTGACGGCGTCGGCGTCTACATCCACGCCGAAGGCTTCATACCCTTCGCGCAGAAGGTAGTGAAGATTGCGGCCGCCGCCGCAGCCTGCGTCAAGCACGGTCATCCCGGGAGAGATATTGCCTCGCAGTATCTGGTCGAAGAGGTAGATGTCAATCTGGCCGAACTGCTCCTGCAGAGTCATTGCCGATTCCTCGCTGGGCCCTTACCCCACTTTATCGGGATCGCTGGAAATCCGAGCAGAGCTGTATTTGTTGCATTCGGCCGGGCGGATGACCGCCAGAGGTGAAGCCCTTCTTTCGAGGGGTGGCGACGCAAATTATTTTGGGTTGCGTAAAACCGGTTCGAGCATTGAGTGCATCACACAGGCCAGTTGCATTTCATCGTGGTCGGACTCGTGATCCGGGGTTCGCGCTCCGCAAAACTGCGTCCGGTCGCGGGCCGCATCAGCCGATTTGACAGATGTTTCCCCGAAGGAGAGCAAGATGCAAGCTCGGGTTCTGGCGGTACTCTTGGGTTTAACTGCCTCGGTAAGTCTGGCAGGATGCGGCGGGGGCTCCTCAACCTCAGGTTCTTCGGGTGGAGGCTCGACACAAAAGCAACCACCGACGGCGAATGCAGGCGGTCCGTATTCTGCTACGGCGGGCACCTCCATTACGTTCAGCGGAGCGAGCTCGACCGATCCTCAAGGGCAAACGCTCACCTATTCGTGGAACTTTGGAGATTCCGCCACGGGCACTGGAGCAAGCCCAACCCATACGTACAGCGCCACGGGCATTTACACGGTGTCGCTCACAGTGACCGACAGCAGTGGGCTGACGGGCACGGCGACCAGCAAGGCGACGGTCGGGTTGGCCGATACTGCGCTTACGGGCACGGTGTACAGCGGATCGCAGGCGGTCAATGGCGCTCATGTGTATTTGTTGGCCGCCAATACCACAGGCTATGGCGGCGCCGGTATCGCGGCATCCTCAAGCAATGCGTCCGTATCGTTGCTGAACTCCACATTGGCCGGCGCATCCGACTCCACGGGCGCGTACGTGACGACGAATTCCAGCGGCGCATTTTCGATGAGCGGCGATTACACGTGCACGGCGGGACAGCAGCTGTACGTCTATGCGACAGGAGCGGCTGGAGCCTCCTGGATCGCGGTAGCCGGCGCATGTCCCGGAACATCGGGCACGGCGATTGCGGTGAAGGTGAACGAGGTTTCAACAGTGGTTGCGGCCTACACACTGGCTGGGTTTGCGACGGATTCAACCCATGTTTCCAGTTCGGGGACCGCGTTGGCGCAGACGGGCATTGCGAACGCATTTTCCAATGCCGCGAACCT
Organism: Acidobacteriaceae bacterium; assembly: GCA_035572415.1. Lineage (GTDB taxonomy): Bacteria > Acidobacteriota > Terriglobia > Terriglobales > Acidobacteriaceae > Edaphobacter. The sequence continues at coordinate 27,138 of DATNAU010000162.1, forward strand.
GGAGACAGTGAGCACAGGGGTGGCGCTGGCTGCCACTCCAGCCGGCAACGGGACAGTGCCGCAAGCGGAGATCGACACTCTGGCAAACATTCTTGCGAGTTGCGCGAGTGGTGGCGCGCAATGCGCGACGCTGTTTGCATATGCGACGGCGGACGGAACTGCCGGGGGAACGAAGCCTACGGAGACCGCGACGGCGGCGATCAATATTGCGCATCATCCCGCGGCAAATACAGCGAGCCTGTATGCCCTTGCGACGGGAGGAGTATTCGCTCCGGCGCTAACAAGCGCGCCCGGCGACTGGACGCTGGCTCTTACAATCTCGGGCACCAACACTCCTGAACTTTTGGCGGTTGACGGCTCCGGAAATGTCTGGGTAACGGATCCCGCACTGAATGAAGTATTCAAGCTATCCAGTAAAGGCTCGGTGAGTTCTACCTTCGGAAGCAGCACCGTCGCCGTGTTGAATCAGCCGCTGGGAATCGCGATCGACAAGTCGGGCAATGTTTGGATTACAAATTTAGTGGGCAAGACCGTTGTCGAGCTTTCGTCGAGCGGGAGCGTGCTCTCCGGAACTGGGGGCTACACGGGCGGAGGCCTCGATCAACCCGGATTTCTGGCTGTCGACGCCTCCGGGAATGCATGGATCGTGAACAATCCCAATTCCATTGTGGAACTCTCCTCGACCGGAGCAGTCCTGTCTGGCAGCGGCGGTTATCCCATGGGTGCAGTGACAGCCGGCGGATCGTCCTTCGCGGGAGAACAGATCACGATCGATGGGGCTGGACATGCGTGGATCAGCACGTCGGCGAATGTTATTGAGTTCTCGAACAGTGGTTCTCTCTTGTCCGGCACGAACGGCTATACGGGCGGCGGCCTCTCGCTCAACACCGGCATCGCAGCAGATAGTGCCGGGAATATCTGGGTGGCAAACCACGCGGGGACGAATATCACGAAGCTATCGAACAGCGGCAGTCCTGCTTCCGGCACCAGTGGCTACAGCGGCGGCGGAGTCAATCAGCCGAACGCGCTTGCGCTGGACGGCGCCGGAAACGTGTGGGTGACGAACGCCAACAGCACAGGGATTTCGGAATTCTCTTCGAGCGGCACAGCGCTCTCTGGCGCCAATGGCTATGGCGCGTTGCAGGTGGCACGCGATGTCGCGGTGGATGGTTCGGGCGACGTTTGGATTACGAGCGGATCTTCGCCGGCCGGGCTGGTAGTGGAGTTTATTGGCGCAGGAGCGCCGGTCAAAACGCCGATTGTCGCGGGGCTCTCCTCGACGTTGACGACGGATGGGAGCAGCAATCTGGGAACGCGACCATAGTCCGGGCCATCGCCTTTGTTGCCGCCTCTGGTCTTCGATCGGGTCTTAACCTTCAATCGCTGCACGGCGGAGAACGCCGCGGGGTAAGCGCGCTGCTACTCCAAACCTGTCGCTATGCGAAGCATGGGCCACGCTGCAGGTCTCACATTTCAGAGTCGAGATGCGGGGCCTCCCAGAGCCTTGACCCGCCGACGTGGGCACTCTATCGTCGGATGTCGGATATACGCAGCGGTACCGGCTGCCGATCTCACTATTCCACATGAGGGATTCGATGAAGCGAAATGTGTTTGCGGCAGCGCTGTGCGCGGTGACGATGATGACGGCTGCGGCCGGGGCGCAGGTGAAGCCGAATGCGCTGTTCAGCGATCACGGGGTGCTACAGAGCGGGATGAATGTTCCGGTGTGGGGCATGGCGACGCCGGGAGAGAAGGTGACGGTAAGCGTCGACGGGCGCAAGGAAAGCGCTATGGCGGACGCGGCGGGCAAGTGGATGGTGCGCCTCAAAAAGCTGAAGGCGGGCGGCCCGTTCGAGATGACGATTGCGGGGAGCGCCGCGGGCGAGCAGCCGATTGTGGTGAAGGATGTTCTGGTGGGCGAAGTGTGGGTGGGGTCGGGGCAGTCCAACATGGTGTTCAACGTGTCGAAGAAGGGGCATCCGCCGTACGGGCTGATGGATGAAGAGAAGGAGATTGCGGCCGCGAACTATCCGCAGGTGCGGATGTTCACGGTGAAGGACACGAAGAGCTACGACCCGCAAACCGAGGTGCGCGGCGAGTGGAAGGTGTGCAGTCCGGAGACGGTGCCGGACTTTTCCGCCGTGGGTTATCTGTTCGCGCGCGACCTGAACCAGGCGCTGAAGACGCCGGTGGGGATTCTGCTGGCGGCGTATGGCGCGAGCACGGCGGAGGCATGGCTGCCGCGCGAGGCAATGATGCACGATGCACAACTGAAGCCGATGATCGATCGCTTCGATGCGCGCGAGATTTATTTCAAGGAGATGCCGGGCGCGAATGATGCGGACGCCCCGCCCGCTCCGCAGACGCTGAATGCGCGGCCAGGCCGGCCGGGGCCGCTGCGCGATCCGGTGCAGGACCAGCACCAGCCGACGGTTTTGTGGAACGGCGAGATTGCGCCCATTGTGCCGTATGCGATTCGCGGAGTGATCTGGTACCAGGGTGAGTCGATTGTGGATGGGCCTACGGGATTGATGCGCTACTCGCATGCGATGGAGACGCTGGTGAAGCAGTGGCGCGCGGCGTGGGGCGAAGGCGACTTCCCGTTCTTCGCGGTGCAACTGCCTCCGCTGAAGAATGTGAGCAACAATCCGCTGGTGCGTGAGCAGCAGGCGAAGATCCTTTCCGTCCCGAACACGGGGTTGGCGGTGACGCTGGATATTGGCGATCCGGCAAACGTTCATCCGAAGAACAAGGAGCCGCTGGGTGTGCGGCTGACGGACCTGGCGCTGGCCAAGGCGTATGGCAAGAAGATGGAGTACTCCGGGCCGGTGTATGCGGGGATGAAGGTGGAGGGCAGTGCGATCCGAGTGAAGTTTACGCATGCGGAAGGGCTTGCGGGCAAAGGCGGCCCGCTGAAGTGGTTCCAGATTGCAGGAGCGGATGAAAAGTTTGTGGACGCGGATGCGAAGGTCGATGGCGATTCGGTGATCGTGAGCAGTCCGCAGGTGAGCGCGCCGGTCGCAGTGCGCTATGCGTGGGACAACTATCCGGACGGAGCGAACCTGGTGAACGGCGCAGGATTGCCGGCGGGGTCGTTCCGGACGGATGACTGGGACGCGATGACGGCGGTGGCGGCGGAGTTTACGGGTAAGTGAAGCGAGTTGATACTTGTTGGTTGATGTGCCCTCGGTGTTGGCCGCATTTGCGTAGATAGCCCGCGGCTGAAGCCGCTTTGGTTCCGCACGCAATTGCCGCGGGCTGAAGCCCGCTGCTACTCCGAACCCACCCTTCGCTGCGCGAAGGAGCCACCCCGCTGCTCGGTTCACCATTCACGTTTGTGGTTATTCCCAAGCGAGGCAAGACAGTGAAGGGCAGCTCAGGATTTGCAATTTCAATCCTGCTGGGTGCATCCCAGGTGCCCAAAGGCGAGGCGCCTGGGGCACCCCATGCTCCTGGCAACGATGCGCAAAAGAGAAGAGGAGCATGGCTGCTCCTCTTCGGGTCAAGGATGATGCGTGTTGGGTTTACTTCTTCTTCTTCAGCTCCGGGGAGTACGCCTCGCCATGGCGTTGGATACGCGCGGGATCGAAGCTTTCCGTGCCTTCCGTATCCCAGCTTGCGCCCTGTGGGACGAGAATGGTGTCGGCGGTGCGATCCTTGGTTTCGCCGGTGCGGACTTCGATGCGGCTGGCGTCGATGCCCTTTTCCGTGACAAGGTACTGCTTGACGTTGAGGGTGCGCTCGGCGGCGGCGTCGGGCTTCTCATCGGAGCCGTGTTTGCCCACGACGACGAGCAGCGAGGTTGGATCGCGGCCGAGGGCAATTGCGATGTCATCAAGGCAACCCTTGGCTTCGTTGTCGACCCGGACCGGGCGCTTTTTGTCCCGCTCGAAGGAGATGCTGCACAGCTTTTGGGCCTGTGGCGCGGGGGGCGCGGGCGGTGGAGGCGGAGCGACGATGGTAACGATCGCGTTGGCGCTGGCCTGGTGGCCCTGATCGTCAACCGCGTTGCAAGTGACGGTGACATTCCCGGGAGGAACGTCGGCGGTGGCGAGTGTAGCGTGCGTGCCATTGGCAGTGACTTGGCCGGCGCTGGAGCCGAACGAATAGGTGAGCGGGCGATTCTGCGGGCTGCGGCCTTCGGCGCTGATGGTGGCGTAGCCGCCTGGGGCGATGCTGGCAGGATTTGCCGAGCAGGCGACTGTGGGCGGCTCGTACGCCATGACGCGGAAACTGGCGGAGCAGGTGGCGTGGCGGTTGGGCGCGGCGCCTTCGCTGACGACGCCGCTTACCGTGTAGTCGCCAGGCGCGAGGCCGGCGGTGGCGATGGTGTTGTTGGGCGAGTCGGTCTTCGAACCTATTTTGCCGCCGGTCGTGGTCCACGTGTAGATGGGCAGCAGATGCTTGTTCTCTTCGAGGTTCAGGGTTTTGCCAGTGACGGTGACAGGATCGCCGGGATAGACGGAGACGGGCGAGACTTCGCAGGCGTAGGACGCTGGCATGGGCGGCGCGGACTCGCCGAGCCGAATGACGAATCCGGCGCTGAGGCGCAGGGAGTATATCTCGCCTTCGCCGCCCGTGAGGCTGTTGGGACGGACCTGCTGGCCGAAGTTGGCGCGAGCGTACTGGAAGTCCACTTCGGGAATGCGCAGGGCGAGGTGGTTGTGGAATGCGGGAAGAATGTAGTCGATGCCGCCGCCGCCATTGGCTCCAAAGCCCCATACGCATTGGTTGGAGCTGCCGCTGTGCTGGTACGACGGCCCGATCTGCGCACCACCGCCGAGCGCTTGCAGGAAGGGAACGACGCGGCCCATCTGGCGGCGGTATTTGAGGCCGCCCTGCAGGGTGGAGAAACAGTAGTCGGGATCGTTGAACTGCTTGTTGTATTCGGCGTCGATGCCCCAGTTGGGCCTGAAGTAAGCTGTCACACCGCCGATGAAGCCGCGTGGCAGAGTTTCATAGGGCTGGTTATAAAGATCGCTGTCGAATGTCTTGAGATAGGCGTAGCTGCCGAAAATGTCGACGCTGGAGGGCGTGGGCGGTGCGGTGCCTGCCGGAGACGCCTGGGCGATGCCAAGAGACGGTATCGCCACGAGTCCTGTAACGAACAGAAGCGTGCGCAACGAGCCCATGAGATGCAATTTCATTGAAAATCCCTCGGGACAAGTGTTGCAAAATACTGTGGCGGCGAGGGGTTATGCGAACCGACACAGTTACGTTGCATTTGAGTTACGACGCGAGTGAGTAAACGTATTATTTTGCCGCTTCGCGGACAACCTGCGCGGCCGTTGAATCTGGATGCGACCTTGCAGCGAAACGTGCCGTCGCGCCGGGCGGCTAAACTGGGTGGAGCGCACGCAGTCTCAGAGCGATTCGGATTCCATGCTGATCACAGTCGAAGAAGGACCGGTGGAGAGTCGCAGGCTGATCCTGCGCGATTCCCTGAACGTGCTTGGACTGCTGTTGACGATCACGGCTCTGTTCGCGGTGACATTCTTTCTCTTCCGCAGCTTCAGCGCGCATCGCGCGGACCTGGCGCAGCGATGGTCGGCGCGAGGGCGGATGGCTTTGCAAGCGGGCAAACCGGATGAGGCGATCACGGCGCTGCGGACGGCGCTGGTGTATGCCCCGGGTACGCGCGACGATGAGTTGCTGCTGGCTGAGGCCCTGGAGCAGACCAATCGGCCGGAAGAGGCGGAGGAAAGCTATCAGTATCTGACGGGCTTGTGGACGGCGGACCCTGGCTACGGCCCCATCAATCTGCAGTTGGCCCGGCTGGAGCGCAAGCGCGATCAGCCGCAGGATGCGATCAATTCCTATCGCGCGGCAATTTACGGCACGTGGCAGGGCGGGGGACTGGAGGAACGCGCCGCGGTGCGGCTGGAACTGGCGCAATATCTGATTGCGCAGCACGATCTCGAAGCGGCCCACCTGGAGCTTTTGATCGCGGGGGGCGATGCTCCGGAGACCTACGAGCGCGATATGGAGATCGGCAGTTTGCTGGAACAAGCGATCGCTGCGGGCGATGCGGAGACGTACTACCGCCGCGCATTGCAGGCGGCGAAGCGCAACCGGGAGGAACGCGACGCCGCACGTGACGCGATCGCGCGAATCGAGGCTGCACAGGCTGCTGCAGCTGTTGCCGCGGCACAAGAAGAGGATTCCGCGGCGCAGAAGACTCCGGCTGCGCAAACAATGGGGGCGCGATGACCGGATCGGGCCGCGCAGGTGAAAGCACCGGTGTCGAGGGCGCCAAAAGCGCGGCGCGAATGGGCAGCGCGCGGGAAGAGCGTCTTCTTCTTCTGCTCTCGATCTTTGTGGGCGTGATCTCCGGCTTGCTGGTGGTGTCGTTCCGCATGGCGATTGCGTGGCTGAGCGTGCTGCTGCTGGGATCGTCGCCACAACCGCACCAGGCGCGGCTACTGTGGATACCCGCGGCGGCTGGGATCGTCGTAGCGCTGCTGGTGCGGTTCGTTTTTCCCGGCGCGCGGGGCAGCGGAGTGAACCAGACCAAGGCTGCGCTGTATGTGAACAACGGATACATTTCCAGCAGAACCGTCATCGGAAAGTTTCTGATCTCGGCGCTGGCCATTGGCAGCGGGCATTCGCTGGGGCCGGAGGACCCGTCGCTGCAGATCGGCGCGGGTGTGGCGTCGCTGATCAGCCGGCGCTTTGGGCTGTCGCGCGCGCGACTGCGGGTGTTTGCGCCGATCGGCGCGGCGGCGGGGCTGGCAGCGGCATTCAATGCGCCGATCTCGGCGATTCTGTTCGTGATCGAAGAGGTGATCGGCAATTGGAGCGCGGCGGTCCTGGGATCGATCGTGCTTGCGGCGATCTCAAGCGTTGTGGTGGCGCGATGGTTCTGGGGCGCGGACGCAATGTTTCGTATTCCACCGGTCAACTTGGTCGATCCGCGCGAGCTGCTGGCGTATGCGGTGCTGGGCGTGGTGGGCGGTGTTGCGTCGCTGCTGTTTACGCGCGCCGTGGGCTGGCTGCGGCCTGCGCTGCGCCGGCAGCCGGCGAGCTGGCAATTGCTGCAGCCTGCAGCGGCGGGATTTCTCGTCGGATGCATTGGGTATTTTGGACTGCCGCAAGTGATGGGCGCGGGATATGAGGCGATCGATGCGGCGATGCACGCGCAGTTTGCGTGGAAGGTGCTGCTGCTTCTGGCGCTGTTCAAGATTATTGCGACGACCTTGTCGTATTCCAGCGGCACGCCTGGCGGTATGTTTGCGCCGACGCTGTTTATCGGCGGAATGCTGGGAGCAGGCGTGGGATCGCTGGAGCAGCATTTCTTTCCGCACTTTGCGACGGGATCGCTGGGCTCGTACGCGCTGGTGGGGATGGGAGTGCTATTTGCGGCGTTCCTGCGTGCGCCGCTGACTTCCATTTTTATGGCGATGGAGGTGAGCCAGAGTTACTCGATTGCGCTGCCGGTGATTCTGGCGAACACGATCGCGTATCTTATTGCGCGCACGCTACAGCCTGTGCCGATCTTCGAGGTGCTGACGCATCAGGAGGGACTGTACCTGCCGTCGATGGAAGAGCGGCGCGAGGAGAGCGACCTGCATCTGGAGGATGCGATGCAACCGGTGAGTGTGCCTGTACTGCAGGGGTCGGATACGGTACGCGCGGCGGCGGCCGCTTTGGAGCAATATGGTGAGGCGGCAGATGGCGGGCCTGCGATCCTGGTGCAATGCAGTGACCACCTCTGGTACGCGGCGACACGCGAGGAGTTGGAGAAACTGCTTGCGGAAGCAGAGAGCAGCGATCTGTTTACGGCGCAGCAGACGCTCGAAGATCGGCTGGGGGCGGAGCGCACTCCGGTGCTGTTTCCCGATCTTCCGCTGGACGCCGCCCTGCCGCACTTTCCTCGGTGGCCGCTGCTGCCGGTGACGAACCGGGCGGTGCGAGCGGCGCTGGAAGGTACGGTATCGCTGGAGGACGTGCTGGGCCGGTATCAGCGGCACTGAGCCGGTGGCATATCTTTAAAGACGATGGGTCGCAGCCTCTACATTCTTGCCGGAGCGTTCGCCGGTTTCGCGGCGATCTCCTTCTGCGTCTCGTACACGAATATCGCGCAGCAGCCTGGGTCGCCGGGCGATGCCGCGGTGTGGCGGACGATGGGGCTGGTGTTCTTCGTGATTGCTCTGGTGGTTGCGCTGGTGGGCGTTCTGTCGACGTTGTTTGAGCAGGCGGAGCGGAGGAGCGAGGAAGCAGCGGCGCAGCGGCGGCAGCGGCGTCGGTAAGGGTACACAGATAGAATGGAAGTTGCCGCAAGTTCGCACCCATGCGAGGTTTTCTGCGGCGAACGGGAGTATCTGAATGTATGAGGTTACGGTGGAGGCGGGCTTTTCCTCCGGCCATTATCTGCGGAACTACCACGGTAAGTGCGAGAACCCGCATGGGCACAACTACCGTGTGCTGGTGACGCTGGCCGGCGTGGAGTTGGACGAGGCCGGCCTGCTGCTGGACTTTAAGCTGCTGAAAGGCCTGCTGCGGCCTGTGGTGGAGTACCTCGACCACAGAATGATCAACGACCTGGAGCCGTTTACGACCGTGAATCCGTCGGCGGAAAACCTGGCGAAGTATTTTTACGACGAGACGAACAAGCAGTTGCGCGAGATGACCGGAGGGCGCGTGCATGTGAAGGACTGCACACTGTTCGAGACGGATACGAGCTTCGCGCGGTATTACGAGTAACGAGGGGACCTAACCTTCGGAGAACGGCGCGGGCTTTTCGTTCTCGTAGCCAGCGAGCGACTGCAGGAGCTGCGCGTTGACCTCATCGGCGATGGCTTCCAGCGTGCCCGGCATCTGGCCCAGATCGATGCGCTCGACGTTGCGCTCGATGGCCTCAAACAGCGCTACCTGTAACGCGCGGGCTTCCGCGACCAGCACCGGCGAGGCAAACCCCTGGCGGCGGCGTCGTGCGCCGTGCTGCAGGCTGGCCATGGAGAAGAGGGTCATGCGGCCGAGCGGCTGCGGATAGCGCAGGCGATAGAAGATCTCGGTGAGCGATTCCGACAGGTAGGCAGTCTGTTCCGCGGTGGTGAGGCCGGAGTTTGCGAAGATGCCCGCTTCCGCAACCTTCTTAACCCACTCTGCGGCGATGGAAGTGCGCTCGCGATCGAGGACTGTGGCGATGGATTCGACGGCCTGTGCGCGGACGGTCTGTTCGCCTGCCAGGCGGCGGCGAATCATTTCGACAAGGGCGACCGGCCGGGCTGGCTTTATCAGGACTTCGTCCGCTTGACTGAGGATGGCGGCCGTGGCGCGGCCCATGTCGGGATTCGCGCTAAGGAGGATGGCTACTGCGCGCGCATTGGCGTGGCGCATGGCGCCGGCGACGATCAGGCCATCGCCCGCGCCCGGCATGTGCAGGTCGCTGATGAGGACGTCGAAGGGCTGGGTGGTGATGAGCTTGAGCGCATCCACAACGTTGCCGGCGGTTGCGACCTGGAAGCCGTGAGCCTCAAGGATTGCGCCGAGCGCGGACAGGACGGCTTCATCGTCGTCGACGAGCAGCAGACGTGCGGGTGCCAAGGATCAAACCCCTTGTGCGGGTTGCACACAGACCGGGCCGGCTTCCGGGGGGAGCGCGCGAGAAGTGCGCATAGCTTCTCCGGCTCGGAAGAGGCCGTTTTGTCCCGGGGCTGCTCGGCGGGGACGGTGGGAAGAATGGCTAGCAATTGAAACAGGCAAATCTTCTTGCAGACTAAATCACTGCAGGCTGCGGGCGTTCCACAAATCGTCATCAGAGGAGCAATCTCTCGTAACCATGGCTGATAGGACGCTCCCGAGCGCCGGGAAGGCGAGACCATGCGATAGGGCCTGACTGGGGCGGGAGAAGGCTAGTTGGAAGTTGTGGTCTGGGCGGGTGCCTTCTGGCGCGTCAGGGAGCCGGAGTCCACGATCTGCCCGGAAGCTGCGACGACCTGAAAGTCGAGCTGGTTTCCGGAGACCTGTACCAGCATGAAGGTGCGATCGGTGTCGAAGCCGAGGATGTCCAGGTCGTCGGGCTGGCGTAAGTTGTGGAAGCGCAGTTCGCCGGAGCTGCCCTCGAGAAAGAAGTCGATGCCGTCCTGCGGCTTGAGGTGCTCGTAAACGTGCTCGTGGCCGCTCCAGACCACGTTGACGCCGTACTCGACGAAGAGCGGCATAAGCTGTTTGCGAAGGTCGACGTCGGGACCGTGAAAACGTGCGTCCGTGAAGAGTGGATGGTGGAAGTAGGCAATTTTCCATCCGGCGTTCGAATTTTTGAGCTTGTCGGCGAGCCACGCAAGCTGGGGCGGGTCCATATAGTTGCTGTCGAGCACGAAGAACTCCACATCACCCTTGCGGAAGGTGTAGTAACGGTTTCCGCCCATGTTGAAGGGTTTGTAATTCTCTTCAAGTTGCGGGTCATCGTGGTTGCCGAGGCAGGCATAAAACTTCACCCCCTCATCGAGCAACGCTTTGTAGGGAAGTTCAAATTTTTTCTGGAAGTCAGAGGGCTTGTGGCCATAGTAGATGTTGTCGCCGTCCATGGTGACGAAATCGAAATGGACAACATTCCAATAGCGCTGCATCTGGTTGGCGATGGCCTGCTCGGGCTCGCTGCCAGTGCCGTTGTCACCGATGACGGCCCAGCGAACGGAGCCGTTCTTGAGCGGAAAGCGGAGCTCGGGGCTGGCGGGCTGCGCGGCGGCGGCCGCGGTTTGCGCCCGGCACGGGACGAAGCAGGCCAAAGGCGACAGAGAGAGCAGCAGAGCTACAGCGAGGCGCGTCATTGTTGCCATCCATCCTCAGGGGAGCGCGTTGGGAAGCAGGTCGACGACGAGGTTGGCGTCTGCGTCGCGCAAGGCGAGCGTCTTTCCTGCGATGCGGTATTCCAGCCCTTTGGGCAGTACGGGCAGGTTCAAAAGAAGTGTCGGGGGCACGGACTGGAGGGGCTGCCCCTTACCGTCCGGATAGATTTGATTGACGACGAGCGGCGCGGGAGCGCCCGGTTCAGCGTGAGCAAGGCTGGCGCGGATCTTGACGCCCTCAGGCCCAGACATGGTCTGGGCGAGCAACTGGCGGAACACGGCGGCGACCGGCGGTGTGAAGAAGTCACCTTGTTTGGCATTGGGCCGGGCCTGCTGCATGGCCTGGCGCAAGGCGACGCGTTCGCGCTCCAGTTCGGCCACGTCAGTCGTTGGCTTCAACTTGTCGGCCGGAAGCTTGCGTTCCATGGCGATGTACTGCCTGGCCTGATGAACAAAATTGTCGAGGGCCTTCTGCTGGTCCTTTTGGAGGCTGTCCGAAGCAGCCTGAGCGAAACATTGAGCAGCGGAGATTGCCAAAAACGCGAGCAATGCCGCTGCGCGCACAATGCGTGTTCGCCCCGACTCCATTTGCCGCCTGTACCCACAGGATGAATCCATCGGACCCTCCTTGCCGCGCATCAGCCCTTGCCGTTGGATGCTTCCTGCTTCGCGTCCTCTTCGCGCGCGGCCTTGACGACCATTTTTTCCAGTGCGGTCGCCACCGCGCCATGCACCTCTTCGCGGAAGGCGTCGCGTACGGTCTGCGCCACTTCCGCCGGTTCAAAGGGCACATCAGATTTGGTGTCGATTACCTTGTCCAGCATCTGCTCGACGACCGGTTTGATCGCGATCTGTTTGGCGACTTCTTTCGCGACCTTCTTGGCCGGAACATTGAAGGCGCTAATCGCCGCCTCTTTCGCGATAACAGGTTCGGACTGCTTCCAGTCTTTTTCGAAGACCGCCTGCATCTCCTTGACTGTCTTTTTGTCACGGAAGATTACGCCGATCTCTCTGCGGGCTTCGAGCTCCAGCTTGCTGAGGCTCTGGCTGCCGAGGAAGGCGGAGTCGCCGTCGCGCAGGATCGCGCGCAGGTGCAGGCGCGAGGGAAGGCGGCGCACGGGGATGGCGCTGCTTTTTGCCGAAGAACGCGAGAGGATGCGGACCTCGACTCCCTGCGAGATCTTCTTGTTGAGAAGTTTAAGGAAGTCGCGGTCGCTGAGCTTCATTTCGTACATCAGCAGCTGTTTCTTTGCGCCGGTGATGAATTCAGTGAGGCGCTTGCGCGCATTGATGGGGCTGACTATCAGATCTTTTGCAGGGTTGGTGAACTTCTGCCGGCGCGAATCGCAGTCGAAGAGTCGAACAGCTTCCTTGACGAGTCCGGCCTTGGAGATGACAACACCGAAGGAACGGCTGAGGTCGATATCCAGGTGCGTGAAGTTGAAGCCGAGGAGATAGAGCAGCTTGTCGTCGACGATCATCATCTTGCCGTGGTAACGGACGAGGTCATCGGCGGAGCGTGCAACGGTAATGCCCTGCGCCAGCAGCCGCGATTCCAAGCGGCGAAGATTTCGTTCTTCGCCTTGATTGGTGTGCGCGATGAGCGCTTCCACGCGCACGCCTCGCTGGGCGGCAGCCACGAGCGCTTTTTCGATCTCGGCCCGGTCGAAACGGAAGATCAGGATGCGAATGGACTTTTTCGCTTTGCGCAGTGCGTCGAGCAAGGGCTTGATGCCCTGGTCCGGTTGAATGAGCAGCTTCACGCGTTCCCTTTCTTAGCCGTCAGTTTCCCGGGGCAATACGACTGCATGAAAAGAAGATGCAGTTGGATGGACAAAGGGTTTTCTCGACAACACAGACCTCTTTGGGTCGGAAATTGCCCTCTTATCGAGGTAGCAGTCATGGAGAAAGTCGTATGTCCTGCAAGCGCTGTGGTTTGCTGTTCGCACTTCTGCTTCTTCCGCTCATTCTTCCCGCCCATGCTCAGCCAGGTGAGAGCTCACAGTCCTCACCGGAGTCCGCCGTGGGGCCCACAACCATTCAGCAGCCCGAAACTGGAAAGCACAAGGCCGGCAAACATTCCCAGGCCGCGGATGCAGGGGAGACGGAAGAAAAGGACAATGACTCCGTCCTGAAGGCCAATGACCTGGAACACCCGGTGCTCTGGCATGATCCCGGGAATATTGCTTCGCTCGATCTTTACTACGGCCAGGGAGGGAAGGACGGCCAGCCCGCGCCGCCGTTTACCTTTGAGGCGGAGGACAAGCATGGAACGAATCCCAAGTTCGATGCACGCGACGCGAATGGCAAAAAATGGCGGGTGAAGCTGGGCGTGGAAGCGCGGCCGGAGGTGGTCGCGTCGCGGCTGCTGTGGGCGATGGGGTACTACGTCAATGACGACTATGTGCTGGAGTCGGCCGATGTGGAGGGTCTGCATCTCAGCCGCGGTGGCAAGCTCGCCAAACATGGGCATATCGAGCAGGCGCGCTTCGCGCGCAAGCCGGAAGGGCAGAAAAAGATCGGCATCTGGCAGTGGAAGGACAATCCGTTCATGAACACCCGCGAGTTCAATGGCCTGCGCGTGATGATGGCGGTGATGAACAACTGGGACCTCAAGGACGTCAACAACGCCGTCTTCCGCGATAAGAAGGCCGGCGAGGACATCCTGCTGGTGAGCGATGTGGGTGCGACCTTCGGCACTAACGGACTGAGCTGGACGGTGGCGCGTTCGAAAGGGAACATCGGAACCTTCAAGGAGTCGAAGTTCATCACACACGCGACCGATAAAGACGTAGACTTCGCGACGCCGAAGCCGCCGACGGCACGATTGATTGAGACCGGCGGCATTCCAGAGACCAGGGATTATGCCTCTCGCGTGGGCTTCGAGTGGATTGGCCACGATGTACCGCGTGCGGACGCACGCTGGATGGGTTCGCTGCTGGGGCAGCTCTCGCATCAGCAATTGGTTGATGCTTTCCGCGCCGGACACTTTCCGGACGACGAGATCGACGCGTACGTAGGCATCGTGGAAAGCCGCATCCAGGAGTTGCAAGGGCTCTAGTGCGGCGGCGGCCTGCCGCGTGAGGCTTTGGGCGCAAGCGCGGGCTCAGGCGCTTGCGGCGACCGGCGCCGCGGGAGTCTCTTCGGAGTTGTTGAACTGAATCTCATGCAGCTTGCGGTAGAGGCCGTTCTCATGCTGGATGAGTTCGTCATGCGTGCCGGCCTCCACGATGCCCCCGCTGTCAATGACGTAAATGGTGGCTGCGCGGCGAATGGTGGAGAGCCGGTGCGCAATCACGATGGAGGTCTTGCCTTCCATCAGCCGGTCGAGAGCCTCGAAGACGAGCTGCTCTGAGGCAGCATCGAGACCGGAAGTTGGTTCATCGAGGATCAGGATGGGCGTATTGCGCACGATGGCTCGGGCGATCGCGATCCGCTGGCGCTGGCCGCCGGAGAGTGTAACGCCCCGTTCGCCCACTGCGGTGTCGAAACCCGCAGGGAGTTTCTCGATGAACTCCATCGCGTTCGCGGTCTCGGCCGCCTTCACGATCTCCATGACGCTTGCGTCCGGACGGCCGTAAGCGATGTTGTCCCAGATGGTGCCGCTGAAGAGCACTGTGTCCTGCAATACGAAGCTGATCTGACTGCGAAGAGACTTCTGCGTATAGTGGCGGATGTCCGTGCCGTCAATTTTCACGGAGCCTGAGACCGGATCGTAGAAGCGGGCAATAAGGTTGACGATCGTGGTCTTGCCGGAGCCGGTGGGCCCGACAAGCGCGACCATCTGTCCGGCCTCCACGTGCATGTTGACGTCCTTCAGCACCTGCTCATCTTCTTTGTAGGCGAAGTCGACGTGTACCAGGTCGATCTGACCGGTGAAGCGGGGCGCGGGGCGTGCTCCGGGTTCGTCGTGGATCTCATCGCCATTGCGGAGAATCTCCTGGATACGGTCGTAGCCGACCTCCGCCTTGGAGTAGGTGTCCATGGTTTTGGAGATCTCCTGCATAGGCTTATACATTTTGCCGAGATAAGAGAGGAAGACGACCATGGACCCGATCTGCAACTGGCCGCTCATGGCCATGCGCGCGCCAAACCAGAGCACCGCGCAGGTGCCGATCGCAGTCACGATGTTGACGATGGGAACGAGACGGGCCTTGAGCGCCCGGGCGTGCAGGGCGGCCTCTACCGCGTCCTGGCTCTCGCCGACGAAGCGACGGATCTCGTAGTCCTCGCGCGCGAATGCCTTCACCACGCGCATGGAAGTGACGACCTCCTCCACCAGCGAGATCATCTTTCCTTCCTTCTTGCGCACCTCCCGGGAAGCCTTCTTCACGCGGCGGGTGTAGGTGTACACGATGAAGAAGAGCGGCGGCACTACAGCCAGCGCAATGAGCGCGAACTGCCAGTTGATATAAAGCATGACAACTACCATGCCTACCAGGGTGACGACATTGACCAGTATTCCGAGCAGGCCGGACACGATAAAGCTCTGGATCGCGTCGATATCGACGGTGACGCGGCTGATGAGATCGCCCGTCGGCTGCTGATCGTGGTAGGCGAGCGAAAGCCGCTGAACCTGGGTATAGATCAGGCGCCGCAGATCATGCGTGACCCATTGGCCGACGCTGGTGGTGAGGTATTTGTCAAAGTAGGAGCAGACCGCATCGATCAGCGCAATGACGAGCACGGCGGAACAGGCGAAGACGAGGACGTTGAGTGTGTTGGAGCCGGCTGTCTTGTCGATGAGTTCGTTGAGCCAGCCGTGCCTGCTTTTAGACTGAAGGACGTTATCGAGGACGATCTTGAGTGGCCATGGCTGAAGCAGGTCGGCGGCGCTTTCGCCCGCGATTGCGAGCAGGCCGAACCATAGCTGCCGCCGGTAGGGGCGCAGCAGATCCAGGATGTTGAGGCCTTTCCTCCCTACCGGGAGGCCGTTCTTTGCTGCAGTCGTGCCGGTTTGCATACTCGTTCGATGCTTTTTTGCGGGCTGGGCGACACGGCAATCTCGGTGTCTGCCCGCTGCCGGCCAAATCAGTCGGTGGGTTGATGGCGGTGGCGAACCGCGTGGACCACGTCCGGCAGAAACTCATTCAATTCCAAAGAAAGTGCGGAAGTACCTATGTTTGTGAAGAATGAGGTGATCGTTTTGCTCACAGCCTGGTCCTCAGCGGGGTAATATACGTTCGCCAAAGCATTCGAACTCGCGAGACCCGTCAGTTTGGCGAAGTTGACACTGGTACCCCCGTTGTCTGTGCGTGTCACAAGCACTCGTGTGGCTGCGTAGATGGCTCTGTGCGCGACACCGTGTCCAGGGCCCGGGCCCATGACATAGTAATGCGGGTCCTCATGAAACGCCGATGCGTAGAGTCCGGAACTGAAGAACGACTCGCTGGTTTGTTTCAGTTCCGCGGCACCCAACCGCTCGCCGAACGCGCCGCGATCCGTGCCATAGTGCGGACGGCTGTTGTTCAGGTGACTCCAACCCGCACCGAACAATGCTCCGCTGAACGCGCCCAAAGAAAAGCGGCTGCGGAACGACAGCTCAAACTTCTGGCCGGCAGTGAGGGGTTGCAGACCCATGCCTGGCGGCACTGTGCGATGGAGGTAGGGCTTGCCAGGCGCGACTTCTCCCGGGCCAACGGCAGCGGCGGCCTTCTCAATGCCTCCCTCAGAAGCAGCCGGCGTCACCGCGTTGACCCCAGCCGTCGCTGAGGGCTGGACGCTTTGCGCCACATCTGGAGCATCGGGAAGAAAACTTTGGGGGGCGCTTTGACCTTGCACGAGGGCGCTCGCCGCCAGCGAAGCGGCCAGCCCCAGAAGGTACGGTTTGGACCATATACTCACGAAAAGTACGATGAGCTTGTCAAGCGGGTCGTTGTTCACTAACCGACGCATGGTTTCGCCGAATCGCCCCGTTTGTTCACATCACCCAGCATGGACGGGCAACCTTTGGGGAAGTTGCAGTGACGTAGTTTGCAGCTGCGGCCCACATGGAGGCCACGATTGCGCGCGGATGTGAACAGGCGGCGTATGCCGCGTTACACTCGGATTTGAGAGACCAGTGAGAGAGGCGCAACTCAGCCGTCCGGCCATCGCATGAAGCTCGTCCGCATTCACATCGGCCGGCCGCAGCGCCTCGCCGCGCTTCTGCTGCTGTGCTTCTTTGGCGAGTGCCTCTGGGTCATTCATCATCAGGAGCTTTCGACCGTCGATTATCGCTACGCGCGCTGCGGGCGCGAGATGTGGGAGCGGCCTTCCCTGCTGGCCGGGTACTTTACGACCTGCGGCAACCTTAACGGCGACGGGACGTTCGCCTATCGCGCCGCTGGATTGCCGCTGACGCTCGAACGGGCCGTCCTGCTCTCGGTCGATCATTTTCGGGCGCCGGCCGATCGGCTTTATCCGGGTGGGTCGCTGAACGGGTCCACATGGGAGGCGCGCCACGAACTGGCGAGCGTCGTCTATCTGATCCATCTGCCGTTCGTGTTCTTCGGCCTGTGGCTTGGCGGAGGATTGTGGTGGGTGGCGAGGCGCCTCTTCGGCAATGAGGGCGGCTTCTTCGCGCTGGCGCTCTACTGCTTCTGTCCGGCGGTGGTCAGCATGGCGGTCACGCCGAACAACGACGTGCTGGCGATGTGGGGATTGTATGGAGTGATCTATACCGCCATTGGCGTGGCGCATGCGATGCAGGGTCCGCGGCGCAAGTGGCGGCCGCGTATCGCGCTGCTAACGCTGGCCTTGGGACTGACTGCGGCGGCGCATCTGCTCGCCGCGATCTTCGGATTCGTCGCCGCGATCGCGTTCACGATGTATCTCGCTGAATACCGTCGCAGCTCGGCAATGCAGGTGCTGATTTTGGCGGCCGTGGGAGCGCTGGCCATCGTCTTTGCGTTTTACGGTTTCCGGCTGCCGGCGTTCAGTTATGTCTTTACCGGCGGCGCGGCGCGGTTCTGGTTCTCGCTTGCAGGCGTAAGCCGCTTTGTTACGGATGTCTCGAACCTGCCGATCATGATTGCGTCTGCGATTGCGATTCTCGCGTATGCGCTTCATCGGCCGAGCCGCTACTTCGGTAACACCGCGCCGCTGCTGGTGCTTCTGGCGCTGGCGCCGCTGGTTACGACGCAGATAGTGAGCGCGCCATGGGTGTGGGCGCTGCCGTTCCTGTTTACTTTTCTCGGCGGCGTTTTTTCCGATGTACTGGAGTCGAGGCAGCGCAAGCTGTTCATCGTGATTACGGGCGGGATTGTGGCGGCGCAGGCGCTGGAGTGCATCCTGGCGTTGGCGCTGATCGCCGGCTGAGCAGATGCCCGCGGTTCGGATCGGTGCATATGGCTAAGATAGAACCATGCAGTCGCTGACGTTCACTCCGGGCCGCGCGTTTCTTGCGGTGGAATCGCATGCCGTGCCGTGGACGGTCGTCTTCGAAGATGAAGGCGTGAGCGGTTATTTCTACGCCTGTGATCGATCGCACGAGAAGCTGGACGAGAGCATCCTGGATGCAATGCTGATCTACAACGTGGCCGCAGTGGAGCGGGGCACGGACGGGGCCGCGGAACGTATCGTCTCCATCGACTGGTCGCGCGATGGGCAGAAGGCAGTTCTGTATCTGGATGGGGTGCCGCAAGCGCTATTCGATTTTGCAGGGCGTTGCGGCTATTGCCGATCGAACTTCCCGAATTTTCTCGCAGACCAGACTGACGTGTGGAACCGGTCAAGTCATGCGTGGTCGGATGCGGCGTTCGAGCAGTTCGAGGCGGCGCTGTACGCGTAGCTAAGGGGTCGGCAACTGCTCGCGGACGCGAGTGCGGGAACGCGTGGTGATGAGGATGGCGGCGGCAAGGATCAGTGCGCCTCCTCCACGCGCTGTTGGACCAAGCACGTCGCCCAGGAGGAAGACGCCAAGGACGGAACCGACGAGCGGCTCCATATTGAGGAGCACGCCGGCCTGCGAGACTGGGACCTGTTTGATGCCCCAGTTCCACAGCAGGGTCGTAGAGGCGGTGCAGAGCAGGCCGCTTGCGGCAAGCGCGAGCCACGAGCGAAGTGAGATGTGCGCGATGGGGGGCAGCCCGTACATTATCGGTACAACGGCCGCGAGCATTGCGGTGCCGGCTATGGTGACATAAGCGGTCACTGTGATGGGCGAATGCGTCTGCACGAGATGCTTGTTGAGCAGCACCCAGCCGAGCGCAATGACCAGCGACACAACGACCAGCAGATCGCCGCTGAGAGACGGCGTGGAGATCTGGGCGGCGATGTGCGCAGCTCCGTGTGAGGCGCTTTCGTGGCCGAAGGCGATGAGCGCTGCGCCGAGTGTGGAGACCGCGAGCGAGAGCCAACCGGTGATGTCCATTCGCTCATGCGCAAAGAGGGTTGCGGCGACGGCAAGCAGGACAGGCATGGTTCCGATCATCAGCGAGGCGTGAGAAACGGTGGTACGCGCGAGCCCGGAGAACTGAAAAAGGAACTGGAGCGGGATTCCGAGGAACGCGCAGATGAGCAGGGCGCGCCAGTCAGATGCTGAGAAGCGCGGACGGTGGGTGAAGAGAAAGGGAGCGAGGACAAGCGCGGCGAAGCCAAAGCGGTAGAAGACCATTGCGCCGACGTTCATCTCGGCGAGCGCTATCTTGCCGAAGAAGAAACCGCATCCCCAGAAGGAACTGGCGAGAGCGCAGGCGAGAAAGCCGAGGGTGCGGGATGGGCGGGGACGCATCTATTCCATGCAAACACGAAGCGACAGCAGTTTCTTACCCGAACGAATCACCAGACACGGCAGGAATTGGCGGGGACCATGGGGGTACCCGTTTTGCAGCCAAATGCGGCAGCGAAGCCGGGCTGGTTGACTACCACGCCGTCGACGCGAATGCGATCGGGGGAGTGAGGGTCGCTGAGGACCTGGGAGCGAATGGCCTGGGGGCGCTCGTTCGCGCACCAGTTCTGAGCGTAGCCGATGTAGAAGCGCTGCGGCCCGGTGAAGTTGCCGATCTTCGCGCTGGGGTCCTGACCAGTCTCTTTGGCGCGCTGCATGTAAGCCATGAAGGCGAGCAGCACGCCCCCATTGTCGGCCGTGTTTTCGCCGAGAGTGAGCTGGCCGTTGACATGGACATCGTCGACGGCGGTGAACCCGGAGTATTCCTTTACTAGGCAGTCTGTGCGCGCGGTGAAGTTCTTGAGGTCTTCCGGAGTCCACCAGTTGTCGAGATCGCCCTTGGCGTCGAACTTGCGGCCTTCATCGTCGAAGCCGTGCGTAAGCTCATGGCCGATGACAGCGCCGATATGACCGTAGTTGACGGCGATGTCTTGCCTCGGATCATTGAAGGGCGGCTGCAGAATGCCGGCAGGGAAGTTGATGTTGTTCATGCTGTCGTCGTAGTAGGCGTTGACCGTGGGCGGAGACATCTCCCACTCGCCGCGGTCGACGGGTTTGCCGATCTTGTTCAGCTCGCGATCGTTCTCGAACGCGTCGGCGCGGAACTGGTTGCCGAGCGCGTCGCCAGGTTTGACGATGAGTTTGGTGTAGTCTCTCCACTTGTCCGGATAGCCGATCTTGTTGGCCACGGCGGCGAGTTTCTCATGGGCGCGTGCCTTGGTAGGGGCGGACATCCAGTCGATCTGGTCGATGTCGCGTCCCATCGCCGCCTCAATGTCGTGGACCATCTGCAGCATCTTCTCCTTGCTGTCGCCGGCGAAATACTGCTGCACGTATACCTTGCCCAGCGCCTCGCCCAGAGCACCATCGACCGCAGTGGAGCATCGCTTCCATCGCGGCCGCTGCTGCGGCTGCCCATTGAGGACAGTGCCGTAGAAGGCGAAGTTTTCGTCGTCGAACTGGTGCGGGAGGTTGCGAGCCACCGAGGTGAGCAGGTGGTACTTCAAATACGCCTGAATGGTGGCGATGTCCGCGGTCTGGAGCTGCTGCGCAACCTCTGGCAGAAAGTCCGGCGTGGCGTTGTTGATCTCCGTGACGTGAGGTGAGTGGATGCCGTCTTCGTAGGCGGTGAAATTGAAGTGCGGCAGCGCCGCCTCGACGGTGGTTGTGGGAACCAGGTGGTACGTCTTCTCGGGTTCACGCATATCGACTACGCCAAGGGAAGCCTTGGCGAGCGACGTTTCGAGCGCAAGGATGGCGTCGGCGTCATGTTGTGCCTGCGTTGCGGAGTCGCCGGCTAGCACCAGCATTTTGGCAACATGGTCGGTGTATTGATGGCGGATTTCGACGTCCTTGTCGCCGGTGCGCAGGTAGTAGTCCTTCTCCGGAAGGCCTAGTCCACCCTGCTGGATGAAAGCGATCTGTTTGCTGGCGTCTTTGAAGTCCTGCTGCTCGCCGTAACCGAAGAAGACCTCAATGCCGTCACGCTGCAGATCGCCGATCAGGCCTGCAAGCGAGGCGCGCGACGCCGGAGTGTCTTTGAGAGCAGCGATGCGGTCAAGGTCGGGCTTGATGGGCTTGAGGCCCGCCGCATCGATCGCGGTGGTATCCATACAGGCTTTGAAGTAGTCGCCGATCTTTTGTTCGTCGGGCGAGCGGGTTGCTCCGCCTGCCTCGGCCTTCTGGAGAATGCCGTTCAGCTCAGCGGTATTGACGTTAAAAAGAACGTAGAAGGCGTCGACGTCAGGCTGATCGGGCGGGATGGGATGATTGGCGGCAAAGTTGCCGCAGGCGTACTGGTAGAAGTCCTTGCAGGGGTCGGCGCCGAGGTCCATGGAGGAGGGATCGAGGCCGGGCAATGGCTTGTCCGGTGACTGGGCAGTTGGAGCAGATGCGGGGGCGGGCGCTGCAGGCTGCTGGCCGTGTGCGAGCGTGCCTGGCAGCAGCGTGAAGGCGGCAAGGAGGACGGCGAGAGCAAGGCGGCTCGGATAGGTCATCGTTTCTCTTGTACCACTCAGAGGGCAGGGTGCGGGAGTGGGTAGCGCGACCGCCGGAGGCGGCGGATTTGCCGGGCCGGTCAGCCAAGGCTCTCGATTGGCGGGGCTGGCGCGTCTGTGAAAGAGTGGGTGTAATGAGGGCGGCTGGGCCATTTCGGGCGTGCAGGTATCTTGCCATACTGTGTGTGGCTGGAGTTGCGTGCGCCTGGGGGATGGCCGGGGTTGGTCCGCGGGCTATGGCTGCGGTGACGGGAAAGCCGGATACGGGCTTGGCTGCCACGCCTGCTCAGCCGGATCAACCCATTCGCATTCCGCTTGAACCGATGGGGTTCCAGCCTGTCCATGAGGATTTCCTGCTGGCCGGGGCGACCGGGCTGACGGTTGACTTCGTGGACAACGATCATCTGCTGGTGACGTTCGACACGAAGCACCTTATGCGGCGTGATCCGGATGAGCAGCCGGGCGACGATGACCGCACCGTCGAAGCGGTGCTCGTAGAGCTGCCGTCCGGCAAAGCGCTGGCCCGCACTGAATGGCGGACCCATGACCGGCTCCAGTATTTGTGGAACCTGGGGCATGGGCGGTTTCTGCTGCGGGTACGCGACAAATTGTCGATGCTTGCCCCGTTGGATCGGCTGCAGGCGGGCGATGCATTTCGCGGAACACCGGTGCTGGATATGGGCGACCGGCACATCGTCGCACTGCTTGTGTCGAGCAATCGTGATCTGCTGACCCTGGAGACGGTGCGCCGCCAGAACGGCCCGGCAGGGACAGCAAACGATGTGACGTTTGAAGGCGCGGACCAGGGTGGGGCGGTGCAGATGAACTTCTATCGGTTGAACAGCACTGCGCAAGGTCTCACCGCGGACAGCGCGGGCGTGGTGCGGGCTCCTGCGGCGCTGGACCTGCCGATGACACGGGCGGGCATTCTGGACATACTGGACGGCGGTAAAAATCGGTGGCTGTTCAACTTCGACGAACATGCAGGCAAGGTGCATGAGCTCGCGGAGTGGGACACCACATGTTTTCCGCGGGCGACGTTTGTTGAGCACGGCGAGTTCGTCGCGTTCGGCTGCCGCGGCAGTGAGGGCAAGCCGGAAATCGCCGGCTTCAACATGAATGGCGAAGAGATGTGGGAGCAGGGGCTTTATGACAGCTACGTTTCGCCCGGCTTTGCCTTTGCACCTGCCGCGGGAAGGTTTGCGCTGGAGAGGACGCTGGTCGACGCGCCGCTGGAGCCGGATGCCTCGCTCTCACCGGAAGCCGTGGAGGGCCAGGAAGTACGTGTTTACCAGGCCTACAGCGGCAAGATTCTGCTGAAGGTGAGCGACTCGCCCGTGCAGCGAGCGGGTGGAAATTTCGCACTGTCGCCGGATGGAATGCGCCTGGCTGTGTTCGATCAGACCGTCCGGCAGCGAACGACCAAGCTGGGCGATCCGTACACAGACTCGGCGACGAGCGTGGTGATATATCCGCTACCGGCCGCGAGCGCTGAGGACCAAAAGGCAGTTGAGGAGATGGAGGCCAGGGCTCCCGCGGACAGCGGAGCGAGGATCGACGCCTCGCTGGCGAGGATGGCCGGTGAGGATGCACAGCGCGCGGTGGCGGAGCGCAGTCCCAGCAAGGTGGAACCCCAGGTGGCGGCGATTGCAAACAGCGTGTTAGGCAGCCCAGCCGTCCCGGCGCCGGCGGATCCGAATGCCCCTGCGTCTGCGGATGCAAATCAGGAACCCGGCAATCCAGCGATGCAAGGCCTGCTGCCAAATGCGCCGGGAACGGGCGCGCCGCCGGGCAGAGATCCAGGTGATACCGAGGGGAGTCAAGCCGGGCCGCGGAAGCCGCCGACTCTGTATGACGAACCCGGCGAGAGCCCGCACGCCGCAGCAGAGGAAAAAGGGAAGCAATAGAAAATGCCTGCGCGGTGAACGCAGGCATTGCTTCGAGCGAGAGAACCAGCCGGAAAGAACTTAGGCGGCCGACTGCTTCGCGGTCACCAGCGCCTTGACGCGCGCATTCAGCCGCGCCTTGTAGCGGTTGGCGGTGTTCTTGTGGATCACGCCCTTCTGCACGCTCTTGTCGAGGTTGGAGACAGTCTCAGAATAGTTGGCCTGAATGGTCTTCTTGTCCCCGGCGGCGATGGCCTCGCGCAGGCTGCGCAGGCTGGAGCGGAGCTTGGTCTTGTTGGCGCGGTTGACTGCGGTCTTGGTTTCGGTCTGACGGGCGCGCTTCAGCGAGGAGACGTGATTTGCCATGTGGTGCTGAACTCTCTTTGGATCCGCCGGAGCGGGAAATAGGGCAGCGGAAGGCGGTTTCGCCGCGTCGCCGCAAGCCTTAAGTCTACGGGAACGCGGGTTTTCGGTCAATTGGAAACCGGCGGGCAAGAACACAGTGCCGGTGCTAGCGTGCGGGCTCCTCCTGAAGCGGCATCTCGCTCATTACAGCTATCGGATGGCCGTCTGGATCGCGGAGGAAGGCGAGCCAGAGTTCATGGTCCTTCATCCGCGCCACCATTTGCGGCGCCTGAACGAAGGCAACGCCCGCAGCGAAGAGCGCGGCGTGCGTGGCGTGGATGTCCGGGACTCTGAAGTAGAGGATAGTCTGCGATGGGTGAACCGCTTTTCCCGGTTCCGGCGGCCCAAGCATCACGCGGACAGACCCGCACTGGAAAAATGCCATGTTGCCTGCGTTGAAGAGCAGCTTCATGCCGAGGGTGTGCTCGTAGAACTGCTGTGAGCGGGCGAGATCGGAAACGGTGATCGCGATCTGACCGATCTCGTTCAGGCTGACGGGTGGACTTGTTTCCGTAGGCATCGATGGCCTCGCTAATTGTCCGTTGGATTCTGTTCGATGTGGTCGATCACGAGCGTGGCGACAGGGACGGAGTCTTTCTTCTCCAGCTTCAGGCCGAGCTGCTTCTGTATCGCGTCGAAGAGCGAGATGGCGACCGCGCCGGTGCCGGGATCGGAGGCTGCGCCGTCGGTGGAGGCCGCAGGCGAGGCGGCAGGCGATGCCGCCACATCACGGAGGTTCTGCTTCTTGCTGAAGCTCAGTGTGAAGTCATAGCCGCCGGTGAGGCCGGAGGAGTCGATGACTGGGGCAGGGACGTAGCCGCCGGCAAGCGTGCGCAGCTCGCTTGCGAACTCCGCCATGGTCATGTTCTGGCAGGAGATCAGCCGATTGAGCAGCGGATTGTTGACGCGCGGATCCTTGCCGTCGGCGCCTGGGCCTTCCTTGCAGGACGGTGGGCTCGCGGGATCGGCCGCCTTCTTTATCTTCGGATTGTCGGCAAGCAGCGCATAAACGGCGGAGGGCTTGGAGCCGGGATGGGTGACAAGCTTGAAGCGATCGGCGAGCAGCGAGCGGACCATCTCGTTGACATCGTCAATGTCCATGTCGGGGCCTTCGCCTGGTTTGGCCGGGGCGACCGTGCCGATGACGTCCCAGTGCACATCGTCGAGCCACTTCGGCTTGTTATCTATGAGGCCCGGGTTGATGTTGTACGACTTGTAAATCAGCGTCTGCAGCGTGGCGAAGAGGATACTGACGCGGTGGCCTTGCACGTCGATGTTGAAGTTCTTCTCGGTGGGGTTGGCCTGGCGGATGACGGCGACGTCGAAGGAAGCGGGTGGCGGAGGCGGCAGGATCTTGTCGATGTCGGCAACATTGGGCGTGGGCTTCTCGTTGAGACTATCGATAACAACGACTGGCGTGGGTTCGCGGCTGGATTCGAGCTTGAGGCCTAGCTGCTTGTCGACAGCGTCGAAGATTGAGGTGCCGTTGCCGTCGGACGGCTTGTTGTAGGTCCATTTGATCTCGAAGTCCCAGCCGCCCTTAAGTCCGGTTTTATCTGTGACTGGCCGGTTGAGCCAGGGCGAGGCAACATCATGGAGAAAGTCGGCGAAGGACGCCATGGTGGTGTTGTGGCAGGTGAAGCGCGTCATCCCCTTCTCGGAGTCCGCGGCATTGGCGGTCTGCCGTTGGTATTGGCAGCCGCTGTTGTCCGTCGCATCGGCTGCCGCCTTCATCTTGTTTGCTTTGCCGAGGGAGAGAACGAAGGCGGGCAGGGGGCGCGTGTCGGTGTGCGCGGCGAGGTGGAAGCGCTCTGCGAGCAGCCCGCGCAGCAACTGCGAGGCCGCTGTCGTCGTCGACATTCGTGCTCGCGTTGCATTGATGTCGAAGCGATCGAAGGCGATCCATGTGGGGCCGCCGTAGATATCGGACGGATCAACCTTGTACGCAAACGAGATCAGATCGGCAATCGTGGCGTCGCGCAGCACAACGCGGTCGCCGTGGATGTTGCCGTGGATCGAAGGATGGAGGCGCACGGGGCTGACATGCACGTCGGCGACAGTGAAGCTTGGCGCTGCGGTCCCTTGTGCCGGCGCGGCGAGCGAGGAGACGGCAAGAATTGCGGCTAGAGAAGCGTAGGCTTTCATGGCGCGACAGAACACCTTTCGTCTGAAATCTTTTTCAACGTGTCACAAGATCGAATTCGCGGTCTTCGGATGTCAGCGGTTGCTTGGCGTGAGCAGTCCGCTGAGTCCTTTGCGCCTTCCGCGGCTTCTCATAGGCCAGCAGGTCTCCAGGCTCGCACTCCAGCACTTCGCAGATGCGCTCCAGCGTGCTGAAGCGGATCGCCTTGGCGCGGCCCGTCTTGAGCACGGAGAGATTCTGCGGCGTAATGCCGACCAACTCCGCCAGCGTGTTCAAGCGCATCTTGCGCCTGGCGAGCATCACGTCTACATTGATGACGATTGGCATAGCGATTCTCCGCGTTAGACCGTGAGGGCGTTCTCTTCCTGCATCTCTGCGGCGATAGACATGAACCACGAGAGGACGATAATCACCAACCCAATGAGCAGAACGCCGCCGCCGTTTCCCATAAGTGTACGAGGAGGATTGGCCAGCACAAGGCGCGGCACGTATGGCCAGAGCATTTCGAATCCGCCACAAAGGGCGCAGCAGATTCCCATTTTCCGAATCTGCATCGCGGACTGCATCGTGAAGATCTCAGTGCGCGAGTAGTACTTCATCAGGCGATGCAAATGAAAAAAGAATTTGAGCATGACGCCGAAGGTAGCCAAGGCGAACACGCCAACGAGCATACGACCGCCATGGGTGAGGTCGGAGACTTTGAACCAAATACTAAAGACCCCGACACTTCCATCGTGTCCCACGATGAGTGCAATAACAATCGCCACCATTCCAAGGACGATGGTCGCAAGGAAATACTTGCAGACGACGCGCATCACTTTTGCAATGCGCTGAATTCTCCGGAGTCTGATCTCGTTTTGCGGCGTCATGGAAGACCTCTCCTTATCGAAGCGTCTAAGTCTCGCAGTAGAGACTCTGCCTGTCAAGATAAAAGTATCGAATAACGATAAATTTATATCGAAAATGCCGATCGCGAGCTATTTCGCAGGTCATCAGTTCTCCGTAGGATTTCGCTCGATGTGGTCGAGGACCAGCATCGGGATGTTCCGCTTCTGCATTTCCAGCTTCAGGCCAAGCTGTTTGGAGATTGCGTCTGGCAGCGAGATCGCGCCGGATGGCTCTTCCGGTTGTGAACTGGAGGAGCCTGCGTTGCCGCGGTTGATGGTGCGGCCATCGATGGTCTCAACGCCGCGAGCGACGCGTGAGGTGCTCCAGTTAAGGGCAATCTCGTAGTTGCCGTCAATGTGGGTGGCGTCGAGCACCGGCGACTTGATATAGTCGAGCGCAAAATACATCAGCTGACCGGCAAACTGCGCGACGGTGACATTGCGGCACCACATGGCGCGGTTGCGGATGGGATCGGTGGCGCGCGGGTCTTTTTCTCCCGCGGGCGGCATGTTGTCGCATGACGTGCGTGCGTTGGGATCGGCAGCTTTCTTCAACTTTGGGCTGCCTGCGGAAAGCACGTATGCGTCGTTCGGGTGGTCCTCAAAATGGGCCTTCATGCCAAAGCGCTCCGCCAGCAGCGAACGCAACATGAGCTGGATGTCGTCATAAGGAATCTCCGGCGATCCGTTCTTGCCTCTGGGGTATGCGTCCTGAGGAACCTTGGCGACGACGTCCCAGTGGTCCTTGGCGAGGAAGTCGGGGATGTCGGCGATGCCCGCGCCGCTGATATCGAAAGCTTCGCCGATCATTCTTTGCAGGGTGGCGTGTGTGACTCGTACCTCGCCGGACGGATTGTAAAAAATGTTCATGTCGCCGGTGGCGTCCGGCGGACTCGGCCGGATGACCGCGACCTCAAAGGCAGGCGGCGGAGGCGGCGGCAGAAGTTCGGCCAGTTTTGGCGAGTTCGGCGTGGGGTTCTCGTTCACGCTGTCCACGTACAGTATGGGCTGCGGAGTTTCGCCGACCGCGAGCTTGAGGCCGATCTTGTCGAGATCGTTTGCGGTATCCAGGCCATTCCTCGCGGGCAGCATCGTGTAGGTCACGTCGAAGTCCCATGCCCCTTTGAGGCCGGTCTGGTCGACGATGACGTATCTGGTCGAAGAGCCGAACCGGGGAATGCTCTCGACAAATTGCGCCATGGTCACGTTGCGGCAGTTGAAGGTATAGCTGGTGGGCGGAGGCGCGTCCGGCGCGGGTGGCGCCGCGGGTGGGTGGAACTGGCAATCCGGGGGAACCGTGTTATCTGCGGCGGCCTTCATCTTTGGCGTTCCCTTGCCCACGGTGAGAAGCTCGGCCGGCGTGGGTCGCGTGTCGTTGTGGACGACGAGCCCGAATCGATCGGCGAGCAGCCTGCGGAGCATCAGCCGTGTGGTGTCCAAGGGCGTGGAGGCGGGTTGCTTTGCGGCGATGTCGTAGTGGTTGAAGTCCAGCCAGGTTGGGCCGCCGAAGACGTGGTCGGTATCGAGCTTGTAGGCGAAGGCGACGAGATCCAGCAGCGACGCCTGGTGGAAGAGATAGCGGTCCGTGCCCTGCTGATTGCTGTGGAAGTAGTTGGACTGGAAGCTATATGGGCTGGGATGGATGTCGGCGATCTCGAAGCTCGGCTGCGCAGCGGCGGCGGATTGGGTAGAACTGGGTTTCGCTGCGGGTGTCGCTTTCGCACCTGTTGTCTGCGCGAGAGAGGTCAGCGAAGGAGCGACAAAAGTGACGAGCGCGAAGGAGAGGAGAGCACGCTGCAACGTCATGCGGAAACCGCCTTGAGAACGAGAGATCCGGAAATGCGCAAACTGGGAACTAACTGAGGATACGTTCCGTTGGACGGGTGCGTTCACAAAACCTGGTGAGGACGTGGCTAATTTTCTGTAGGGACGCGGTCGACGTGGTCGATGACGAGGTAGTCGACGGGAACCTTCGCCGGCACAAGTTTGAGGCCGAGCTGCTCCTGGATGGCTGTGAAGATGTCGGGCCTAGTGGAATCTGCCGCCGGATTGTTGAGGGGCGCATACGTCAGGTTGATGTCATACGAGCCCGTGAGCCCAGTCTTGTCGATAACGGGCTGACCTATAGCGGTCTGGAGGATCGATGCCAGTGTGCGCATATCCAGTGCGTGAGCATTGAATCCAGTGGCGAAGATCGAAACGCCTTGCCGCTTTGCATCGGAGGCTGCAGCCTGCATTTTTACACCGCTCTTGCCCGCGACCAGATGGAAACCGGGGTTGAGTCGAGATTCGTGATGCGCCTTTAGCCCCAGGCGCTGTGAGAGCAGATTCTGAAGCAAAGGCTTGATCTGCTCATAGGTGAGCTGTTGATCATCTTCTATTTTGGCTTCGATGGAGTAATTCTCCGAATCAATCCAGCGAGGACCTTCAATAAATTGCGGTTGCAGTCCGTATGCGAGTTGGATGATGAGTTTAAGCGCCAGGTCGTGGGCGGAAAACCGATTGGTTGGAAACGACTGAGTCCAAGGTGGCGTATCTACTGATGCAGGTGCAGGGCTTTGATTGCCGATGCGTATGGAAGCGACCTCGAATGTTGCTGTAGGGGTTGTGCGCGTGCCGCGAATGCGACGGCCATGACGAACAGGAGAAGCGCGAGGGAAACGCGGCGGCGCGGGACAGCTTTCATGGCAGTGAGCATGTTACAGGAGTAACGGTTCTGTTCGCGCAAAAGCCGGGCGTCGGATGCAATATGCATCTTGCGGAGCACCGCGATCATCCAAAAATTGGCTTGACTGTGTGCGGACCGCGTTCTAGTCTGTGCGCAACTTCGGCGAATATTTGGCAACTTACGCCAATCCGGCCCCTGCCACCCAGACAAGACATCGTGCTGCGCAGCCTGTAGTTCGGCGCGCGCGGAATTCGGTCGTCTGCGTGACACGAACCGAACACCGAGGGAACCAAAACAACCCTGCTGTCGTTTCTGGATTGAGGCCGTTACACAACCCTGCACGCCCTGACGGAGGTCAGACGAACGCTTGATCAAAAAATCCCTGGAGATCACGCCTGGCATTGAGCCCCTGTACGGGACCCGCGACGAAAACCTTCGCCTGATGGAAGATTCGCTCGGAGTAACGATCGACCTCAGGTCCGACGCGATCGTGGTCACCGGCCCGGAGACCGGCGTTGCGCAGGTGGAGCGCATCTTCACGGACTATGAGGCGCTGCGGCGCGGCGGCGTGACGCTGCAGAACGGCGAACTGAAGGGCATGCTGCGGCTGGTCATCGCCGATCCGTCGCTGACGCTGAAGGCGCTGGTTGATTCGGGACGGCAGCGGTCGACGGGCGTGAAGCGCATGGTGCAGCCGCGCTCGCCGAACCAGCGCAAGTATGTTGAGGCGATCGAACAAAGCGACATGATCTTCGGCCTCGGACCTGCAGGCACCGGCAAAACCTATCTCGCGGTGGCGATGGCTGTCTCGGCCTTGATGGCCAAGCGGGTGAATCGAATTATTCTGGTGCGGCCAGCGGTGGAGGCCGGTGAACGGCTCGGATTCCTCCCAGGCAGCCTGCAGGAGAAGGTGGATCCGTATCTGCGGCCTCTGTATGACGCGCTGTACGACCTCCTCGATCCGCCGAAGGTGGACAAGCTGCTCGAAACGAATGTCATCGAGGTGGCGCCGCTCGCTTTCATGCGCGGACGCACCCTGTCCGATGCGTTCATCATCATGGATGAGGCGCAGAACACCACCAACGAGCAGATGAAGATGTTCCTGACGCGCATGGGCAACGGGTCGAAGGCGGTGATTACCGGCGACCTGACGCAGATCGATCTGCCGAACCCGAAGCGGTCCGGCCTTATCGAGGCGATGAGCGTGCTCGATGGCGTCGAGGGCATCCGCTTCTGCCACTTTGAGGATGTCGATGTCGTCCGTCACCATCTTGTCCAGCGCATCGTTCGCGCCTATGACAGCTACGGCCGCGCGCAGCAGCAGCTTCCGCTGGAACTGGGCGAAGGTATCGCAGCTGGGCTGGAGACTCCGGGTGAAGCCGGGACGCATCGTGTCGCCAAGCCACAGTAGCGGCGTTCCGATTGCGGTACGATTAACGGCGGAGGGCGAATGCGCCCTCCGTTGCCTTTTGTAAGCGACGCTGCGCACATGATTACTATTGAAGCTCCGCGAGGCATGGATGTGATGGCTGAAGCAGGCTTGACGCGTGCGGCGCTACTGCGCTATCTCCGCCTCGCGCGCGCGGCCGTTGGCATCGAAGGCGAGGTGCATGTGCTACTCGCAGATAACGCGACGCTCCGGCGCCTGAACCGGCAGTTCCGGGGCAAAGACAAACCAACGGACGTGCTCAGTTTCCCGGCGGCGCCGTCCGGCGTCTTCTCTGCTGAGAAAGATCTCGCCGGCGATCTTGCCATTTCCCTTGTGACCGCTGCCCGGCAGGCAAAGCAATTTGGCCACACGTTAAGCGATGAGGTGCGCGTGCTGATGTTGCACGGCCTCCTGCATCTGGCGGGTTTCGATCACGAGCAGGACGAAGGGCAGATGGCGGTGCGCGAAGCGGAGTTGCGCAGCGAACTTGGGCTGCCCGGCGGGCTGATCGAACGTGTCGCGCGGAAGAAAAAGGCAAATACAGGGGTCCTTCGCTCTCCTCAGGATGACGGCTTTCGTGGCGGTTCGCGGAAGAAGGTGCGGGCATGAACGATGCCGGCCTTTGGCACGACCTGACGATCGCGGGACTCTTGCTGCTGCTCGCACTTGCTTCCTATGTGGACCGCGTCTACACCGAGATGGGTAAGTTCCTCGCGCGCGAATATGAAGAGAACATCGAGGCGTGGACGCGGGCCGTCGAGCCGCGGCTGCATCTTGGGCGCGAGTCGGTTGCGCTGTCCGCATCGGTCCTCCGCCAACTGACGCTCGCTGCGATCGCGCTGATTGCCGGATTGCGGCTCTACACGCATGTAAAGGCGATGCCGATGCTGGCGCGCGCGCCCAGCGTGGAAGAGATCGCACTCACCGGCGGCCTGCTCGTTTTGCTGATCCTTCTGTTCGATCGGCTGATTCCGCAGCTGCTCTTCACGCGCACGCGCGGGCTGTGGATCGCGCACATCCGCTATTTTCTGCAGGCGCTCTTTTACCTGATGCTGCCCATCACGCTGACATTGGGACTGCTGCTGTCTATCGTCGCGCTGGCCGAACCGGAGGATGCGGCCGAAGAGGACCGCCCATCGGAGGCCGTGGAAGCGTTGCTCGAAGCCGGCGAAGAGGAGGGCATCCTCGAAGAGAGCGATCGCGAGCTGGTGCGCTCCGTGGTGGAGTTCGGCGACAAGGTGGTCCGCGAGGTGATGACGCCGCGGCCGGAGATATTCGCCGTGCCGGAGACGCTGACGCTGGAAGAATTTTTGGCCCGGCTGAAGGAGAATGGCTTCTCGCGCGTGCCCACGTATGCCGAGTCGCTCGATCACATCACCGGCATTGTCTTTGCGCGCGATCTGTTGCAGGCCGTGGGTACGGACACGATGCAGGCGACCGTCGCCGATCTGCAGCGTGAGGCGGAGTTCGTGCCGGAGACGAAGAAGGTGGCAGAGCTGCTGCGCGAGATGCAGCACGCCCAGCAGCACATTCGCGTGGTGATCGACGAATACGGCGGCGTAGCAGGCGTGGTGACGATTGAGGACCTGCTGGAGACGATCGTCGGCTCCATCGCAGACGAACATGACGAGCCCGAAGAGGTGACCGATGCAGTGCGCGAATCCGACGGCAGTTTCGTGGTTCCGGGCAGCTTCGAAGTGTCACGCCTGCGCGAGCTGTTCGCCGAGCCGGTGGACGCACCAGCGGAAGAAGAGAAAGAGCCGACCGAGGCAGAGATCGAGGAAGGCGAGACGGTCGAACACTCACGCAATGGCGTGGGAGCCGTTCCGGCGCGCGCTCCGCTCTCCCTGCCGCAGCACTATGAGGCGACGACGCTGGGCGGGCTGGTCAGTGAAATCGCAGGGCATATCCCGCTGCCGGGAGAGGTCGTCGAAGAAAACGGCTTGCGGCTGGAAGTGCTGGCGTCGACAGAGCGCAAGGTGGAGCGCGTTCGCGTGGGGCGAAGCGAGGCGGCGACTCAGCAGGTGAGCGAGCAGGCGAGCTAGGCAGCACCCACCCAGGCAGAGCTTGGATGGCCCCCAAATCACTTCGACTGGAACAGCAGTGGTGCGAAGTGGGCGAGATTGTCCTGCCAGACGATCCAGGAATGCACGCCGGGCGTCTGGACGTAGTGAACATCCATGCCTTTGGACTTGAGCCAGTCGACGAGCTTGTGGTTCGGCTCAGAGAGTGAATCCTCGGTCCCGCACGAAACCCAGAGCAGCTTCAGGTTGGCGGATTTCGGATTCAGGTTCGCGAGCGCGGGATTGTTCGGGATGCCCTGCGCCGCGGAGCTGAGGCCGATGACGTAGGCGAACTTCTCGGTATTGGTCAGCCCAATCGTCAGCGACTCTTGGCCGCCCATGGAGAGGCCGGCGATGGCGCGGTGGTCGCGGTCGCGCAGCACGTGATACTGCGCCTCCACCTGCGGCAGGATCTCCGTGAGCAGCGCCTGCGGGAAGCGCTTCGTCTGCTCGGCGGAGGTGGCCTGATTGCGCGCATGCGTTACGTAGTCGAGGTCGCCGTAGCCGAGCGGCATCACCACGATCATCGGCTTCGCCTTGCCCTGCGCGATCAGGTTGTCAAGGATGTAGTTCGCGCGGCCCACCTGCGTCCAACTGTACGGGCCTTCGTTGAAGCCGTGCAGGAGATAGAGCACTGGATAGCGTGTCGTGCCCTTCGGATCATAGCCGGGCGGCGTATAGACGTAGTACTCGCTTTGGTTGTTGGGCAGGTGGAGCACAACCTTGGAGGTGTAGAAGTGCTGGTGCACCTCGCCGTGCGGGACGTCCGTCGGCTCCCAGATCTGCGGCGTGTCGCCGGTGACGGTGAGCAGGTTGGTGACGTTCTGGAACTTGATGGCGACGTGTGGATTCGCCGGGTCGTAGCGCCACTGGCCGTCCGCGTCGAAGTAGTAGTTGTAGATGGCGGGCGCGAGCGGCGGCGAGGTCGCGGTCCAGACGCCGTCGGGGCCCTTGGTCATCGGGATCGGCTTGGTCAGGTCGCGGATGACGAGGTTGATCTTCGCCGCGGCGGGGTCCTTGTAGCGGAAGGTGATGGTGTGGTCGGCGTTGAGGGTCGTCGACTGGAAGTTGATGGGCGGGGCCTGTGAGAAGAGCGCTGTGGTCATCGTGACGAAGGCGGCCAATCTGAGCGCGGCGGCTGAGATTTTCATGCGCGCCAGCATAGCTCAATCACACTTGCCTTTGCATTTGATGGCGTAGCTCGCGAGGTCTTTGATCGGCTCGTTGTACCGGATGTTGGAGTAGGTTGCCGTATTGGTGTTGCCGGCGGGATCGAACGTCTCAAGCTTTAGGGAGACGTCACGCGTTGGATCCACCCACATGGTGATGTGGGAGTAGTTGGCTTTGACGCCGGGATCTTTGGAGACGAGGTCGAGCTTCTCGACTTTCACGCCGTCGATGGTTTCAGATCCCTGATCGGTGATGTTCCAGGCCTTCGCGAGATCGGCGCCGGAGCCGCCGTAGCCCAGTGTGAGATAGGTCTGGAAGCGAGCCTGGTCGGCACCGCTGGCGGAGTGCGTCTCAATGTGATTCGGGCCGGACTGGTAGACGCGCAGCGTGCCGGACTTGTACTCCATCACGGTGCCGTCATCGAGCTTGAGGCCCATCTGAACGGAATTGCCCGTCCGCAGAAAGTAAATGGAGCCGGCTTGGGTGGTAGTGTCGTGGACCAGGCGATCATATTGCTCGCGCTTAATGTTCGCCTCGGCCTTTTGGAAGTTTTTGCTGGAGGCATCCATCTCCGCGAGCACGGCGGCGAGGTTTGAAGTCGCGGGCGGCACTGCGGATGCGGCACAGGTAACGCCGGCGATGAGGAGGAGCGATGCGAGTTTCGCGGTCAGCATGGAGATTCGATGCCGGCAGGCCGAGACTTGATCTGTATGAACCATCACCGCAGCACCCAGGCGTCGTAGGCGACGATTTTTTTCTGGGCGTCGTAGACCGGGTCGGCGTGTTCCAGGGTGACGGCGCCGGCGATGGGCTCGATCACGCGGAGGGCGGAGGCTCGGCGCTCGTCTTCAGTCTGGGTGGGTTTGGGGCCGCCGGGCAGGTCAACGCGGATCTGGTAGATGAACTGAGCGCTGTGTCCGACCTGGCCGGCGCTCTTGACCAGGACCTCGGTGGAGCGGAGTGCGACGGTCTCGACGGGACGGTCCTTGAAGTCAATGAAACGCGGCGAGACGAAGAGGAAGAGAAGGATAGCCGTGACCATCACGTCGTAGTGGAGGCTTCCGCGTTCGTAGCTCCACCAGAAGTAGCTCTTCAGCAGGTTGGCCATGGACCCCCCTCCCCCCCCTGATATCAAGTTCCCCGGTTTGTGCAACTTGCAACAGAAATGTCTATAAGCAACAGTAAACAAAGGTACTTGCGGGTATAACCTTCAAAATAAAGGAAATATGACACACACAAAAACCTAAGCAGAGGCCGGGTTCGCGCCTTCTTAGCCTCTTCCAGTATAGCAGTCGTGTCAAGTAAGCCGCCCGGTAAGTGTTTGATTTCACAACCGAAATCTATTTGCCGGCTCCTGCATGCAACGTGTGAATGGAAGCTAGGGTTTCGCCTAGTTGTTGATCTGGTAAATGGTGGTTACTTTCGGATGAGTAGAGTCAATTTGCTCGCCAGGCCCCCCGGAATGCATCCAGAAAATCTGCGTTTCAAACATGTTGAGCTCTCTCCACTAAGATGGGTTTCCATCTGCATCACCTGCTACCGGACGGCGGCCACCGGACCTGATGAAGAGTCTCTGTCCGACACCGAGCGAAGGCATGTTTGCAGTGGCATATTCGCCAGGAGAGGTGCGCCCGTGGGCGAACCCTTCGAAACGACTCCTAAGCGGTAAATGTTAGCCAGCGAGCTCTATCTCTGTCCGGTTACCAAAGGCGCCGCAAGCGTCGCTACTAAGCAGCGGCTTCGACGACCAGTCTACGGCAGACGTGAGCCGCATCGCACTCAGCCAGCTTCTCCTTATCTGTCGACTTGGCTACGGTGCCGTAGCATCGCAGGCAGATGGATCGATAACCGCTGGAGTCAAGTTCCTTAACGTGCACGTAACCGTTTTCTTGCATGGTCGAGCCTTGCTTTCAGGGGAGGCGCGCCATTTCGTGCAGGCTGTTGCACAAATGTAACAACAGAATTGCAGCTTTTTCATAAAACTTTAGTCACATAAAGTCGCGTGGTCTGCGGGTGCGGTCTGGAGTCCGCAGTTGACGGAAGCAACCCCGCGGCGTACGCTTTGTAGTGCAAAGTTCAGGCTGTATGAGCGATCTCAATCAGGCACTTGTGGACATCCGGGCCATCCGCAGGCAAATGGCGGAGGCGACAGAGTTTCGTGGGTATGGACCGCTGACCTTGTTTGGGACGGCGGTGGCCGCGCTGGTTGCGGGAGCAGCGCAGGCCTGCTGGCTGCCTGATCCGGCGAGTGATCCGGTGAAGTACGTCACGCTGTGGCTGGCGACGGCGGTTGTTTCCGCCGGGCTGATTGCGATGCAGGCGCTGACGCGTGCCAACCGGCTGCACTCCGGCATGGCGGACGAGATGCTCCGGATGGCGGTGGCACAGTTTTTGCCGGCGGCTTTCCTGGGAGTGATACTGCCGTTCGTGCTGCTGCGCTTCGCGGCGAGCGCGCTGTGGCTGCTACCGGGGTTGTGGCAGATCATCTTTGGCCTGGGCGTGTTTGCTTCCAGCCGCTGCCTGCCGCGGGCGATGTATGTGGCGGGCGGATGGTTTCTGATGACGGGGCTGATCTGCATTGCGCTGGGCGATGCTCGCGCGGTGGCGCCGGCCGCAATGGCGATCCCGTACGCGGTGGGCATGTCGCTGGTGGCGGCGATCCATCATCTTTCGGCAAAGAAGGCGGAGGCCGATGGCGAAGAAGAGCGCTAAAGCGGCGGCTCCGTTTGCGTATGAGGGACTGAGCCGCGTGATCCACGAGCGAGCGCGGCTGAGCGTGCTG
Organism: Acidobacteriaceae bacterium; assembly: GCA_035572415.1. Taxonomy (GTDB): domain Bacteria; phylum Acidobacteriota; class Terriglobia; order Terriglobales; family Acidobacteriaceae; genus Edaphobacter. The sequence continues at coordinate 64,227 of DATNAU010000162.1, forward strand.
ACGTCGCTGATGACGCATCCGAAGGGGCTAAGCTTTGTTGAGTTGAAGCAGCTGTGCGCACTTACGGATGGCAACCTGGCACGGCATCTGCAGGTGCTGGAAGAGGACGGGATGGTGCGGATCACGAAGGACGGTGAAGGCGCGCGGGCACAGACGACGATCCGGGTGACGGCTTCCGGCCGCAGCCGCTACCTTGAATATCTCCGCGTACTGGAGCAGGTGGTGCGCGACGCGACTGCTGCGCAGCAGGAAGAAGAAAGCGGAATGCTGCGCGGACTGAAGCCGCTGAACATCTAACCCAAAGGCGGGCGATGGAAGCTAGAACTGGGCGGCGAACTGAGGCGATGGAGATCCCATGGGGAAGTAGGAGTCTTCGCCGTCGGAGTCTTCGGAGCTGGTGCGCGGCAGGCGGCGCGGCAGTTCGTTGGGACTGCCGGTGGTGAGCAGGCGCTCAAGAATGGGCACGGTGGCGCGCTGGGTCTCGATGAAGTCGACGCCTTCGACGGTGAGCGTGAACTCGGCGTTGTCCGCGCGGGTGATGTATTTCTTCTTGGTGAGATACCAGGTGGTGAAGTTGAGGTAATCGCGCGGGAAGCCCATGCGCTGCTCGATCTCGGGAAGAGAGACTTCGGGGGTGTCGGGATACATGCGGCGGCGGTAGTAGAGGATGGCGAGGACGGCGAGGCGGCGGTTCTGGTCGCCTTCGACCTGGTCCATGAAGTCGATGGTGCTGGAAAGCGGGCTCTGCGCGGCGGTTGGGCAGAGCGCGCGCTGCGCGTTGTATTCCGCGCGCTGCTTGGGGTCGGAGAGGATCTTGTAGGCCGCGGTGAGCTGGGTGAACTTTTCGAGGTTGCCGGTGGCGGAGTGGTCCGGATGATAGCGGGCGGCGAGGAAACGGTAGACGCGGTGGATCGTTTCCTGAGTGGCCTGGGGGCTGATCTCGAGAAATTCGTAGTAATCGGGAATCTCTGTATCGGGCATCGTTCCCTCTTGCTTGGCCATCGGTCCGCCTTTTGGGGTGCCGAGATGCGGCTTAACCCTTATCGGCCAAGCCCCCCTCGGTTACCGGGAGATGGGCTGGGCCACCACCCTACGAGCGTAGGGAGGTGCGAGGTTTGGGGGAATACCATTTTCGGGGGAGGGCTGCGGGTTCCCCACTCATCGCGCAAAAGCGCGCGATGAATGGGCCACCCGAGAACGCGTCAGCGTTTTGAGATGACCGTCTCGCCGTCCATGTAGGGAACAAGGGCGTCGGGGATGCGTATGGTGCCGTCGGGCTGCTGGTAGTTTTCGAGGATGGCGAGGTAGGTGCGGCCGACGGCGAGGCCGGAGCCGTTGAGGGTGTGGACGAACTCGGACTTCTTGGCGCCCGCTTTTGATCCTGAAGAACCAGACGGGCGGTAGCGGATGTTGGCGCGGCGGGCCTGGAAGGCCTCGAAGTTGGAGCAAGAGCTGATCTCGCGATAGAGCTGCTGGCCGGGGAGCCAGACCTCGAGGTCCCAGGTCTTGGCGGAGCTGAAGCCCATGTCGCCGGTGCAGAGTAGCGTGCGGCGGTAGGGCAGGCCCAGGGCTTCGAGGACGCGCTCGGCGTCGCGGGTGAGCTTTTCGTGCTCGGCGGCGGAGTCCTGCGGACGGGTGAACTTGACCAGTTCGACCTTCTGGAACTGGTGCTGGCGGATCATGCCGCGGACGTCCTTGCCGTAGCTGCCGGCCTCGGAGCGGAAGCAGGGCGTGTAGGCGCAGAGCGAGATGGTGAGCTGCGCGTCATCGAGGGTCTCGTCGCGGTAGAGATTGGTGACGGGAACCTCGGCGGTGGGGATGAGCCAGTGGTCAGAGTCCTGAAGCTCGCCGGGGGTGTAGGGCTTGTCGTCGCAGTGGAAGAGGTCGGCGGCGAACTTTGGGAGCTGGCCGGTGCCGAAGAGGGATTTGGAGTTGACCATGTAAGGCGGCATTACCTCGGTGTAGCCGTGGCTGCCGGTGTGGAGGTCGAGCATGAAGTTGGCGATGGCGCGTTCGAGGCGCGCGCCCTGGCCGTAGTGCACGACGAAGCGCGAGCCGGAGATCTTGGCGGCGCGCTCGAAGTCGAGGATGCCGAGACGCTCGCCGAGCTCCCAGTGCGGGAGCGGGGTGAAGGCGGGTAAGGCGGGGGTGTAGGCGATGTCGGGGGAGCCGGTTGCGGTCTTTTCGGCGCCATGCCAGACTTTTTCGATGCGGTTGGCGTGCTCGTCCTTGCCGACGGGGACGGAGTCCTGGGGCAGGTTGGGGATGGATTGCAGGATATTTTGAAGTTGCTGGTCTAACTTTTCAGCGACAGTCTTCAGTTCGTCCGCCTTTTGACTTTGCTCGCGGACTTGAGCTTGCCAGAACGTCACTAACCGACTCGCTACATCATCTTGAATAATTGTCTCGATAGGAAAGTATTTCGCGAGACCTTTTGCCTCAATCATGTCAATGATCGGCTGGACTGCGACGGTCTCCTCTTTCTTCCGCTTTGCTTGACCCAATGACTCTGAGATCAGATTTCGGAGAAATCCCAGCGATTCGACCCGGGTGATTGCATCCCGTCGTGTTTGGTCGACGGTGGCAAAGTCGCCGAGGACGGCAGAGGGGTCCATGTTGCGGGCGCGGAGCTTTTGCTCGACGAGAGCGAGATTGGCGCGGACGAAGGCGAGATCGAGCATTGGGATGATTTTATCGTGCGAGCGAAAATGCAAAACTTCAGTTCGGTCTGATGTCGTCAGCCCAATTGACGGTGATGAGCCCACCTTTTAGTTTGCGTATGGCGGAGTCGCTTGTCACGAGCGTGGCATTTTCGGCCACTGCGTGCGCAGAGATGAGCAGGTCGATGTCACCGGCCGACAAGCCCAAACTGCGATTGTGTGCCCTGAATATTGCATAGGCCTTTGCAGTCTCCGAGGTCCACGGAAGTATTTGGATATTGCGCAGGATGAGCTCGACGGCATTGGCGAGCTTTCGTGCTGCCTTTTGAGCAGCCACGCCGTAGCGCAGTTCGGCCTCGGTGACGGCGGACACGCACAATCGGTCACCAGGGGCGATTGCGTCCATTCGCTCCTGAAGCCGAACGGATTGGTTCCGGATCAAGTAACAAACTGCGTTGGTGTCGAGCATGTAAAGCATCAGAGACGAGGCTCACGGGGAGGTTTCTGGTTCCGTTGCTCGCGGCTGAGAAACTCATCGGGAATATCGGCCGGATCGATTTGCGCGAGTATCTCTTTCCATGAAGGACGTCGCGAGAGGATCACGTCGCCCGTCTCTTCGTCGCGGCGAATGAAGACCTCCGTTGCCTGGAAGCGGAATTCCGCTGGGAGCCGGACGGCTTGACTGCGACCGGTCTTGAATAGCTTGGCGGTTTGCACAGTGCCCCTCCAAGGACTGGTAGATACCATAGTATATACCAACCCTATGTTCGGGATGCCTCGGTAAACTGGACAAGTGAGCAAGACGGACATGCGCGTGACGGTGGCGGGGGTGGAGCTACAGTCGCCGGTGATTGCGGCCGGCGGGACGTTTGGCTACGGCGTGGAGTTCGAGGAGATCGTCTCGCTGAACAAGATCGGCGCGTTTGTGACCAAGGGATTGTCGCGCGAGCCGATGACGGGGAACCCTGCTCCGCGGGTGATTGAGACGCCGGCGGGGATGATGAACTCGATCGGGCTGCAGAACATCGGGGTGCGCGCGTTTGTGGCGGAGAAGCTGCCGAAGCTGCGCGCCATCAAAGGCGCAATCGTGATCGCGAACGTCTTCGGGTACACGATGGAGGATTGCGCCGAGGTGATCGAGGTACTGAACGATGCGCCGGGCGTGGCAATGTATGAGCTGAACGCAAGCTGCCCCAACACGGCACACGGCGGGATGACGTTCGGGACCGATCCGGATGCGCTGTACTGGCTGGCGCGGAAGTGCAGAGAGGTGGCGGCGCGGGCCGGCCGGCCGCTGATGGTGAAGCTCTCGCCGAATGTGACGGACATCAGGCTGATGGCGAAGGTGTGCGAGGACGCGGGCGCGCACGCGATCTCTCTGGTCAATACTTTTGTCGCGCTGGCGATTGACGTGGAGCGGCGCAAATCGCGCATTGCGAACTTTACCGGCGGACTCTCGGGTCCGGCGATCCGGCCGATTGCGGTGCGCATGGTCTACGAGGCGGCACAGCAGGTGAAGATTCCCGTGGTGGGCATGGGCGGCATCGTGCGCGCGGAAGACGCGGTGGAGTTCATGCTGGCCGGCGCGACAGCGGTAGAAGTGGGCACGGCGAGCTATGCCGATCCGCGCGCGGTGGAGAATATCGCCAACGGGCTCAAGTGCTGGTGCAGCGACCACGATGTGGCGAAGGTGAGTGAGCTGACGGGCGGGCTGCAGAGATAAAGCGAGGTTCGAGGTGCAAGGTTCTTGGTTGGGGGCGGGCGCGAGGCAGGAGAGACGCTCTGCGGGCGAAAGGCGAAGAATCTCGAGCTATCAGCTGACAGCTATAAGCTGACAGCCTGGAACGCGGCGGCGCGAAGAGCTGCGGTGATAGCTGTTTGAGGCGCGATTCCCACATCTCAGAATCGAGATGGCGGGCACCCAGGCTCTCAGCGGTCATAAAATGGTGGTGTGACGACCACTGAGATGATCTCCCTTGAGACAGCTACAGCTTCTTCTTCTGCAACCAAGGCCGCGGGCGATGCCGGCCTACGCGTGATCCGGCGTGCGCTGCTGAGCGTGACGGACAAGACCGGACTGGTCGATTTCGCGCGTGCGCTCGCGAAGCATGGCGTGGATCTGGTCTCGACCGGCGGGACAGCGAAGGCGCTACGCGATGCGGGCCTCAATGTCCGCGACATCAGCGAATTGACCGATTTCCCCGAGATGCTGGATGGCCGCGTGAAGACGCTGCATCCCAAGGTGCACGGCGGCATTCTGCACATGCGCGGCAATGCGGAGCACGTGGCGACGGTGAAGGAGCATGGGATCGAGCCGATCGACATGGTGGTGGTGAACCTGTACGCGTTTGAGAAGACGGCGAGCCGGCCCGGTGTGGCGTTCAGCGATGTGATCGAGAACATCGATATCGGCGGCCCGTCGATGGTGCGCTCGGCGGCGAAGAACTTTGAGGACGTGGCGATTGTGACGGCGACGGCGGACTATGCCGCGATCGCAGACGAGATGGCGGCGAACGGTGGCGCGCTGGGCCGGGCGACGCGGTGGCGCCTGGCGAAGGCCGCGTTTGCGACAACAGCGGCCTACGACGCAGGGATCGCCACGGCGCTCGAGAGTATTGCTGCACCCGAGGCGCATGGCGTGCCGGCGGTCTTTGATAAACAAGCCATGCCGGAGACCCTGCGAGTGATCGAGCCGCGCAAGGCTGTGCTGCGGTATGGCGAGAATCCGCACCAGCGGGCGGCGCTGTATGTGGACGGCAGCGGGCGCGGTGTGGCGAACGCGCGTGTGCTGCAGGGCAAGGAGCTGAGCTACAACAACCTGGTCGATCTGGACGCGTGCTGGGAGCTGGCGAGCGAGTTTGGTGAGCCGGCGGTGGCGATCATCAAGCACACGAATCCGTGCGGCGCGGCGACGGGCGGGACGGCGCTGGAGGCATATAAGCGCGCGCTGGAATCCGATCCGGTGTCGGCGTTTGGCGGCGTGATCGGCATCAATCGCGAGGTGGATGGCGCGGCGGCGGAGGAGATCGCGAAGCTCTTCGTCGAAGCGATTGTCGCGCCGAAGTTTACCGCCGATGCGGTGGCACGATTCGCAGCGAAGAAGAACCTGCGGCTGCTGGAGATTGCGGCAGGGCAGGGCGAATCCCGCGTGGTCAAGCAGATTTCGGGCGGTTTCCTGGTGCAGGAGGCGGACCGGCATCACCTGAGCGATGCAGAGTTGAAGGTGGTGACGAAGCGCGCGCCGACCGCAGAGGAGATGCGAGCGCTGCAATTCGCATGGAGCGTGTGCAAGCACGTGAAGTCGAATGCGATTGTGTATGCGCGTTTTGATAAAGGCCATGGGCAGACTGTTGGCGTGGGCGCCGGCCAGATGAGCCGTGTGGATGCGGCGAAGTTCGGCGCGATGAAGGCGGTGCTGCCGCTGGCTGGGAGCGTCGCCGCTTCCGACGCGTTCTTTCCATTTCCTGACGGCCTGGAGACGGTAGCGCAGGCAGGCGCGACGGCGGTGATCCAGCCGGGCGGCAGCGTGCGCGATGCCGAGGTGATCGAGGCGGCGGACCGGCTGGGCATCGCGATGGTGTTCACGGGGATCAGGCACTTCCGGCACGGGTGAGGTTCGAGGGTCGGGGTCCAAGGTTCGAGGTGGAAAGCCCGTAGATCAATCCAGACCCAGGCGGAGCTTGGATGGAGCACTGTGGACACTCCATATAGGGGAGATCCGGCATCATTTTGTGCGGGGTATAGAATGAATCGGAACTGCCGGGTGCTGCGGCATCCGAGCGGAGCGCGGCTTCGTCTAAGAGATGGAGTGCTTTGCCCTTCGACTGCGCCGGATAGGACACCCCGTACATGACCCTTCGCCCCCGTGCTTTCTGGACCCTGAAGATCCGGCTCACCGGCACATTCGCCGTAGCTTTAGTGGCAGTTCCTCTGGCTTTGCAGGCACAGACGAACACTCCACCGCGGCAGGTCGATCCGCCGATGCAGCGAAAGGCGCCTGCGCAGTCGCAGAAGGCGGCAACGGGATCGACGGCGGCTACGAACGAGCCGGACCGCTCCAGCGCGTATTACCACTATGGGCTGGCGCACTTGTATGAGCAGATGGCGGTGGATGCAGGGCGTCCGGACTACGCGACGCAGGCGATCGAGGAATACAAGCTGGCGCTGAATGCCGACCCGAATTCAACGATGCTGCAGAATGGGCTGGCGGAGCTTTATTTCCGGCTGGGCCGGATTCAGGACGCAGTGAACGCGGCCAAGGACCAGATCAAGCGCAACCCGAATGACGTGGAGGCGCACACGCTGCTGGGGCAGGTGTATGTGCGGTCGCTGGGAGACATGCAGGGGCCACAGTCGCAGCAGACGCTGGCACAGGCCATCGCGGAGTATGAAACCATTGCGCGGCTGAAGCCCAACGACATTGAAGCGAAGCTGCTGCTGGGCGAGCTGTATGCGGCGAACCACGAGTCGCCCAAGGCGGAGGCGGAGTTCAAGGAGGCGCAGAAGATCGATTCGAACTCGGAAGAAGTGGTGCTGAGCATGGCGAAGCTCTACTCCGATGAGGGCGATCTTCAGCGCGCGGCGGCGGTGCTGGCGGGGGTCCCTCAGGACGACCGCTCGGCACGCGAAGAGTATGCGCTGGGACAGTCGTACGACCGGCTGAAGAAGGCGAAGGAAGCGGCGGCCGCGTACAAGCGCTCGCTGGACCTGGAGCCCGACAATCCGGAAGTGGAGATGGCGTTCGCGAATGCGCTGCTTGAGGACAATCAGCTGGATGAATCGCTGAAGGTGTTCCAGAAGCTGCAGTCGGCGAACCCTACCGACCTGCGTTCGACGATCCAGATCTCGGAGATTCAGCGGCGGCAGGGGCACTATGAAGAATCGCTGGCGACCCTGGAGAAGCTTAAGGGGCAGATCCAGCCCGGCACGAACGAAGAATTGCAGTGGGGAGTGGATGAGGCGCTGGACTACGACGCGATGGGCAAGTATGACCAGGCGACGGCGCTGCTGACAAAGCTGGTGAATGCGACGACGCATCCGGATGGAAAGTATTCGGACCAGGAGAAGAGCAACCGCGCGTATTTCCTCAACCGGCTCGGCATCATATATCGCGAGCAGAACAAGACGGCCGAAGCCGTTGCGGCGTTCAAGCAGATCGCGGACCTGGGCGGCGATTGCGCGACGAGCGCGGGCGACGAGGACGACACGAATATCTGCTACGCGGAGAGCGGCTACGAGAGTGAAGTGGACGCCTATCGCGAAGCGCATATGTGGAAGGAAGCCACGGCTGCCGCGGCGGAAGCGGCGAAGGCGCTGCCGAAGAGCCACGATGCGCAGTTGCTGTATGCTCGGCAAATTGCGGATACCGGGCAGGTGGAGCAGGGGCTTGCGTTGGCCAAGGCGCAGCTGACAAATACGCCGGATGACCTGGAAGTGCACGAGAACCTGGCCGAGATGTACATCCGGCTGAAGCGATTTGACGAGGCGACGGCCGAAATCAACAAGGCAGAGGCGTTGACCAAGAAGCCAACGGACAAGTGGTATATCGCCTTTTTGCGCGGCGACGAGTTCGACCGGCAGAAGATGTACGACCAGGCCGAGGTGCAGTTCCGCAAGGCGCTGGAACTCGATCCCAAGAATGCCATGGTCTTGAACTATCTCGGATACATGCTGGCGGACAATGGGACAAAGCTGCAGGATGCGATGAAGCTGATCCAGCAGGCGATCGTGCTCGACCCGCAGAACGGCGCGTATCTGGATTCGCTGGGGTGGGTGTACTTCAAACTCGGCCAGTATCCCGAGGCGGAAAGCAATCTGCGCAAGGCGAACGAGCGGATGAACAACGATCCGACGGTGCATGACCATCTTGGCGAGGTCTATGAGAAGACCGGCAACCTGAAGATGGCGGTGGCGCAGTGGGAGCGGTCGATGACGGAGTACGCGCATTCGCTGCCTGCGGATGCCGATCCCGAGGACGTCGCGAAGGTGCAGCACAAGCTGGAGAGCGCGCGGGTGAAGCTGGCGAAGTTGACACCGGCGAGCGAGTCCGCAAAGGGCGCAGGCAAGTAAGGTCTCAGTTGTCAGTTCACAGTTCTCAGTTCCGTGGCACCCCGCGGTTAGACTGAGGTGTGACCATTCGACGTGCAAGCGGGCGAAGTGCGGAAGTTCCAGCGCAGGCTGGGCCGGACGGCGCCGTGGTACCGCGCAGCAGCGGCGACCTGGCAGCGTGCGCCGTCGGTAACGGCTGCGACGACGCTCTGATGTCGCGCTTGCACGGCGCGCCGGACCGGGCTTCCCGCACGCCGTTTCAGCGGGACCGCGAGCGCGTGGTGCAGTCTCGGGCGTTCCGACGGCTCGCGGGCAAGACGCAGGTGTTCACCAGCCGCGCCTCGGACCATTTCCGCAGCCGCCTTACGCACACCATTGAAGTGATGCAGATTGCGCGCAGCGTAGCGGAGGTGCTGGGACTGAACCAGGACCTGGCAGAGACTCTCGCGCTGGTACATGACATTGGGCATCCGCCGTTTGGGCACGCCGGCGAGCGCGCGCTGGATGAATGCCTGAAGCGGCATGGGCTGCGATTCGATCACAACCTGCACGCGCTGCGCATTGTGGAGCACTTCGAACAACGCTACGCCGCCCACCGCGGGCTGAACCTGACGCTGGGCGTGCGCGAGGGCATCATCAAGCACTCGCGTGACTACAGCGCGGAGGAACACCCGGAGCTTGCGGAATACTTCCTTGGACAGCGTCCGCCGCTGGAGGCGCAGATCATAGATCTGGCCGACGAGATTGCGTATCTAACGGCCGATCTCGATGACGGCGTAGAGAGCGGCTTGCTGGAGATCGAGCATGTGCGCACGCATGTCGATATCGTGGCGCACTGCTATGCGGAGATTCATCACGCGCACCCGGGTGTAGAGCCGAAGTTCCTGTTTCATGAGGCGTTACAGTTGATGCAGAATATCCTGACGGATGACCTGATCGCGACGACGCTTGCGAATACACGAGCGATCGGAGCGACAACGCTGGAGGATGTGCGGGCGCATCCAGCGCGTCTGGCGACGTTCTCTCCGCTGGCGGAAAGCGAGCGGTTGCAGGAAAAGCGCTATCTATACGAGACACTGTACTGCTGCGACGCGCTGACGCTGGAGCACAACAAGGCGGAAGAAGTGGTGACGGAGCTGTTCAACTTCTGGGTGCGCGAGCCGGAGGAGCTGCCTGCAAGTTACGTGGAGGAGATTGAGCAGGAGGGTCTTGCGCGCGTGGTGGCGGACTATATCGCCGGCATGACGGACCAGTACATTCTGCTGCAGTATGCGCAGGTGAAGCGGGCGATCCGGCGATAGGCTCCGTTTCCGGCGACCGGCTTAATGCGGGCGGGAGTCTCCGTGCATCCAAAAGGATGGAGCACAGGAGCGGCACGATGAACGGAAAAGCGTGGAAGCTGGTGGCGGTTCTGGCGGCTGCAAGCGGAGCGACGGTTGCGGCGCAGCAGACGAGAGCGGCTGGGACGCTTGTGATCGCCGGGCAGCCCGAACAGGCGCAACTGGTACGGATCAACGGAAAGAGTTATGTGGACGTGGAGTCGCTGGCAAGGATGACGCACGGCACGCTGCGGTTTGAAGGCACAAGGACCATCCTGACACTGCCTGCCCCAGCGGCTGGCAGTCCGAACACCGCGGGCGCCGCGCCCGATACTGCAAAGCCGCCGCGGTTGACGGAAGCTTTTCTGGGCGCGGAGATCGAGGCACTGACACAGGTGCGCGAATGGCATGTTTCCCTGGTGAATGCGGTGAATAACAACTATCCGGTGACGTCAGCCTGGGTGAGCCCCATGCAACGGCAGGCAGAAGCGAAGCTGCAACTGGCGGTGGCCGCGGCGACAAGCGAGCCGGACCATCAGGCGGCACAGCTGCTGCGCGCGGAGTTCACCAACATGCAGCAGATAAGTGATCAGCTGCTGGCGATGCATGACAAAGCGAGCTACATTTCGCCGGATATTTTCAGCAACAACATGCTGGATGCGAAGGTCCTCGGCTGCGAGCAGGCACTGGCGGCGATGGCGGCGACCAAGCAGTATCAGGACGAAACGCAGTGCCACTGAACAGCGGCTGCGTTTTCGTACTTCGGGCAATGTGGCGTCCCTAACAGGATTCGAACCTGTGTTGCCGCTCTGAAGGAGCGGAGTCCTGGGCCGCTAGACGATGGGGACAGGCCAATTTTATCAAGCCAGTACGGTGATTCTGGACGCACTGCGCGCATCCGGAATGACGAGGGTATTCAAACCGCGTCCGCGAGCAGGATGCGAAGGTCGCGGAGGTTCTGGCCGGTGGGGCCGGTGACGATGGCAGCGTCGTGCGCGGCGAGCCATGGGAAGGAGTCAAAGGCGGCGAGCGCACGGAGTGCGGAGTCGCGTCGGGACACGGAGGAACTGCCGTCGATGGTGCGCTCGTCGATAACCGCGCCGGCGGCGATGCTGTTGCCGTCAATGCCGTCGGAGCCGGCGGACAGAATCGCGATACCCGCGTCTTCAGCGCGCAGCTGCGTTGCGAGATAGAGCGCGAGGTGCTGGTTGCGGCCGCCGAGGTGTGAAGCGGAGTCGTCGAACTCTGGGACGGATACGCTGACCTCGCCGGTGGAGATGAGACAGTAGCGCGGATGGGTGCGGCGAAGATCGCGCAGGCGAGCGAGCAGGTAATCCGCGGCGCGATCGCAGGACCAGTCATCGCAGGTGTTATCGATGGCGGCGTGGAAGCCGAGTGCGGCGGCATGGGATTGCGCGGCGGCCGCGAGGGCAGACGAGTCAAGCAGAGTGATGACGGGAGCAAGGAACGCACCGGGCTTGGGCGTTTCGGGAAGCGAGGGCGATTCGAAGTAGCGGCGAATGGAAGCAGGGAAGCGATCCAGGAGAGAGTAGCGGGCGAGAATCTCGCGGCAATCGGCGATGGTAGTGGAATCCGGCAGCGTGGGACCGGAGGCGAGCGCGTCGAGATGCGCGGGCGGCACATCGGAGACAAGCAGCGAGAGCTTGCGCGCCGAGCCTGCGGCAAGTGCGAGCCGGCCGCCTTTGACGGCGGAAAAGTGCTTGCGGACACAGTTGATCTCGACAATATTTGCGCCGGAGTGAACGAGCGCCTGATGGAAGGCGATAGTGTCGGCAAGAGAGATGTCTGGGTCGAGCGGGAGCTCCATCATGGCGGAGGCGCCGCCGGAGATGAGGAAGAGGGCGAGAGCTTCATCGGGCGGGGAGTTCGCAATCTCGTGAAGGGTACCGAGCGCGGCGGATGCAGCGGCGAGAGATTCTGCGTTGGGGAGAGGATGGCCGCCGGCGAAGAATTCAATCCATGGCGGCAGATTTGCAGGTCTCCGTGGCGCGACGAGCACACCCGCGAGATCGCAGGAAGGCAGAGGCGCCAGTTGAGCGAGCAAAGCTTCCAGCATGACCGCGGCAGCCTTGCCCAGAGCGGCGATGCGCAGGTGCTTCAGGCGATCCAGCGCGATGGGCGGCTCATTGCCGATGTAAAGCTGTTGGCCTTGCACGCTGGATTCCATGCGCAGCGTGCGATCCATTGCGTGCGGGATGCTGCAATCGTCGAGCGCGTGGGCGAAGATGTCGCGCGCAATGTGCTTGAGGTCTTCCATCGGTTCAGTTCGCGGGCTTCTGGCTGCTGTGCAGGCTTGGGGACGCTGCAGAGGCATCGAATGCGTTCTCCCATTTTGCGATGACGATGGTGGCGACGCTGGAGCCGATGACGTTGACCACGGCGCGGGGGATATTGGTGATGCGTTCGACTCCCAGCAGAAGCACGAGAGCGGCGGCGGGAATGGAGTGCATTGCGGCCAGCGTCGCAGCCAGCGTAATGAAGCCGGCGCCCGCGACTCCGGCTGAGCCCTTCGACGTGAGCATCAGGACAAGCAAGATGGTGATCTGCTCGCGCAGGCCGAGGTGTGTGTTCGTGGCCTGCGCAAGGAAGATGGCGCCCATCGACAGGTATATCGCGGTACCGTCGGCATTGAAGGTATATCCGGCAGGCATGACCAGGCCTACGACCGGTTCTGAGCAGCCGAGCTGCTCGAGTTTGAGCATGACGGGCGCAAGGACTGCTTCCGAGGATGAGGTTGCGCCAGTGATCAGCAGCTCTTCGCGCAGATAAGCGAGCAAGCGCATGAGGCTGAAACTGTTGGCGCGCGCAATGAGCCCGAGGACGACAGCGACAAAGAGCGCCGAGACAGCCCACTGTTCGGCGGTGAAGATGGCGAGCGGACGCAGGCTGGCAACGCCATACTGGCCGACGGTGTAGGCCATCGCGCCGAATGCGGCGAGCGGCGCGAACAGCATGATGATGCGGACGATGCCGAACATGACGCGCAGGATGAGGTCGAGCAGATCGATCAGCGGCTTTGCGACAGTCCGGAGGGGCGCGAGGGCGACGCCAAAGAGCACACCGAGAAAGATGACCTGCAGAATGTTGCCGGTGGCAAAGGGTTCGGCGACAGACGTGGGCAGAATACCTGTGAGGAACGGCACTATGCCGACATGCTGTGCCCCTGAAGTGAATGCGGCGATGGCGGACGGGTCGAGTTTCGCCGCTTCGATGTTCATGCCGCGGCCGGGGTGGAGGAGATCGATGGCGATGAGCCCGATGGCAAGCGCGACGGTGGAGACAACTTCAAAATAGACGAGTGCCTTGATGCCAACGCGGCCGGCCTCGCGGAGGTCGCCCATGCGAGCAATGCCGACGGCGACGGTGGAGAAGATGATAGGCGCGAGCGTCATCCGAATGAGCAGGATGAAGTCATCGCCGAGGGGTTTGAGGGCGATGGACTGGCGTGGGAAGAGGATGCCGATCGCCACGCCGAGCGCCATGCCCAGCAAAACCTGCAGCCAGAGCGGGCCGAGCAGAGAGCGGGGCGCGCGCGACGGGTGGCTCATTCGGCCAGCTCGCGCATCACTTTGATCAGGTCGGCCTTGCCTTCAAAGCCGATACCGGGCAGTTCGGGCATCGTGACGTAGCCGTTCTCCACTCGCACGCCGTCCGGGAATCCGCCGAAGGGCTGGAAGAGGTCCGGGTAGCTTTCATTCCCGCCGAGTCCGAGGCCTGCAGCGATGTTGAGTGACATCTGATGGCCGCCGTGGGGGATGCAGCGGCTTGGCGACCATCCGGCGACGCTGAGTTCATGGAGCGTGCGCAAGTATTCACAGAGGCCATACGACAGCGCGCAGTCGAACTGCAGCCAGTCGCGATCCGGCCTCATGCCGCCGTAGCGGAGGAGATTGCGTGCGTCCTGGTGGCTAAACAGATTTTCGCCTGTGGCCATGGGACCGGGATAGAACTCGGCGAGCGCGGCCTGCAACGCGAAGTCGAGCGGATCGCCGGCCTCCTCATACCAGAACAGCGGATACTCGCGCAGGGCTTTGGCATAGGCGATGGCGGTTTCGAGATCGAAGCGGCCATTAGCGTCCACGGCCAACCGGGCCTCGGAGCCGATTTCGGCGAGCACAGCCTCGATCCGCTTGCAATCTTCCGCAAGGGCTGCGCCGCCAATCTTCATCTTCACGACCGTATAGCCGCGGTCGAGATAGCTGCGCATTTCGGAGCGAAGCGCTGTGAGATCTTTGCCGGGATAGTAATAGCCTCCGGCGGCATAAACGAAGACTCTGGGATCGGCAGTGTGGCCGTAGGTATCGGCCAGATGCCGAAACAAAGGCTTGCCGGCAATCTTGGCGACGGCATCCCAGACAGCCATATCGATGGTGCCGACGGCGACGGAGCGTTCGCCGTGTCCACCGGGCTTCTCGTTCTTCATCAGCGCGCGCCAGACGCGGTCCGGATCGAGATTGTCTCCGGCGTCGTTGAGCAGCGATGCCGGGTCGGCCTCAAGCAGGCGGGGGGCGAAGCGCTCGCGTATCAGTCCGCCCTGGCCGTAGCGGCCATTGGAATTGAAGCCGTAACCGACGACGCGACGGCCGTCGCGCAGCGCATCGGTGACGACCGCGACCAGCGAGAGCGTCATCTTTGAGAAGTCAATGTAAGCGTTGGCGATAGCAGACGCGATGGGGAGGGTCGCCTCCCGGAGTTCAATGATGCGCATGAAGCGGATATTTCCTCGATTGCCGGCGATAGACCGCGAATTCAGGCACCAGTGTAGCGGATGGGGCGTGGGTCGCTCTTGCCGGAGGCAGAGTGCGAAATTTTCGGTTATCGGAAATTTCGCTCCCATGCGTGCGGACAATCAGGGCGCCGGGTAGCGTGCTATGCGGTGATCGAAAGGCCGTAAATGCGCCTTAAAGAGGAATTGCTTGCCGACCTCTGAGGGACCGGCAAGCAACTTCAGGCATATCCAACTCTGCATAGCCTCGATTTGTAGAGTGCCTGAGATGGTCGGCAGAGTGACCTTCTTTTTGGTGAGGCTTTCCTATACGCAACTCCGGACGCGTTGACTTTTGCGCTACCGCCCAAGACTCGGCGATTTTGGGCCTAAACAGGGTGGCGAAGGAGTTAAGCGGGCGGTTACTTTCGGCCGCGAACCTCGTAGGAATGGGCGCGCAGAGGTGTTGCTTATCAGCAACAGATCGCGGGATGGCTGCGAGGTCTTCTAACCGAGGATTGTGCGTTAGCAGCCGGACATTTACCCGCCACGGCAGGTGCCGGCTTTTCTCATCCGCAACAAACTCCAGATAATGCAGCAACTTACGGGATATCAGCACTAGGCTCTCCTCGTGCGCGGAAGCAAAGCGCCGAACAGGAGAACCACATACATGTCGCTCAAATCCCTCCGCATCTCCGCTGTCACTCTCACCCTGGTCTTGCTTGGTGTCATGGCGGGCCGCAGCGTTCCTTTTCACTCCAGCGCAACCGCAACGATCTCGCAGCCAGCGAACAACGGTAACGGCCCTGGCGGCGGCGACCCGAATCCCGATTGCCCGGATTGCGTTGCCCATGCGCTATAGTTGAACTGAGATCTGGGTCGCCCCAAAACAGGTGGCAAGCCCGCGCCGGAGCGCAGAGCATGTTTTTGTCCGGTTTCGAACGATTCTTGTGGGCCGGCGGGTTTGTGCTGGAATGCATCCTGCTGGCCGTTTTGTTTCTAAAGAGACGAGCGGCCAGCTTCCCTGCCTTTACTTTCCTGAATATTTTTTATGTTGCGCGCACCATTGTTCTTTTCGCTCTGGCGTTTCGCTTTGGGGTCAGTTCATGGCCTTACTTCCTGACCTATTGGCCACTCGCGTTTGTGGATGAGCTGATTCAGCTGGTTGTGGCTTATGAACTGGCGGTCCACGTGTTCTGCCCAACCGGAAAATGGGCCCGCGACGTCCGGCGGGCGTTTCTCTGGCTCATCGTCGCCAGCTGTGTGCTGGCATTGGCGTTGTCGATGGTGGTGGCCCCGGTTACTGTACGCCACTATCAGACCTTCCTCTATCGCAGCAATCTGTTCACCTCCGCGCTCATGAGCGAGCTGTTTGTCGGAATGATGGTCTTGTCCGCTACGGCTGGATTGCCATGGAAAACCCATGTTGCGAGAATCGCGCAGGGCTTCGGGGCGTATTCCATCATCAGCTTTGTTCTGGATGCCGTTCAGAGTTATTTCGGGCGGTCCCACGGGCTTCGTCCTTACACATTGACGTCGGACGCTGTAAAGCTCGCTTCTCTCGGTTGCATCGGCTACTGGATCGTTACGCTGTGGCAGGAGGCGCCGGCTCCGCGCGAACTGCCCGATGCGATGCTGATGCAGATTTACACCTTGCAGCGGCGGGTGGAAAGTGATCTGTTACATGTCCGGAACTGGAGGAGATGGTGAGAGGAATCATCTTTCTCGCATTGGTGGGCTTCTTCTTCGTGGTCCTCTGTGGCCTCGTTGTCCGGTATTATTTGCGCGGCCGGCGTTCATCGGAAGCGACATGGGAACAGTTGCTGGGGCGGCTGGCAAAGATCGATCGGGAGAAGATCGCGCTTATCGCCCGGGACGCAACGGCCCTTTCCGGCGAGGAGGCTTTTGCGCTGCAGCCGGAGGCCATCTGGCAGATGCTCGGTGGCATGGAAGGTCTGGAGCTGCTTGAGCGTAACTGTCAGGTGCTGGTGGAATTGGCCACCTACGTCCAGCGCTGGCACCCTGAGGCGCTGGTGGTTGCCGAGCAACTACGCCTGAATGCGCGCGAGGTGGAGTGGCACATCGGACGGCTGAAAGGCGCGGCACGCACTGGCAATCTGGAGACAGCATTTGCCAGCTATGCGCAACGCGCTGTGGCAACATACTATCTAATGACGCGTCATGTGCTGGAGCTCTACGAACAGGTAAGCTTCCCGGAACTGGCGGAGTTGCAGCAGGCCATTTAGGGCTGCTGCCGGAAGTACCGGGCACGCAGGTGCAGCGTGACGCTTTTCAGTCCGTGCGGCGCGAAAAGAAGGCGGCCACCGTCCCCACGACTTCGATTTCCTTCCGGAACCGCCAGCGCCTGCTGCTCTCGTACGAAAGCGGATGCGGGACGAGGGTAAGCCATTCGGCGTCCTTATCCAGTTCACAGAAGCCGGCGACATAGCCGGTATGGGCGATGAGGAAATAGACCGGCCGGTCGAATTCGTGAGTCCATTCACGGCGGCCGGCGATGGCCCGCTTCTGCGTATCGATCAGGACGATAGAGCCGGCGCGGATCATCGGATCGAGTGTGCGATCGCGCTTACCGATGATGCCGCGGCGGTAGTGGCTGGGCAGAGTTCCGGCCACAGGGGCCAGAAGGGTAGTGGCGTCGGGCGGGACCTCCGTAACGAGAGCATCGGGGAGCCATTGGCGGGCCTGCCGTTCCAGTTGGCCGTTCTCCAACAGCAAAGTATTGTTGGGAATGGAGATGTCACTGAGCGCCTCCAGGGAATTGCTGCCATGTGACGCAGGACAGAGAGCGATCATCTGTTCGGCGCTGAGCCCATAGATGACGGCAAGCACAATGAGCTTGGTGGCAGAGAGGCCACGGTTTTCGCGTTCGACGCGGTCCAGCCAGCTTGCGGAGATGCGATAGGCCGGGTTTTCCCAGCGCTGGGCGATGCGCGAGCTGCGATCCTCGACTTCACGCAGCGTAAGTTGCCATTGCATCCGCGCTTCGCGCAGTTTATTTCCGATACCACCCATGTATGGGTATTCTCCAGAACGCCCGAGAGCTGACGGTTGAAACCAAGTGACTCAGAGCCTTGGTGTGGTTCCTAGGGCAGTGTACGGCTAGACGCGGTTTTTGGGGGCTTTTTTTGAGTGATCAGGGCTTGCGCCGGCCCCTGATTGAACTGAAGTCAAGGCGCAATCGCCGTGGAACCACGGATACGAAATGGAAGAGACTGGCCGTCGCTGCTACCGGGCTGTCCGCCGCCGATGAAAAGCTCATAGTCTCCGGGTTCGACGCTGCGGCGTCCATCGGCATCGACCATGCTGAGCGCGCGCGCATCGATAGTTGCATGGACGGTTGCTGTCTGGCCGGATGCAAGCGATTGCTTTGCGAATGCCACCAGCGCACGCAGAGGGCCGCCTGGCCTGGACTTCGGGATGAGATAAAACTCAACCGTCTCGCTGCCGGCCCTGGCGCCGACATTTTTTATGTTGATGCTGGCATGAAGCGGCTGGCCTGCCTGAAGCGTCGCAGCGGACAGCTTTCCGCCCGAATATGCGAAGCGGGTATAGCTGAGCCCGAAGCCGAAGCGATAGAGAGGCTCTCCGGTGAAGTAGCGATAGGTGCGTTCCTTCATGCTGTAGTTGTCGAAGGATGGCAGTTGCGCCGTGGATGCGTAGAAGGTGATGGGCAAGCGTCCGGAGGGGTTACTGCGCCCGAAGAGAGTGTCTGTGATCGCTGCGCCACCGGCTTCCCCCGGATACCAGGCTTCCAGCACTGCGGATGCCTTGTCATGGGCGCTGCCGAGAGCCAGCGCGCTTCCGTTCATCAGCACCAGGATGAGCGGCTTGCCCGTGGCGGCAAGGCCGTCGACAAGTTGCATCTGCGCCTCTGGAAGCTCAATGGCGGTGCGGTCTCCGCCGTTGAAACCTTTGACGTGGAGCGGCATCTCTTCGCCTTCGATCTCCGGGCTTAGGCCAAGGAACGCGATTACAACTTCGGATTGCCTGGCCGCGGCGACAGCTTCTGCGCGCAAGGCGGCAGCCGGCGGTTGCCAGCTGAACGTGAGGCCTGCCCCGAAGTGTGGGGCGCGATGTGTGTACTCAATCCTCAGCGCATGCGCCGCCGTGTCCGCAAAGTTGACCGTGAAAGGCGTGGTGGGCGCCCGGCGGCCCGGGGTGGGCTGATGTTCGAAATTCGAGATCAGCTTGTCGTCGATCCAGACGCGCACGGTTTCGGCGTCGTCGCAGGTACTGCAATGCGCGAGGGAAAAGCTGAACGTGATGGGGCCTGCCGCTGGTGGAGTGAAAGAACCAGTCCAGCGGACGGCGAAGGCGCCGGGGGATATGCCGCGAGCCGGCGAAGCGCCATTCCAATCGAAGTCAATGTTGGGATCGAAACGCGTGAATTTTGGGTCGCCGCTCAGATCCGTGCCGTCGAAGTATTCTGCATGTAGTCCAGCGATATGCTTGCCTCGATCGACTGTGCTGAGTGCAGACTGAGGCACAACGATGGGAACGCCCTGCACGTAAGGCGATCCCTGGCTATAGCGAACGTGCCCGGGCAATCTTTGCTCCAGTGCGGCGAGTGGCGTGATGGGGTGAGAGGCGATGGCATTGTAATTTCCCTCGAGCGCAGGCAGAGCGGCGGCATTGGGCCCAACGACGGCAATGGTGCGAATGGATGGGGAAAGCGGAAGCGCGCGGCGATCGTTCTTAAGCAGCACGATGGATTCACGCGCAGCCTGGAGCGACAGTGCGGCGTGGGCCGTTGAATCGTTCTCGGTGAACGGAATTCTGTTGTAGGTCACGCGATCCGGAGGATCGAACATGCCGAGGCGAATGCGTGCGGTGAACAGCCGCTTGACGGCCGTATCGATGGCCGCGTTGCTGATCAGGCCCTGATGCAATGCGTCGAGAAGCGCGCCGTACTCTCTCCCGCAGCTGAGATCCGTGCCCGCTTTCAGCGAACTCGCGGCGGCGTGAGCCATGTCCGGGGCGAACTTGTGTCCTGCGGCTATGTCGGTAATGGCGGCGCAGTCGGAAACGACATAGCCGCGGAATCCCCAATCGTGCGTCAGCTTCTGCTGGAGAAGAAGGTCGCTGCTGCATGCCGGCACGCCATCGACCGCGTTGTAGGCGCACATGATGCTGCCGGCGTGCGCATCGGCGATCAGCGTGCGGAAGGCGGGCAGGTAAGTATCTTCAAGATCGTGCGGCGAAATGACCGCGTCGAAGGTGTGGCGCTCCGACTCCGGCCCGCTGTGCACGGCGAAGTGTTTGGGAGTGGCAATGGTTTTAGGATGGTCCGGATCGTCGCCTTGCAGGCCGCGCACGAAGGCGGAGCCGATCTGACCGGTGAGAAATGGGTCTTCGCCGTAGGTCTCCTGCCCGCGGCCCCAGCGCGGATCGCGGTCAATGTTGATGTTGGGCGACCACATGGTGAGGCCGTAGTAGATGGCGGTGTTCCGTTCGCGCTGCGCTTGGTTGTATTTCGCCCGTGCTTCTGTCGAGATGGTGTCGCCGACGCGGTGAATCAAGCCTGTATCCCATGTAGCGGCGAGGCCGATGGCCTGGGGAAATACCGTGGCATATCCAGAACGCGCCACGCCGTGCAGGGCTTCGTTCCACCAGTTGTAAGCCGGTACGTGCAGACGGGGGATGGCCGGCGCATCGTTCTGCATCTGCGCAATTTTCTCTTCGAGTGTCATCCGCCCGACGAGATCATCCACCCGCTGCGCGATGGGCAGATCGGGATTGAGGTAGGAGCCGCGATTCTGCACTGACTGCGAGACCGCGCCCGGAAATGCAATTGCGGAGGCGAGGACAGTAAAGAGGATGGCGCGTGGCAAGTGAGAGATTCGCGGCCCTGCCGCGCGCCGATAGATCACACAGCTCTCCTGTCGAAAGCATCGCGGATGGCGAAGAACGCCGGCTTCGGTTTGTTATCGGCATCGAACGCCAGGGGCCGTTCGGGAGGCCTATGCTGCGCGACCTGCTGTCCCGGCGGCGGCCCGGGGGGTACCACTTCCGCCTGGCCCGGCGGGGGCGGCGGCTGCATTTCCGGCTGCGCAGATGGTTGCGCCTGGCCCGGCTGTCCTGGTTGTTGCCCCGGCCGAAATCCGGGCCGAGGTCCCTGCCGTCTGCCTGCCAGCCATGTATGCGCGTCGGTGACACCCCAGGTGAGCACGGCACTCACGGCGGCCTCGCTCATAATGAGATCCAGATATTCGCGATACGTTTGGGCGACTGCTGCATCGATCTCCGCCGGATCGTCAGTCTTCAGCGTGTCATCGTTGACGTCGAGCTCCGTGACGAATAGCTTCAGCCCCATGCCCCGCAGCGTGCGCATCCATTCGCGCAATCCTTTGCCATCCGCGGTAGACCAGCCTGCGTGAATGTGGGACTGGATTCCCACGGCGTCGATCGGCACTTTGTTCGCCTGCATGCCTCGCACCAGTTCAAGAATGGCAGCGCGCTTCTTCGTGTCTCCGTCACTGTCGGTCTCGACGCCGTAGTCGTTGTAGGTAAGCAGTACGTTGGGGTCGGCGGCGCGCGCTGTTCGGAAGGCGAGTGGAATGAAGTCCGCTCCCAGAAGCTTGAACCACGGCCCGTTGCGCAGGCCGCCGGGTTGCCCGTCCGGCACGTTCACCGCTTCGTTCACCACGTCCCAGGAATGCAGCTTGCCTTTGAAGTGGCCGGCGACTGTGCTGATGTGGTCCACCAGGAGCTGGCGTGCGTTGTCCTTGGTCGCGTAGGAGTTGAACCAGGTGGGCAGCTGGGCGTGCCAGCAGAGGTTGTGGCCGCGGACTTTGATTCCGTGCGCATCGCCAAAAGCAACCAGAGCGTCACCGGCTTCAAATGAGAACTTGTCGGGCGCCGGACGCATGGGCCCGACCTTCATGGAGTTCTCCGCAACAAGAATGCTGTACTGGTCCGTGACGATCTTCGCCACTCCGGCATTGGTGGCCAGCAGTTGCGCCTCAACGGCCGCTCCCGTCAGCAGGCCGTGCGCGGCGGCATGGGCCTTCAGCGAACCGCGCCCGGTAATGTCTTGCGCTGCGCCCGGCACAGTTGCCTCCAGTGCCTGGACAAAGGCAGGAGTGAATGAGCGGGCGCCAGTGATCGTGAGGCCGCCTGAAACAGCAAGCCCGTTTGAGAGAAAGCGTCGTCGAGTGTGGTTTGTTGAAGTCATGGCCGTCCAGGTTTCTCCTCGAATGAGTGTGCGGTCACCGCCGCTGTTCCATATACGCCTGGCAGCGCGCGGTGGCCGCACATCTGGATTGGTGCGAATGCACCATGCCACCGGTATCGGCTTATCGCTTTTGCTAGAAGTTCAGCTTCAACGAGAACTGCGCGATGCGCGGATCGTTACTGGTGGAGTTGCCGGAGCCAAGAGCGAGCGCCGGGCCAGTGCCAGTGATCTCGCCGAAGGTGCCGTTGAGCGTCGTGTTGGGATCGCCGAAGTTGGTGTGGTTGAAGATGTTGAAGTATTCCGCACGGAATTGCAGTGCAGTAGATTCGGCGAATGGAAAATCCCGCGTGACAGCCATGTCCACGTCGGTATAGCGCGGTCCGGTGAACGATCCTTTCGCGACATTGCCGTAATTTACCGGCTGGCCGGCGGTCTGCACGTTTGCGCTGAATGCTGCAGCATTCAACCAGTTCTTGCAGTGGGCGGTGGCCGGACATGCACTGCCGCCATAAGGATTGCCGCCGAGGAAGACCGCGCGGTCGCGGTTCTGGCCGGAGCCGGAACCGTTGCTGTTGTTTGCGGTTACGGTCAGCGGATCGCCGCTGCGCGTGAGTAGAAGCCCGGAAGTCTGCCATCCATTCACCAGATAGCGCAGACCGCTCGGACCATCCTGCATCATCCTGGGCAGTTTGTAGACGAAAGAGGCCGCGATGATGTTGCGGTGATCGAAATCCGACGGGCCATGATCCAGGCGCTTGAAGTTCGGCTCATAGATGGGCAGGACGAAGGAGTTGCCGGACCCGATGGATGTAGATGCCTGGTTGTAGGGCGATCCATCGATCGATTTCGACCAGGTGTAGTTCAGCAGCAGCGTCAGGCCGTTCGTGACGCGCTGCTCCAGCGAGGTCTGCAGTGAATTGTAGAGGGCATTGGAGCCCATGTTGTAGTCGGTGATGGGTTGGGAATAGCAGTTGTTCGCGACGCAGGAACTGCCGCTGTAAAGAGTGGATGCATTGTAGAGGCGGCGGCCCGCGGTGGAGCTTGTCGTAGTTGCGTCGGCATTCAGAATTGGGTTCAACTCCACCGGCGACCACTGATGGCTCGCGTGCGTGCCGACATACGCGATACGCGCGAGCAAGTTGGTTGTCACCTTCTGTTCCAGCGCCAGATTCCAGGCGTACGTCACCGGAGTAGAGAATCCGCGATAGGGATCGAAACTGAGGAAGGCCTGCGTCGGAATCGGCGACGTGTTTGGCGGCGGTTGTGGAGCGGGGAAGGGGTTGGGGTTGCCGGTGCTCGAATATGGATTGGTGAAGTTCATGACCGTGCTGTTCGCTGCCGTTGAGCCCACGACAGAGCCGACGCTGAAGGCGGTGATAAACGGCGATGCGTTGGAGTAGATGTTGTAAAAGACGCTGCTGATGCGGCTGTCATAGAACATGCCGCCGCCGCCGCGCAAGCTGGTCTTTCCATCGCCGAACACATCCCATGCGAGGCCCACACGCGGCATGAAGTGGGTGTAATTACTCGGCGTGCCGCGAGGGTCGAAGTTCTGGTCGCCGGAGAACAGCAGTCCGGCAGGAGCCAGCGGATACTTTGTGGAATGGGTGCCGGCGGCCCAGGCAGACGGGAAAAAGCTGCCCATGCGATGCTGAATT